>NZ_JADGHT010000063.1 GCF_019683755.1 Thermogemmatispora sp. | reverse complement strand
CCCCTCTACAGGCTGCTCCCCTACCTTCCCCCTCACCGGCAATCGGTAGGCTTCTTTCCCGATCCGCTCTTCTGTTTTCTACTATAGCAGATGCTAGCCTATTTTGCACCTGCCATTGGTCATGTCTGAAAATATTGCCATTATCTTGGCCTGGCTTCCCTCCTCTCACACTACTATTATGACTGATCATTCACAATCTTGTGTAAAAAATGAGAAGAAGATCGCGATCTCCTCTCACGCAGCGAGACAGCTCCTCATCATCGGAAGAGCGTGCCCAGGGCAGGACTTGCCAGCGTATGGCAACTTCGCTACCCTGATAGGCAAGCGAGAACCGCACGTCGCTGGTGAAAACTCTGCTGAGATCAGCAGGCAAGAAGGGGAGAACAATGGACGAAGAGCATAGCAGACCGCACGGAGTGCCGGGAATCCAGCCAGTAGAAGGGGAGCACCGCCAGAGCGAGGGGACGAGCAAGATTGCACCCCGCTGGCTGGCCCTGGCCGCAGCCTTGCTCTGCGGCTTCCTCTATGCCGTTTTGCCGCCCTGGCTCACCCTCGGGCCAAACTGGCTCCCGCTGGCCCTGGAGGGCCTGATTGTGGCCGTGGTCGTCGCCTTCAGTCTGCTCGCCCGGTTGGGCGGGCGACCGCTCTCTCACCGCCTGCAGCGTCGCCTCGCCTTGGGATTGCTGGCGATCGTCACGCTGGCTCTCGGCAGCGCCGTGGCCCTGCTCATCTTCAACTTGCCGCGCGACACACGGGCCGATGTGCTGCTGCGCGCCGCCGGCCTGCTCTGGGCCTCGAATGTCCTGGTCTTTGCTCTCTGGTACTGGGAAGTCGACGGCGGCGGGCCAGTGGGACGGCACCAACGGGGACATCGCGCCGTCGACTTTCTCTTTCCCCAACAAGCAGGCGGCAATAGCGGGGGTTGGGTACCGCACTTTCTCGACTATCTTTTTCTCGCCTTCACCACGGCCACCGCTTTTAGCCCAACAGACACTATGCCACTGACGCGCCGTGCCAAAACCCTTATGATGCTAGAGGCCCTGCTGTCTCTGCTCGTCCTGGCGATCCTGGCGGCGCGAGCTATTAACATGCTCTGACGCTCAGTGTGGCCGGGTCTCTCCAGCAGAGGGCGACCAGGAGGACGGGAGACGGAAAGTCACTTCGCTGCCTTCGCTCTCGCCGTTTCGGCGCAGGAGGCTGCGGGCGGGCGTCGTAGTTGCCACCTCGCGCCCTGCCTTGAAGACATGCAGGCGCGCTGGCAAGAGACGCAGAGCCTCAAAGGCCGAGGGAGCATCGAGAATCACAAAATCGGCGGGCTTCCCTTCCTCGATGCCGTAGCGGTCCTCGATGCGCAAAACGCGCGCAGCGTTGGTAGTGATCAGATCCAACACGGTATTGATCTCTTCATAACCGCTCATGTGGCAGAGTAAGAGGGCAAGCTGCGCAGCGGCTAGCATATCGCCGCGCCCGAGCGGGAACCAGGGGTCCATAATCGAGTCATGGCCCAGAGCCACCGTGACGCCGGCCTCCAGCAGCTCCTTGACCCGGGCCAGGCCGCGGCGCTTCGGATAGGTGTCAAAGCGTCCCTGCAGCACGACGTTATCAAAGGGATTGGCAATGACATTGACGCGGGCCCGCGCCAGCAGGCGCAAGAGCTTGAAGGCATAAGCATTATCGTACGAATGCATGGCCGTACAGTGACTGGCCGTCACTCGCCCCTGCCAGCCAGCACTGAGCGCCTCCGCCGCCATGACTTCGGTAAAGCGCGACTGTGGATCATCGGTTTCATCGCAGTGACAGTCAATGTCGCGATTGAACTCGCGCGCCAGGGCAAAAGCATAACGGACATCTTCCACCCCCAGGTCGCGCGTCCATTCGTAGTGGGGAATGCCACCGACCAGATCACAGCCCAACTCCAGGGCACGGCGCATCAGCTCCGGGCCGTTGGGAAAGGAGAAAATACCATCCTGAGGAAAGGCTACTAGCTGCAGTTCGCAGATGTCACGTACCTCCTCCCGCACTTCAAGGAGTGCGTGCAGAGCCGTCAGCGAGGGATCACAGACATCGACATGGCTGCGAATGTAAAGCGTGCCCTGGGCAACTTCCCAGCGAATGGCTTCCAGAGCGCGACGCTTGACGTCCTCACGGCTGAGACTCGGCTTGCGCTCGCTCCAGATCTGAATGCCTTCCAGGAGGGTACCGCTACTGTTGTAGCGCGGCTGGCCAACTGTCAAGACGGCGTCAAGGTGGACATGGGCATCGATGAAAGGCGGCGAGACCAGACGTCCTGCGGCATCGATCTCGCGAGTGGCGCTATCCTTGGGGAGCTCCGGCGCAATACGGACAAAGTGCCCGTTCTGAATGGCTATATCAACAAGCGTATCCATACGATGGATGCGCGCATGACGCACTAGTAAATCATAAGGCATGGTTTTTCCTCGCTGAGTAGGTGATGAGGTTGATCCGCATGAGTCGCAAGAGAGCACTAGCGCAGCAACCAGTCAGCCTGGTGGACGCCTGCTATGATCCGGGCGCGCCAGGCAGAAGGAGAGGCAATGAGGGGCAGGCGGCCCGAGAGCGGTTCTGTATCTGCCGCCTGCCCCTGAACCTGGCCAAGCGCGGCCATCACCGTGAGCTAGCCGTGACTGGCAACGAGCGCCAGTTAAGGCTGTCAGCAAGCCCTTCTTGGTTGATGCGTTTGCCGCTCAGCGCCCATTGCGACGCAGCTCAATAGGACGCAGCAGCAGATAGGCAATGGCCGCCAGCGCAATCCCTAGCTCGAAGCCGATATCCATTCCATAGGGCGGATTGACCAGCTTCGCCAGCGGACCGACATAGTAGACCTGTGCAGCACCCAGCGCCACACCGACCAGTCCGATGACCAGCGCCACCAGGGCCGCCCAGCCAACCGGTAGCTTCTCGGGTGTGTTCCAGTCGTCGACGTTGTAGACGCCGTGACGGAAAACAAAGTGCTCGAGGATCAGAATGACCGACCAGGGACCCAACCAGTAGGCGATCAGCAGGAGGAAATTCTCCAGGGTCTGGTTAAAGTTCTGGGCGGCGGGCAGGGCGATAGCCACGTAGATCACTGCCCCGATCAGGGTCCAGACCGCGCGCGGCACGCGCTGCAGTGATTTGCCAACCACCTGGATTGAGAGGCCAAGGCTGTAGTCGTTGGGAATATTGTTGGCCACCACGCTGAGGGCCAGCAGCACCAGCAGGAAGGTCCCGAAGCCGCCCAGAGGCTGTAGCACCCCCGCCAACAGCTCCCCTCCGCTTTTGGGAATCCAGCTTGTCAAGAGCATGCCCAAGGTTTCCAGAACCACACAGGGCAGGAAGACCCCAAAGAAGGTCAGCCAGAAAACCCGGCTGGCCGGGGTCTCCTCCGGCTGGCGAACATTGTAGTCGGCAGCATAGGAACTCCAGCCGGTGGCAAAGCCGTAGACAGCACCGCCGAAGGAGATCAGCGAGGCAAACCAGGCCGCGCCCATCACCGGCGTGGGAACGATTTTCATGTGCGGCGCCGCTACCACGGTGATGATGGCAAAGATGATGGCCATCGGAATCCAGGCGAAGCGCTCATAGCGATGGACGTAGCGGTAGCCATAGATACTGACCAGCGTGGTCAGCAGCGCGATGACGAGAATACCTGCCCAGCGCGGGACCGCGCCATTGCTCAGTGCCGCTACCAACTGGCCGCCGACAATGACATTGACCGCCGACCAGCCAATGCACGCGGCCACGTTGAAGAGGGCCATCACAATCCCGCCGACCCAGCCGAAAGAGAAGCGCGAGATGGTCATTTGGCGCAGGCCAAGCTTGGGTCCGAGCGTCGAGAAGAAGGCGACGGGAAGCACGCCCAGGGCATTAAAGATCACGATCGCGGCCAGGCCATCCCAGAAGCCCAGGCCAAAGACCAGGTTGGCCAGGGCCCCAACCGCCACCGTCGAGATCACCAGGTTGGCCGAGAGCCACATGGTGAAATTGTCAAAGATGCGCACATGAGTGCGAGCAGTAGGGGCTACCCGTTCGATGCCGTGGATCTCTATGCCCCGTTCTTCAGGAATAGTGACGATGTCAGACATGCTGCTATCTCCTGGAGAAAAACTAGTGGGACGCTCCTCGTTCGCTCACGTGCGAGTTTCATACGCCGAAAAGGGCCGTCATCCTCGACCTTCCTCGCTCGCGTTGCACCATTCCACCGCAGGAGGCACCCTGGGAGAACCTTGCGTTGGGCGGCATTCAGTAGGGATAAGAGGTGTTTGGCAGAGTGCAAGCTGAACCACCTGGCCGCCTCTCCGGAGCGTACGAAGGATGAGCTAATTCCAGCTTTATTATACCAGCATCACTGCTTTCCTGTCACGGCCCTAGCTGCTTGCTTGCCAAAGCAAGCAGTCGACCAAGCCAGCGGCTCCAGCCGGCAAGGGCCGATAAAAAAGCCATAAATACTTATGGGCAGTTTTGACCAGGGAAAGGAGTCCACTCCTCTAGACGCTCCTCCCATTGAGTGGTTACAATGCACACATATAGACATCATACAGCTATTGGCTACAGACCGGCGAGCGCGCCAACGGGATGAGCCAGAGCAGAGGCCTGGGGGCACTGAGAGAGAGTGAGGCAGAGAGCTTGGCGCGTGCTCGCCACGGTGGATAAGGCAGCAGTTTATCTCTGTCCTTCAGGAGGTCGGCATGGTATCCCGAACGGCCCCGGCTCGCGCCGGGAGTAAACGTCAGGCGGAGCAGGAGAGCTGTGAGCTGGAGGAGCTGCGGAGGGAAAACAGCCGGCTGCGCGAGGCCCTGGCCACCAAATCGCAAGAGTACGCCCTACTCAATGAGATTATCGCCGCCGTTGGCTCGACGCTCAAGCTCGACGAGATCTTGCACCGTCTTGTCGATGCTATCGTACGGGCCGTCTCCTGTCACGCCGCCTTTCTCTATCTCTATGATCCTGACCACGAGCGCCTCGTGTTGGCCAGCGCCAGTGAGCCGTACGCGCGCTTTAGCGGCAAGATCGAACTGGCCCTGGGTCAGGGCATCGCCGGCTGGGTGGCTACCACGCTCGAGCCTGTTATTCTCAAGGAGCAGGCGCGCAGCGATCCCCGCTTCTATGTGGTACCAGAACTGGACCGCGAAGAGTTCCAGTCGGTGATGACGGTCCCTATTGTGAGCCGCGAGCGCCAGCTCATCGGGGTGCTCTCGATGAATACCGCTGCGCCAGCCACTTTCAACGAGGAGCAGCAGCGCTTTGTCTGCAATACAGCGGCCCTAGTCGCCGGCGCCATTGAAAATGCCCGGCTGTACGAGCATACAAGGCGCAAACTGAACATTCTGACCAGCCTTTCGGTGCTGAGTCAGACGATTAGCTCCGGCCTCTATCTTGACGAGATGCTACGCTCGCTGGCTGCTCTGACCGCTCAGATTATGGAAGCCGATCTGTGCGCGATTATGCTGGTGGACCAGGCGCGCGGTCGCTTGACGGTGCGCGCCGTGGCTTCGGGCCTGACAGAACGTGAGCATTCGCGGCTGCCAGCCAGCGATGGAGAGCGCCCCCAGGAGACGCCGCGCGAGTGCAGCGGGGGTCCAGCGAGCGCCACCGTTGCCAGTCCAGGTGGTCCCGCTGTGGCAGGTGGTCCAGGTTTCGTAAGCACGCTGCTGCCGCCCGCCGCGACCGCTCCCTGCGGTCTCGATGGCTCTCTCGGCCTCCAGAGCAGCGACTATCAGGCGCTGAGCTTCGAGGGCTTCAATCTTCTGAAGGATGGTCAACACCGGACGTTGCTCTCAGCCCCTCTGGTGTCGGGCACCGAGCACCTGGGTCTGATCAATTGCTATTTCCGCAAGGCCCGACGCCCCAGCCCTGAGGATCAGGCCCTCCTGAGCACAATCGCTAATCAGGCCGCTATCGCCATCAAGAATAGCCAGTTGGTCGACCTGTTGACACAGAAAAACCTGGTCAAGGCCTTCTTCGATGAGCTGCTCGGCGGCGCCTACGAGTCGGAGGAAGCTCTGAAGCAGCGCGCGAAGTTGCTCGGCTGCGACCTGGAGCGCCCCCATACGGTCGTCCTCTTTGAGCTACTTCCCGCCGAGGGCAGCACCGGCAGCGGACTGCGCTCGGCCCTGAGCGAGGAAGAGCGCCAGACAGCCTATAAGCGCACCTGCAGCCTGATTCGGCGCCGCTTGCAAGACGCTTATCCCGGTTCACTGCTCCATGAGCAGGAACGGACCCTGACCTGCCTGGTCCGCCTGCCCCACGAGGATAGTGGCCAGCCTCGCCCCTCTCCTTCCGCCGCACTTAGCCCCTCCTGGAATGCCCGCTTGAAAAGCTGGCTGCGTGAGCTGGTCCATCAGATCCACCAGGAGCAGCCCCTGCGCCTCTCCGTCGGGATCGGCAACCCCTGTCAGCAGCTCGCCGATTACCGGCGCAGCGCCGCCGAGGCACGCGAGGCCCTCCAAATGGGCCGCAGCCTCAATGGCGATGGTGGCGTGACCCATTTCAATGATTTGGGGATCTATCGCTATCTCTATAAAATCGCTCGCATGGACGATCTGCGCGATAGCTACCAGGAGCAGATCGCCCGCATCGCTCACTACGACCGCCGCAAGGGCACTGATCTGCTTTCTACTCTGGAAACATACCTGGAATGTGCTGGCAATCTGACGAAAACCGCCAGTCGCCTCTTTATTCATAGAAATACATTGATCCAGCGCCTGGAGCGTCTACAATCGCTGTGCGACATCGATCTGCAGGATCGCAGCAACTGGCTCAGCCTGCAAGTGGCCATCAAGGTCTATAAGCTGCGCAACAACTTGCCCTAGCCACCTGAGACGGCAATCCGACAGTAAGCAGGCTGTTGGCAAGCGAGGCCAGTGAGGAGCTAGCTGGTCAGTCAGCAGACGAGTGAGAGCAAGAAGGCGCAGGGCGTTGAGCAAAGTGGGGGGGAGCACAGCCGGGCAAAACCAGAGAGGGCGGAAGCGGGCTACTCCCGCCTCGCCCTCTCTGGCACCGATGAGGGGAAGACACCGGTAAGGCAAGACAAGAAGAGAAGGAGACTCTTAGATCAAGCCGACCAGCTCGCCGGCCTCAGAAGCCGGCAGCTCTTCGCCCTGGCCCGCTTCCTGCGACTGAGGGCGCCGCCGGTCGCGCAGCTTGATCTCCTTCAGGAAGAATACCGCGACCAGCGCCACCACCATCAGTGCAAAGCTTAGCACAAAGACATTGTGAATACCTTGAGCCAGACCCGTCTTGACCGCCTCAAGAATCATCGCCAGCACCTGCTGTCCCCGAGGACCGAAGGCCGCGGCGGCGTGCTGCATCTGCTGGCGTGCATCATCCGAGAGGAGGATCTCTGGATTATTGAACGCCGACAGGAAGCGCACAGGCACCATCTGCTTGACCAGTGCCGGCAGCGCCTGATTAAAGGCTGGCTGATAGGCCGAGGTCATGATCGACCCCATCGCCGCCAGACCAACGGTCGCCCCAATCTGGCGGAAAAAGACCATTGCCGAGGTGGCCTGTCCAATCTTATGTAGCGGCATGGCATTCTGGACCACCAGCGTATAGAGTGACATTCCGAAGCCCATCCCCAAGCCCAAGACCAGCATCGCGATCAAGACATCCGTATTGGTCGAATGGACATCCAGACGCGTCAGTAAGTAGGAGCCGATCACGCTGATGGCCATGCCCGTGATGGCGATCCATTTGTATTTGCCGATGCGCGAGACAAGCTGACCGGAGAGCACGCTGCCAGCCACCGAGGTGAGCATCAACGGCGTCAAAATCAGCCCGCTATTAGTCGCTGTCGTCCCCACAACACCCTGTACAAAGAGCGGAATGAAGTAGACACTTCCAAAGAGGCCCATACCAAAGATGACCGTTACAATGGTGCTCACCGTAAAGATGCTATTTTTAAACAGTCCAGGTTCAATAATGGGCTGGCCCTGACGGCGCTCCAGATGAGCTTCATAGAGCAGGAAGGCGGCCAGGAAAACGACTGCCGCCGTCAACAGTCCGATAATCTGCGGCGAGAGCCAATCATATTGGTTGCCGGCCAGCGAGAAGCCGAGCAGCAACGGCAGCGCCCCCAGCACGAGCAGCACAGCGCCCAGGTAGTCGATCGAGACCTGGCGGTTCTTGCCGCGCAGAGCTGGCATGAGGAAAATCAACACCAGCAGGGCCACAAGGCCAATGGGAAGATTAACGTAGAAGACCCAACGCCAGCTTGTATTTTGCGTAATCCAGCCGCCCAGGGTAGGACCAATAATCGAGGAAAGCCCCCAGATCGCACCCGTCAGTCCCTGCCACTTCCCACGCTCACGCGGCGTAAACAGATCGCCGACGATAGCCATCGCAATCGGTAAGAGGGCGCCGGCTCCCAGGCCCTGGAAGGCGCGAAAGGCGATCAGCTGATTCATGGACTGGGCCGCCCCTGAAAGGGCCGAACCGAGGAGAAAGATCACCACTCCAAACAAGAAAATCGGCTTGCGACCCACCAGGTCCGAGAGCTTGCCATAGATCGGCACCATGACCGTTGACGCCAGCAAGTAGGCCGTCGAGACCCAGGTATAGCGATCAAAGCCCTGCAGCTCAGCGATAATGTGGGGCATGGCCGTTGAGACGATCGTTTGGTCCAGCGAGGCTAGCAGCATCACCATCAGTACGCCGGCCATGGTTAGCACCGTCTCGCGCGCCGAAAAGCGCGGCTGTTCAACCACCGCCGCGCTGGCCGCGACAGTCTTCGTCCCAACAGACTGCTCCTTCATCGAACTAGAGCCAGCCGAAGGCGTCATTGATTCCATAGAGACGACTCCTCTCCTCTCTCTTCCGCAATCGCCACACTCAGCATTCCTAGTGCTCAGCAGCGATTCCTTTAAAGTAAATGTGAGCCAGATAGCGCGCTACCTCGGCGGGGGCCAGGCCTTCCCGCACCACCAGCCGCTCATAGCCCCGCACCGATACCAGGTTCAGAAAGAGGCTCAGCATGACACTGGTCGGCAGCTCGGGATTGAACTCGCCGGCGGCCTGCCCTTCGGCCAGGAGGCCCTCAAGACGACTCGTCAGCTGCTCCCAATGTGCATGCATCTGCTCCTTTTTGGCCAGCAGAGCGCCCATCTCAGGGCTGTTATACATGCTGTAGAACAGGCGTGTGCGCTTTTTAAAGAGTTCTCCGTAGAGGAGGTGCAGGATCTCCTCGAGCTTCTCACGCGCCGAGCGGCCCGGGACCGCCGCAATGGCCTCCACCTCAGCAATCACCTGCTCAGTATCACGGCGGAAGAGAGCCGCCAGCAGGTCCTCCTTGCTAGGGAAATGGAGATAGACTGTTCCCTTAGCGATCCCTACACGCGCGGCGATCTCATCGATCGAGGCCTCATGATAGCCTTTTTCGCAGAAGACCTCCTCGGCGGCTTGCAGAATGAGCGCCTCACGCTCCTGCCGCTGCTTCTCCTTCCATGAGCGCGGCGCGGTCGAAGGCGGCATCAGTGCACCTCCTCCCTCATTGACCGGCTGTCTATAATCTGACCAGCTTTTTAGAAAATGACTATCAGGAAGAATTTTGACTGACCAGTCATGACTGGTCAGTCAAAATATTACCACTGGGTCAATGGATTGTCAAGAGGGGGGAGAAGTTCGGTCCACCATGCCTGGAGCAGGATTTCGGCGACAGCAGCCCTCTCCCACATCTCTTTCTCGACAGAAAACTTTGGCACAGGTTGAGGCGAAAGACAGCTTGACAGCCAGTTGCGGACTCGTCGAAGAGCATAGCCTGCCTGGCCAGGGGCGCCCCAGACGCCGCTTACCTTAGCCATCTCAACTCTAACATATTAGAACACCTTCAGCGAGCCTCTCCTCGTCTCAGGATGTGCTGGTTGAAGTTACTATTTTCCTGACTCGCAAGCTCTGCTCAAGAGGCAAAGGTCAAAAAGCCGCCTCTTCCCTTGACAGAATACTCCCTTTCAGGTATGCTTTTCGTAGTTCGATTGTGTTCTAGTATGTTAGCATGTGTTCGAAATCGGTCGCAAGCACGACTAGCTACAACTCAGGGGGATCTCATGACGCAGACAGTGACTCGGCGTGGGCTTCTCAAGCGCCTCGCGCAAGGAGGATTAGCGCTCACCACAGCGCCCTTGTGGACAGGGATGGTGCTTTCGGCCTGCGGCTCTAGTTCCGGCGGAAGCAGCCAGATCACGGTTTTTGCTGATGCCAACCCGCAAGGGGAAGGGCTAGCGCCCCTGGTGCCTCTCTTCGAGAAGGAGACGGGGATCAAGGTCAACTATCAGGTTATTTCTGAAACGGAGATCACTAATAAAGCTTCAGTCGCTCTGGCTGCCGGCGACGGCTCCCTTGATGTCACCTGGGGCGGTGTGAGCCAACTGCCGCGTTGGGAAACAGCGGGCTGGATAGAGCCGCTTGATAGCTATCTGGCCGATACCTCTCTTGTCGGAAAGCAATTCAATCCCTCTGATTTCATCCCTGCCTGCTGGCAGGCCACCCTCTGGCAGGGTAAGCGCTATGGCCTGCCAACCTTGCTCGATACCAACATTCTCATGTATCGCAAAGACATTCTCGCAGAGCATCACGCCAGTGTTCCTGAAACCATTGATGAACTTTTAGCGGTCTGTGCTCAGGTCAATAGTACGTCCATACCTGCGATTGTCCTGCGTGGCAAACGCGGCGTGCATGCCAATATCTGGATCTTCAATATCTTCTTTTACGGGGAAGGCGGCCACTATTATCAGGGTCAGCAGCCGGGCGGCCCGGTACCTGCAGGGAAGTTGGCGGCTGACCTAACAAGCCCAGCCGCTATTAAGGGCTTAGAGGTCTACAGTGAGTTCTTCCTCAAGCACTACACGCCCTCCGGCTCGGCGGCCTTTGACTTTCCCGAGACTACCGCTACCTTTAAAGCTGGGCGAGCAGCGATGCTGGTTGACGACATTGCCTTTGGTCAGGAAATGGTGAGTGCTCTGGGGGATAAGGTTGGCTTTGCCCCGGCGCCGCGCGGGCCTGCCGGACAGTATCCCGGCTTCGATACCCAGATGTGGTTTCTCGCCAAAGGTTCGCGTAACAAGGAGGCCGCGATCAAATTCATGGTCTGGAGCACGTCCCCCGAAATCCAACTGCAGGCCGCCAAGAATGGCCAGTACATCGGGGTGACACGGCAATCGACCTTTAATGATCCGAAGTTCAAAGAGTTCGTGAGGCCTGATCTGCTGGCGGCTTTTAAAGCCGATACTCCTCATCTTGACCTCAACCACTTTGTGATCACGCCTTCCTTTGATGTGATTGGCGACTATGTCTCTGTAGCAGTGACACAGGCCATTACAGGCCAGCTCAGTCCCCAGGCCGCTCTTGCCGCAGCCCAGCAGCAAGCCGCTTCTTATCTGGCCACCCATCCCAGTTCCTAGCTTCAGCGGGTGATCTTCAGGCCACCGCCCTAGCTCCGAGAGCAGGAGGCCCACAGGTCACCCTGTTCTTAGGTAGCCGGCCAGCTCTGCTGTGCTGGCCGGCTGGCTGGCTGGTCATCAAGCACGGAGTGGGTCCGAGCCAGACAGGTTCTGAACTTGACACAGAGAGGAGGTTGCATCGAATGTTAGCCGCAGTTCTAAAGGGTCGAGGTATGCTGGAAATCGAAGAGCGCCCAGAGCCTCCGTCGCCCCCTCCTGGCTATGTGCGCGTCGCGGTGCGCTCGGTCGGCATCTGCGGCTCAGATGTCCACTACTATCAGGAGGGAGCTATTGGCCATTTCGTCGTCCAAGCGCCAATGGTGCTTGGACACGAGGTCGCGGGCACAGTGGACGCCGTTGGCTCCGGTGTCCACGGCTTTCCGGTTGGGGCCGTCGTGGCTCTGGAGCCGGGCATTCCTTGCGGCAAGTGCCACTATTGCCGTACGGGCGCTTATAATCTCTGTCCCGAGGTGCGTTTCTTTGCCACGCCTCCCGTTGACGGCGCGATGCAGGAGTATGTGTTGCATCCAGCCGAGTTTACCTATTTGGCGCCGGGCCTGACTACCGATGAGGCAGCGCTGGCCGAGCCTTTGTCAGTCGGCGTCTATGCTGTCCGTGAGGCGCGCATCGGGATCGGCACCCGTGTGGGTATCGTCGGCGCCGGGCCGGTAGGTATCCTGGCCGCGCTGGCGGCAGAGAGTGCAGGCGGACAGGTCACCCTGGTGGACGTTCGCGAGGACCGTGTTGCTGCCGCGCGTCAGATTGGTTTGGAGGCCTACGTCCAGTCGCCTCCAGCGCTCGACGACTGCGATGCGGTCCTGGAGTGTTCCGGTAGCGCCGGGGGCCTGCGCCTGGCTCAGCAGTGGGTCAAGCGTGGGGGCGTGTTGGCATTGATCGGCCTGGGAGAGGCCGCCTCCATGCTGCTTGATGGCCTGGATTTGAGTTTGCGCGGCATTACGGTGCGCGGTATCTTCCGCTACGCCAATGTTATGCCCGCCGCTATTGCCATCTTGCAGCGCAACCGTGAGCGGTTGCCTATCTTCCTGGGTACAACTATCGGGCTGCGCCGTTTGCCGGCCTTCCTGCAACAAAAGGAGTATTTGAAGCCTCTCAAGACCATCGTGCGCGTGCCCGAGTAGAGAGCCAAGCCTGTTATCGCGCAAGTAAGCATGAGGAAGGGACCAAGCGCTATGGCGGAATCGCTCAAGAGGCGGAGCCGGCTCCTCGTGGCTGGGAAGCAAGATGCTGTCTCTCTTTTGCCCGAATCAGATGGGCAGCCGCAGCCGACCAGTAAGCGTCGGCTCAGTGGTCCGAGGCGCCGGCCACTCTCTGCGGAGAAGCTGCTGTATGGGGTCTTTCTGACCCCGTACAGCCTGGTTATGTTGGCCTTCACCTTGTTGGCGCTGGGCTTTGGCGTTGTGATGAGTCTGCTCAATGTCGATTTGCTGGCCCCGGCGCCTCTCTCGTTCGCTGGCCTGAGCCAGTACCTGCAGGCCCTTAAGGACGCGACTTTCTGGTCGAGTCTGAAACTGACGCTCTATTTTATCACGGTCCCTGTGATTCTAGAGGTGACCTTGGGCTTGCTGCTCGCTCTTCTCTTTCAGCGGAGTCGCTTGCCGGCTCTGTTGCAAGCGCTGCTGCTCGTGCCAATGTTCGCCTCGCCGATTGTGACCGGCTTCTTGTGGCTGATGTTTTTCACGCCTCATCTCGGAGGCATCGATTCCCTGCTCGCGGTCTTCCATTTGCCGGCGGTGGCCTGGCTGGATAATGGCCAGACGGCTCTGATCGCGGTCACGGTGGCCGATGTTTGGGAGTGGACGCCCTTTGCCTTTGTTTTCCTGCTGGCAGCGGTCCGCTCCTTGCCCGCTGAACCCTATGAGGCGGCCCTGATCGATGGGGCCAATCAGTGGCAGACGGTGCGCTATATCACGCTGCCGCTGCTGCGCACGCCTCTGCTGACGGTGACCCTGCTGGAAATTGTCAATTATCTGGCGCTGCTGCCGTTGATCTATTCGATGACTGGTGGGGGACCAGGCACGGCCACAGAACCACTGGATCTGTATGCCTTCGTGCAAGGCTTCGAGTATTTCAATCTGAGCTATGCGGCGGCGCTGCTCGTCATTCTGATGGGCGTGATGCTCATTCCTGCCCTGGTGTTGATTGCCGGGCTGCGTCGCGGGATGGTGAAGATATGAGTTTCAAGCAAACTTGGCCCGCTGCGAGTTTAGCGGGCGAGAGCGAGCGACAGCAGGCTGTTCAGCTTCGGCGCCGTCAGCGCTGGTGGCGCCAGGTGCTCATGAGCACGCTGCGCTTTCTAGTCACCGTAGTCCTCCTGCTCTTTATCGTCGGTCCCCTTGTCTGGCTCTTGTTACTCTCGCTGAAGCCGAGTGAGAGCATCTTCAGCGCCGGACCCTTTAGTCCGACTCTGGCTAACTATGTGGCGGTGGTAGAGTCTTCTTTCTTCGCGAGCCTCTGGCATAGCGTGCTGATCGATAGCGGCGCGACGCTACTGACAATGGTTGTGGCTCTGCCCGCCGCCTATGCGATTGTGAGGCAACTCCAGCATGCTTTTTTCCGCCTGATGTTGACCTACAATCTGGCGGTGCGCGTCTTGCCGGGGCTGATCCTGCTGGTGCCGCTCTTTGTGGTCTTCCGCCGCCTGGAGCTACTTAATACTTTTCCGGGGATGATGCTGGCCTACCAGGTCATTGGCTTGCCAATCGCTATGACTTCTCTCTTTGGCTTCTTCGCCGAGGTGCCGCGGGCGATCGAGGAGGCGGCTATTGTCGATGGAGCAAGCCGCTTGCAGGTTTTCTGGCATGTCTCTTTGCCACTGGCTCGTCAGGGTATAGTCGCGACGACGATTCTGGTCTTTATGATGACCTGGACCGAGTTCCTCTTTGCTCTGGTGCTGACCGGCAATGAGACGGTTACGGCTCCTGTTGCTATCCTTGATTTTATCAAGTATGCTAATGTGGATTGGGGCAGCTTGGCCGCCGCTACGGTGGTCTTGCTGCTGCCAAGCATCGCCTTTGGTTTCGCTACCGGCAGGGCGTTTATCCGTGGCTTGACAGCGGGCGCTGTCCAGGGCGAGTGAACGGCTGGGGGGTTAAAGCCCGGCCAGAAGGGAAAGGAAAGGCTTCCTTCGCTCGGCGGCAGCGCCTGCTTTGGGCACAAGAAAACCGTTGACAGCGAGGCGAGTTTCGACTATGCTCTCTAGCTAGCTGCTGAGGCCCTCGCGGCAGCGCCGCGCTGCGCGGCCCGGAACCGGCTGGTGCGCGGGCGCGCTACGCCGTCTGGGCCTGCCCTTTGCTTTGCCGGCTATCTCTGTTGGGCCAGTTCTGGGAGAGTGATTATGAGTACGCCAGATGGAGAAGAGCCAGTATCTGATAAGAGTTGGGTTCTCTCCGAGGTAAGGCGTAAGACAATCGCTGAGATTGTCTTGCAGGAGGGTACGGTCTCAACAGCCAACCTCAGCCGCCGGTTGCAGGTCTCGGAGATGACGATCCGCCGCGATCTGAAAAAGTTAGAGGAGCTGGGTATTCTGAAACGAACCTTCGGCGGCGCGATTGCTACGGGGCGTAGCGAGGATGTGGCCATCTCTCAACGCGCAGTTCAGAATCGCGAGAAGAAGGAGGCCATTGCCCGCGCTTGTGCTGCCCTGGTGCAGCCTGGCGAGATTTTGCTGATGGATGCAGGGACCACGATGGCAGCCTGCGCCGCCGCTCTGCCCGATGAAAGTGGTATCCTGGTGGTGACCAATGGGATCATGGTGGTCAATAGTTTGCTGGGTAAGACAGGTATCCAGGTCTATGTACTCGGGGGAACCCTGGAGCTGGCTCCTCAATTGATCACCGGCATTTCAGTGATCGAGAAGCTGCGTTCATTGCATGCTGATAAAGCTTTTATTACCAGCAGCGCAATGGGAGAGGATGGCTCGGTCTCTGATGCGAATATTCATCAGTCAGAGATTAAGCGCTATATGATGCAGGCCGCTTCTCAGAAGATTCTGGCGATCGATAGCTCAAAGATCGGCCATCACTCGCTGAATCGCTTTGCACACCTCTCGGATTTCGATATCCTGGTGGTCGACGATCAGATCACACCAGAGCATCTGGAGCGGCTAGGCCGTGAGGCTAAACGGATCATCTTGGCCCCCGTCTCCGCAGCAGCGCCGCCGACAAGCCTGGTGAAGCGCAGCCCCGAGGCCGCGGAGCCGGGTTCTTCGTCCAGGCGCACGCCTCTTTGACTCATATGAGGATTACCGCTATTCATCACTGGGCCGAGTCGGGCCATGCCCACCGTCTTCCGTCTTGGCATAAGCATAGTAGCACTGAGGCTCGCAGTTGTTCTCTCTGCGACGCAGCCAGTTCACCCCGGTCTACAGGAGTATGCCCCTGCCTTCGGTTTGCTTGATCCGCCAGGATTTGAGCGCTGCCTGTGCCTGCCCTTCATCAAGGGCAAAGTGATCCTGTAGGAAGGTCAGGACCTCTCTGCCAAGGGGGGCTTCGGGTTGTAGCTGCGTATGGAGGTCCTCGCAGTCAAAGCGCTCGATGGCTCGAAGATATCCTAGCGTCAGGTACAGCGAGGTGAGCCATCTCAGAGAGACGGGCAATCTGATTCCGTGGAGCGCCCCCAGTGCTCCCCGCCTGCCCAGGGCATAGCTCAGCGCTTTCAGGCAGCCTGCACGGGTTGGCGATGGATGGCTGTGATCCTCTGCTTCCCTGCAGTGCTGCAGCAGCGCCTGGCGTAGCTGCGATAGCAGGGAGGATGGCCCCCATTCCGCCAGTACCCACGGTACCAGCCGTTTGTAGAGAGGGTACCAACCGCTGGCCTCGGGCACGACGCTGACCTGTCCCTTGCTGTCGACGGCTATCGGCACTGGTAGGAGCAGATAGCGCTCGATCACGGGGATGGCCCGCTCGTCTCGACGCAGAACCAGACAGCAGGCCGCCGCACACCGCAGCAGCCAGTCAGGATGCTCCAGCAACGGTGCCAGCGTCTCGTTGACCCCCTCAAAAGCACTGTGCCCCAGGGCAAACACTGCTGCCAGCCGGTCCCGCCCCTCTCCCTCTCTCAGCACCCGCTTCAGCGTCTCCTCATCCTCTCCCTCCCACCGCTCGACAAAGGCTTCCGCCACCTCCCACGCTAGCCGGTACCAGGGGCGTTCCGTTTCCTCTGTGCCTGCCTCCTCGCGGATAGGGCCTTGCTCAGGATAGGTCAGGGACAGGCAGGCCCGCGCTAGATATCTTGGGTACTGCCGCGGCAGATAGCCCGGCTTTGTGAACCACTCTTCTTCCTTAAAGATGAGGCCTTCGGGAAATTCCTTCCACCAGAGCATCGCTCTCACCCGTTTGCTTTCATACAAGCTGCTTGCTTGTTGCCTGTTCACAGCAGCTTGCCGCTAACTGGACTGCTCTTGGGCCTCCTGTCTCTCGCGCCGCGCTCGCGCCAGCTCAGCGGCTAGGCGCACTGTTTCACTATCTCTGTCATCAATGGGATCTGCTTCCTCAAGATCTGTCCGATAGTTCCACCAGTACTCCATCATTTGTTTATCATCACTATATTCTTCAATTACTTCTTTAGACTCTTTCACTGATAAACCAAATTTATCAATGAGAACTTTCTCCACTTCGCCCCTCAGCTCTC
>NZ_JADGHT010000062.1 GCF_019683755.1 Thermogemmatispora sp. | reverse complement strand
CCCCCACCGGCAAAGTCGACCGCCTCGCCCTGGCCTCATTGCCTATCCCCACGAGCAACGATGCGCAGAAACCGAAAGCCGCTCCACGCAATCTCCTAGAGCAGCAGCTCACGCAGCTCTGGGAAGAGCTGCTCAACGTTCAGCCGATCGGCATCCGCGACGACTTCTTTGAGCTGGGAGGCCACTCTCTGCTCGCCGCTCGCCTCTTTGCACGCATCGAGGAGCAGTTTGGGAAGCAGCTGCCTCTCTCCTTGTTCTTCGAGGAGCCAACAATAGAAAGACTGGCCAGGGCGATTGAGGAGGAGCAGGAACATTCTCGCACACCTGTCATTGCCGTGCGCCGTGAGGGGAAGAAACGACCGTTCTTCTACCTCCACGGCGATTGGACCGGTGGAGCCTTCTATTGCCTCGAGCTGGCGAAGCATCTGGGAGACGATCAGCCTTTCTACGCTGTTGAACCCTATCGCTTCGCTGAGGGAACACCCCCTCCGAGCTTCGAAGCTATGGCCGCCGCCCATATTGAGGCCATTCGGCAGATTCAGCCTCATGGACCTTACCGTCTAGCTGGCTGGTGCAACGGCGGCTTGGTAGCCTACGAAATGGCTCGCCAGCTACAGGCCAGAGGAGAGAAGGTCGAGCTACTGGTGTTGATCGATCCTACCGCTCCAGAACAAGGCTGGAGCCTAGCACGGGTAACCTGCACCTTTATCAGAGTCCTGGGTACTTTGCTGGGCTGGGATGAGTTACGCCAGATAGAATGCTTCCGTAAATGGCGCTATCGCTATAGTCTCTGGCGCTATAGACTCGCCCGGCTGCGCCAGCAAAAGCAGCAGCGCAACACTGAGGAGTCTGGACCAGCAACGCCAGATGAGAACCACCAGCGCTGGACAAGTATCTGTAGCTGGATACTTACCAGCTATCGTTCAGGACCCTACTATGGAAATCTCATCTTTTTCTGGGCCGCCGAGGATGGAAAATGGCGCCGCAAACCTTGGGAATACTTCGCCCGACGCCACCAGCAAGAAGGCCGCGGGCTTGTCGAGACGAGAGAATTGCCTGGCACCCATATCACAAGCCGCACCACTTATCTTGAGGCCTTCGCCATAGAACTCAAGCGCTGCCTCGAGAGGCTGGATAAGGAAGCTCCCTCCCAGCCGAATGAAGATAACAATAACACAGACAACAAAGATCATTAAATGCATGAACTGATCATATCTGGAACCCCGGATCTTGTGTAAGAGACATTTCTCAAGAGAAGAGAGGACCGTACCATGAGTCCTATCTTCTTGTAGAGCTTTCCAGCAATTACTATAATGGAGGTGTCAGGCCATACCAGAGGTGGCGTAGACAAAACCCAGAGATTAGCCAGGGAGCAGATCGCCCGCAGGCGACCCTGCTCACTGGCAATCAGCGTCTGGGAGAAAAGATCTGGGATCACGGTTGGGGTCTGCGCAGAGGTGGCCCATGCGCAAGCCTCAACCTTTTTCATTGGTCAGGAATGGCCACGAGATTGACTGACGCTGTACCTGATCACCGACAAAATAAGGGAGTAGAGGTAAGGGAAGAGAATGCACAAAGGGTGAAAAGGGCAGATCGGGCTGAGGTACTGAACCACGCCTAAAGGCAGCACGGGGGAGCTGCGGACGAAGGGGCCAATAGCAAGGAGAGAAAGCGTGCCGCTTCCTTGGGGGAGTGTGAAACTGACGGCGCACGAGAGCAAAAGGAGGAAGACGATAAGCAAAATGTCGGCTCATGCACACTCCTTAGATAACCCAGGCAGTCAAGGCCAAGGCATGACAACTCGAAAGTAAGCCAGACCCGTTTTGCCCATAGGAACAGGCGACAGGGGGACCTCACCATTAATTACGCTGGGTGAAGTCCCCCTGTCACTAGGTCCATCGATACATGCGAAGAGCTATTAGCAGGCAACAAAGAAAAAGAAAGCGCTACTCTAACATTCAGTAAGGTAGCGCTAAGGGCAGGCACGACTAGCGACTGCAAGCGCAGCCACGAGGTTCGCCGCCGCCGCTGGCCGTTCTAAAGGAATGGCCACAGCTACAGGTCGTCACGGCATTCGGGTTGTTGACCGTGAAGCCGGCGCCCATCAGGCTATCAACGTAGTCGATCTCGCTGCCATTAACATAGTCTAGGCTCATCTCATCGATGAGAACCTTGAAATCGCCCTGAGAAATGACCGTATCGCCTTCCTGCTCCTCATCCAGCGTCATACCGTACTGGAGGCCGGAGCAGCCACCACTGGCAACGAAGATACGCAGTCCCAGATTAGGATCGTTTTCCTGCTGTAGCAGCTCGCGAATTTTCTCCGCCGCCAGGGGTGTCAGCGTCACAACGCTGCTTTCGTTCTTCTGCTGCTGGATCTGCTCGATCATAAGTATCTCTCTCCCAAAGATTGAACCTGCTTGCTCACCTCAAGCCCACCAACACGGGTTCCACGGATCAGACAGATACGTGGAGGGTTTTCACAAGAAGGCAATTTACGCTCCCAGTTGCGTTTTATTATATCCCACGAGGCAACCAGCGTCAAGGGAAAAGCAATAACTTGGCTTCCTCCCCAGAGAGGAGGCTGCCTTAGACCAAACACCCTGCTGCTTCTGGCGGACTCAGCCGACTTTCCGCTATGGCGCGCAAGCACTAGTGAGCCAAGGAGCTGCTGCAGATCAGAAGCCAGCTAGCCAGAAGGGAACTAGAGACCGAAGCGCTGCTGAGCACGAATCAGATTAGCCAGCAAGATGGGCACCTCTGGCGGGGAGCCATAGAGCAGGCCGCCATGCCGCTCGCCACTGGATGTCATCCGCAGCATTGTATTGGACGCCGACCAACCTTGCGCCAGTAAATGGGCAGCTAGACCACTGACGATAGGAGCGGCGAAAGAGGAGCCAGACCAATCCGCCCAGCCAGTCGTGTTCGGCTCACCGTTAGGGAAGGAGGGAGAGATATAGACTCCCCTGACCGCATCAGGCAGATCGTTACTATCTTTCACGCCCTCGACATCGCCGCCAAAAGTAGCCACCCCACCATTCACCGGCGGCATCGCGGCGGCATTCGCAAACTGCGACGGCTCGAAGCGGCTGTTAACCGAAGTCACACTGACCACTGTTGCATAGCGGGCCGGAGCCCGAGGAGGTCGCCGCCTCTTCCCCTGCCGACTCTCCAGCCATGAATCGTTTCCTGCCGCTGCAACTAATAAGGCACCTTGAGCATACAAACTCTCAAAGAGGAGGCGCAATCCCTCTTCCAGTAGGGAGAGCGCGCTCATAGCGCTAGCCAGCCCCCGACTCGGCCAACGACGATCATCAAACCAGATATATGGCAGACGACGGGCATCAGGCAGCGTCGTCAGACTCAAATTGACGACCAGGCGCCGAACAGTTCCAGTAAAGAGCTCCTTTTCTAATCCCGTCAGAGCAGCAAACAGCCCATAGAGATCGCCGCCTCCATAGTCATTGAGAACGCGAATGAGTCGAATGCGCGCCTGGGGAGCAATGTCGCGGATCAGGCCGGCCACAAAGAGACCATGATCAGGCATAGGATAGTACAAAGCTTCGCCATAACGATCGCGCCCGGTACGAATAGCCTCCCAGAGAGGATAGCGGTCATATTCGATTTGGAATAACCCGCTGTCATTGCTCAAGTCAGCCGCTAGCCGCTGAAGCAGCCAGTTGCGCCGGAACTCGGGACGCTCAGCCGCCTTGAGAAGACGCTCAGCCTCAACCGCAGTGTCAAGTACGGCCACCAGCACCTCATTCGCCCCTTCAGGATCAAGCAAAAGGCCTTGATCAAGAAAGGAAATATGCCAGCCCAGCGGCGGCTCACTGGCGCCAATCGCTGGCAGCTCTAGCCGCGGTGCAGGCCGCGGCGGCAGAGCTGGTCCTCCCACGCTGTAATAAAAAGGGGCGGCGGTGACCAGCCAGTTCGGCATAATAGACACAAGGCGAAGCCCTCGCTCTGCCAGCTCCTCAAGGTGCACTTGCAAATAGGCCAGGGCCAGAGGCATAGGGTCAACAAGTGCTTGCTCTAAATGGCGTACCTGGTAGAAAATTGCAACAAGCGGTTGCTGGCGATGATAGCCAAAGAGAAAGGCTCGCTTGCGAATTGGAGGTCGAGGCGGCCTCTCTCCCTCTTGCCAGCGTCCTCCACTCCCATACGGTTCCAGCATTAGATGATGGGGCTCCAGAAGAGCATTGAGCTGGCTCCGTACTTGCTCCGCCAGCAGTTCTAAGGCATCTTCAGCAGGCCTTCTGGGTAATTGCACCACTACCACCATCTCACCGCGTACCCAGTAAAACAGCTCGGTCGGCCTCCCTACAAGATCAGCAGCACCAGGAGTCATGCACAGATCCCCTTCTAGCTAGAGCTAGCACGGCTTGAGCGAGCATAGAGCATGATGAGCAGCGTTGTATAGGCGAACAGCTAAAGATACAGCAGCCAGAACAGGCCCTTGACTGCCCTTTCTCCTCTAGTCCAGGAAGCTTCCCCCTGGAGGATGCTCCAGCTCCCGCCCATTTCTCCGTCGCCCACTTCAAGCAAAATGGGACGCAGCGACTGTTTCCTCTCATCGGGCATTATAACTGAACCAATAGAAGATAGCAAATGGGAATCTCTGGTCCGGTGCGCCTCTCAGGGCAAACAGAAGCCAGCCATCCAGCTTCACTCTTCCCTGGTTTGGAGAATCTAGCTATAATGAGAGGGCAGGCTCTAGGACCAAAGACAACGAGAGAGAAGAAGGAAAGAGTACCGCCCTGATGAGCGTAAGTCGACTCCATGCCAGCCTGGTTGATCTCCTAGCTTTGCCCTCAACGTCTGGCCATGAAGAGCACGTTCGGCAGTATCTTGAGACAACCTTACAAGCCCAGGGATTAACGACGAGCCTTGATACTGCTGGGAACCTGATAGCTCTCTTACCCGGCCAGGGTCGCCCTGTGCTTCTGAATGCTCACATGGACCGTGTGCCACCAGGGCGGGGACAGCGTCCTATTCTGCGCGATGGGGTGCTCTATAGCGATGGAAGCTCCAACCTTGGGGCCGACGACGCTGCTGGTCTAGCTATTATCCTGGAAATCCTCAGACGGCTCCAGGAGCATTCCCTTGCACATCCTCCGATCGTGGCCCTCTTCACGGTTCAGGAGGAGAGCGGCCTACAAGGCGCCCGCGCTTTCGACCCGACTCCCTGGCAGGTAACCGATGGCATAGTCTTCGATAACGCCTTTGAGGCGGGTGTGGTTGTCTCGCGTGGCGCCCATTATGAGGCTTTTGATGTGGAGATCATAGGCCGGACTGGCCATCCCGGCAAGGATTTGACCCAGACCGTCAATGCTCTGGAGATTTTCCGCCAGGCAGCCTACCCCCACGGCTCGCTCGCCAATGATCAGACACGCATTCTGATCGGGCATATCGAGGGAGGAAGCGCACGCAATGCCGTGCCTGACCGCGTCCTGCTACAAGGAGAGCTGCGCAGCTTTGAGGGGAATGAGCAGATAGAGCACTACCGTGAGCGTATCCGTGCAGCCTTTACAGAGGCAGCGCGACAAGCCGGTGGACAGGCAAAGATACACTTTGTCTCTCATTGCAGCGCTTACATGGTTGATGAGCAAGAGCCGCTGCTAAGCCTCTATCGCCAGGTACTTGCTGACCGCGGCGAACATCTTCAACCGCGCCCAACCTTTATCGGCAGTGATGCAAGCGCGCTGCGCCCGCGTGTTCGCGCCTTTACAATTTCCACAGGCGTAGTCAACGAGCACACACCCGACGAATATGTACCGCTCGCGCCATTGGAGCAACTGGTAGAGGACACCTTAGAAGTGCTACATCGCTGGTCATCTCTGGCCTGAGCTGAGCACGCCTGCACAGCGCTGCAGCAAGTCAGGCTGGCACATGCTCTCTTGTCAGTTAGATTTGTAGCTGGCTGCCTTGCTTGTCTTCAAGAGCGACCATTCTCCGGGACATTCCCGAGTTTCCTGAAGCGTTGACAGCACCTGAATCGTATTGAAGCATAGTATAACCTACAGGCTAAAGGAGGAGGCTGCAGGTGATACCCTTCCAGGACTTCCCAGGGCCACGCCGCCACGTCCCCTGGATGACATGGGGCCTGATTCTGGCTAATGTGCTGGTGTTTCTCTATGAGCTTTCCCTGGGGAGCCGTGCCGACGAGTTGATCTTTGCTTACGGTGTAGTGCCCGTGGCCTTATTGCACGGCGTTCCACAGACCGCACTGGTACAGGCCCATCTTCCTTTTCAAACCCCCGAGCCGGTCTACTTTACACTGCTTACCTCCCAGTTTCTCCACGCTGGCTGGCTACACATCGGTGGTAATATGCTCTTCCTCTATGTGTTCGGGGATAACGTGGAGGACCGCATGGGACATTTTCCTTACCTCTGCTTCTATCTACTCTGCGGCATTGTGGCCGGCGTCGTGCAGGCCGCGGCTTTTCCTGAGTCCACTATCCCCAGCATTGGAGCCAGCGGGGCTATCGCGGGCGTCCTAGCTGCCTACCTGGTGCTCTTCCCACTGGCAGGCGTGCGTACGGTCATTTTCATCTTCTTTTTCTTCACTATTGTCACCGTACCAGCGATTATCCTCATTGGTCTTTGGTTTCTTCTTCAGCTCTTCGACGGCGTGGCTTCGCTGGCTCAGGTACAACAGGGCCTGGGTGGCGTCGCGTATCTCGCTCACGTGGGCGGTTTCCTGACAGGCCTGATTATCACTTTGCTCTTACGCCCCTGGCTGAAGCCACCAGCTCCCATCAGCTATCCGTCTTATCCTTATCATCCCTACTCGCGCGAAAATGACTACCGCCGCTGGTGGTAATTGACTCGAGCCGTCTTCACGCCGTTTTCTCAGCGCAGCGACAAGGGGCCTTCCCCCAGCCTTCACATCGCATTGACAGCGCACCCTCACAGGGGAGCGAAAGCATGTGCTCTGGTGCGGCGCCGGCAATGCCGCCCAACCAGAGCACATACTGGAATCCGGGAAGGTTCAGGCCAGACAGTCTTTCAGCAGCTTTCTGCTCCCTCGCCTGACTGCCGTAGGGGCAACTGCAGTAACTGCTCCTCGATCTCGCGCCAGGCGGCTTCCTGTGCCTCAGATAGCGATAATGAGTGACCAGCCATGCTGGCTTCTTCTACCTTACGATTGACATATCTTCTAAAATTTCGAAGATACGGCAACTGTTCAGTATAGAGAGGCATCAGGCGCAGCTCGACCTCGCTGTGACTGTAGAAAGCATCGGGAGTAAAAGTCAGAGACATCAATTGGGCATAACGCTCAATCAAAGACTGCTGGGCCTGGCTAAAAGCATGAGGCAGCGCACTAGAGACGATCAGGCAGCCACCAATGCGCGTCTGACAGAGGATAGGACAGGCCACAGCGCTCTGTTCATGCTCAACCCAGTGAGCAGGGAAGAGATTATACTCTTCATCACGGCTAGGAATAGCCACGAGGCGGCAGTGGGTGACGGCAGCCCCCGCTAGCGATTCAGCCCCCAGGAAAATCGTCTGTTGACTCAGGTCGCGTGGCCAGGGTGGATTGCCGCGTCCGACAATCTCACGTAAGCTGCGTACCTTCTGCCCGGGGGCCGGCGGAGGCATACAGCGCGCGACTGTTACAGCCAGGCCACGGCATTCAGGATCAAGCTGCCTCAGCATCTGCTGTAACAGGAGATCATAGAGTGCCTCTGGATACAGAGAAGGAGGTGTTGTCGTATACATGCTCAGCGCCCTCACATAGACCTCGATCGGCGGCGCTAGCAGTGCCGCCGAGGTCGATGCTTCAGTGGGCTGTTCTAGTAGCTTGGGAAAGTCTTTGGCCAGGAGGCGCAGCAGCTCGGGATAGACTTCACGTGGCACCGCCTTCAGCAAACGCCTTATGTTATCCTCCCGCGGTTGTACCACCCCCTTTGCCCAACGCCTTAGAGTAATCGGTTGTACCCCCATCTCTTGCGCAAGCCGCCTCTCTAGTTGAATGTCTTCAATAAGCTGACTCAGCAGTTCTTGCCAGGTTTGCAAGTGTCCTCCCTTCCCATAGTGTACCTGAAATATCATTAGGAAACATTCTTAGAAGAAGCGTCTGATCTACGTCTCAATTTCAAGAGGAAGAGCTGTTTCGTGATGGCTCTTCTATGATAGCATAGCTCCCATTGAACAACAATATCCCATGCAAATATTAGAACATATTACCCTGATGTGGAGAGATGCCTCAAAGGGGGTCTGCGCGTTATGCTTGTACAAACTGAGCCGTTAGAAGAGTAGAAGCACTCGCTCGTCGGCAGGCATGGAGATGCCGCCGACTGTATTGTCAAAGCACACTGGGCGACTGGCTGGGACCAGAGGCTGAGCAGCCAGTCGCGCCGTCCAGAGCGCCTGCCAGTTTAGAAGCTGCTGATCTGAGAGGATACAAATGCTACGATTGCTCTATACTCGTCGCCCAAACCGTCATCGGTTACGCCTACCTCTTGCTCAAACTGAGGCGTCGACATCGGTGGGAGAGCAAGGTCATTCACGCCTTCCCGTCACTTCACTCTCTACTGAGATGAGTAAGGAGGAAGAGACCGCACTGCCTCCGTATCAAAGCGCCACTCGCCAGGGGCCGGTCCAGGGTCAACCAGTGGGCGCAGACAGGATGGCTGAGCAAGACCACAGCGGCAAGGCCGCGACAGACGGGCCCGGAGTGGAGGCAATCTCCTCTGCCTCCATAGGCTCACCCTGGCTAAGGGCCTGTCACCAGGCCCTACCAGTCTATACCGCGACTCACACGCTCTATTTTCTTCTCAGCTATATCGCTTTCCTCTTCCCAGGGGATAGCAGCAGCTCCACAGGCCCTGTCTTACAGGCTCTGATCAAGAGCTGGAATCACTGGGATACCAGCCATTTCATTACCATAGCCCTTCATGGCTATAGCAATTGGTGGCGCACCGCCTTTTACCCTCTTTATCCTTTGCTCATTCGCCTGGTCAATTACCTGGCAGATAATCCTGTCCTGGCAGGCCTGGTTGTCTCCAATCTGACCGGCTTTGGCGTTCTGGTACTTCTCTACCGGATCATCGCCGAAGATTTCGGCGATGAACTGGCCAGCCGTACTGTGCTCTACTATGCTACCTTTCCGATGGCCTTCTTCTTGGCGGCAGCTTACAGTGAATCGCTCTTTATGCTGCTATCTCTTCTCTGCTTCTATGCTCTACGACGAGGGTACTGGTGGCAGGCCGCACTCTGGGGAGGCCTGTCCAGCCTGACACGCGTTACAGCCCTTCCTTTGCTTATTCCCTTCGCCTATGAGTACCTGCGCCAGCACCATTTTCGCCTGCGCGAGTTTCATCTTGATGCCCTGAGTATCCTGGGTATTCCGGGCGGCCTTGCTCTCTTCGCCGGCTACTGTGGCTTGCGCTTCCATGATCCACTAGCCTTCTCTCATGCTGAATCCCTCTGGCAGCGCAGTATTCAGCCACCCTGGTTCGCCTTTAGCGCGACCGCTGCTGCCCTTATCCAAGATGCCAGTCATCTCGACTTCATTACTATTCACCGCGCTATTGATCTTGCGCTGCTGACTGTTGTGCTCGCTCTAGTGATATTGCATCTTGTCGGGCCTTGGCGTTTTCAGGGGGCCTCCGCAGCTACTTATACTCTCTATACTTTGACTTCTTTCATTTTCTTCTTGCTCGTCCCTGCTCAGGGGCGCTATCCTACCATGTCTATGCCGCGCTATGCCCTCGTCCTTTTTCCGGCTTTCCTGGTACTTGCCCGCCTTGGCAGCAGTGAAGGTTTCCGTCTCCATTACCTGATTATCTCAGGGGGACTACTTACTTTCACTGCACTCCAGTTTCTCATCGGGCAGTGGGCTGGATAAGCAAGCATGTCAGCATCCACAGGCACTCATGCGGATCATAGCGCTCAAAGACGACAAAACCTCAGGCCCTACGGGGCCTGGTATGATAAACTGGGCGCCATAGCCAGGTGACTCCTTCTAGCTAGAGCACTCAAGCATGGCTGGACCTTATTGCTCCTTCTCAATAGTGATCCAGCCATGCTTGAGTGCATAGACAACCGCTGCAGTACGGTCATTGACAGCTAGCTTCTTGAGGATCGATGTAATATGATTCTTGACGGTCTGATCACTGATTTTAAGGACTTTGGCGATCTCTTTGTTGCTACGCCCACGGGCAATATGATCAAGAATTTCGATTTCGCGGCTGGAGAGCGGCGACGGCTCCTTCTGGACGTTGTCCGCCTCCTCCTCCCCCTCCTCATTAAGGGCACGGAAAGAGGCCAGGACGCGTGAGGCAATTTGCGGTCGAGAGAGCACATCGTCGTTCATCAGATACTCGCCGCGGCTAACCTTGCGCACCGCATCTCTGAGCTCCTCTAGTCCAATATCACGCGTATAGTAGGCTGCAGCCCCTACCTTGATCGACTGGAAAAGGTCTTCTTCGTTCTCGGCAGGCGTGAGCATAATCATGGCAACCTGCGGCGCGACCCGGCGCATCTGACGCGCAATCTCCAGCGGATCTGCACAGGTTAGGCCGGTATCAATCAAGGCGACATCTAGCCGGCCATCGCTGGCGATCTCCAAAATCTCAGCGGGATCAGTGGTTTCACCAACGATCTCACAATCTTCCATGCGCTCCAGAGTAGCATGAATACCAACGCGCAGCAACGGCTGTTCTTCAACAATCAGCACACGTATTGTCTCCATCCAGCTTACGGTAGTCCTCTCGGTGAGAGGAACTCCCCTCCTCCTTCCGGCTCTACAGGGTTGTTAGTCTCCTCTCTTCAAACCTCACGATAGCCAGTCCTGCCCTCGGACAAGGGCCGCCTGTGAACAGCGGCGCGAGGTCAGCCCACGCTCTTTCCCCCGCCCAACGGTACTATTCTACCCCCGCCGTCTAGTGAAAAGTAAAATTGTCAAGAAGAAAGTACTAGTCCCCTTCCTCAGACACTATTTTTCTCCACCAGGAAGGCCCATACCGCTCTTACAGGGCTTCTTGCTTGGGAAGAGCTATTCAGACTCCTTTCCTTCCCTGCCAGAGGATCAAAATTATCTCCCTGAAATGAAGCAGCCTTACCCCGCGTTTTCCTCAATAGGAGTATGATGAAAGGGAGTAGAGAGAAGGCTATCTTCGCGGCTCGCTCTAGCTCAACTTTTCTGAGAGCGCTCGCCGCTGCTCCCTTTCTCAGGATGGCAGAAGAGTGATCATACAGGTAGACAGTAAAAACGAGGAAGGGCAATGAAACAGGCAGCCATACAGGTCCAGGCTCTTTGGCTCCGATCCCATAGGCGACCAGTCGGGAGGAGGTTGCCGTTGATCATGCTGGCGCTGGTTGCCCTGCTCCTGAGCGCCTGCGGTTCCAACAGCTCTAGCTCGCTGGCTAGTGGACCCAAGACTGTACCCACCCCAGCCATCTCTCCAACGCTCCAGAATGAAGGGAAGATGGCCCTGGCAACTTTTCAGCAGTGGATTACGCTGATGCAGCAGAACGGTGGCGACGTGACCACCTATCAGCAACAATACCAGCGCGATCAACAGGCTCTGCAACAGGCACAAACAGCCAGTGCCTACAGTCGGGCTTTGACAACGCTCAAGGAGCATATTAACGCCGTCCAGATCCCAGCGATGAAGGCTGAAAGTACTCATCTTCAGCAGCAGCTAGCTCAGGAGGTAAGTGCTTGGGGAAAAGAGCATACCTATCATGATAGCTACAATAATCAGACCTACCCACTGGGCTATGAATATGGTCCCCAGGGCATTGGCGGCAGTGACTGGCTTGGTGAAGAGCTGAGCCAAGCCCAAACCCTGGCTGACTATCAGCAGGTGGTCGAGGACCTGCAGATGTGGCTGACAAACTTTGAGGCCATGAAGGCTAACTTCAGCGACAAGACCCCCTACAACCAACCACATAAAACCGATCTGGAATTGATGCGCCACTATGGCTATATGGATGAGCGTGTGGTAGTGGTCTCACTCAGCGAGCAGGCTCTACGGGCCTATGATCATGGCAAGCTGGTGAAAGCCTTTCTGGTAACCACCGGCCAGCCTGACCTGCCGACTCCTCCAGGCACCTGGTGGATTGAAGGTAAGCAGCATCCGACGGTCTTTAAGTCCTCTGAGCCGAAAGGCTCACCTTACTGGTATCCCGATACCCCAATTAACTACGCTATGCAGTACCACAGCAATGGCTACTTTCTACACGATGCCTGGTGGCGCGCCGACTTCGGCCCAGGGACCAACTTCCCTCACCAGGACCCAACAGGTGATCCTTTCGCTGGTCAAGGTACACATGGCTGTGTCAATATGTCTACTGATAACGCCGCCTGGCTCTATAACTTCGTCAGCCTGTACACACCGGTGCTAATCTATTAGCCCTGTCATGCTAGCCGCCGGCTCTCTAGGCCAGGCGCTTAACCGGGGTGGACCACCACCAGACAGGCCAATCGGCGAGACAGTAGCATACTGGCTGGCGGCTGCCAGTATGCAAAGTCAAGCGAGAGAGAAGAAACGTGCTCGCCTATGAGCTCAGGAGTGAGACCGCGTTACTAGCTTCTCTCTCGCTTTCTTTTTTGAGTCACTTGTTTGAGTCACTTGCTCATTAGAGGCTTCTGCTTAGGAGAGTAGTCAGACGCCTCAGCCAGCCTTCATTCTTCGTTGCCACTGTCGGTCTTCAGCGCCCACCTCTGTTTAGAGCTGCATCGGCCAGGAGAGAACGCCGGGCGTGCATAGGCCGCAGCGCAACCCGTCCACTAGCCAGCGGCTCCACGCTGTCAGTGAGCGTAGCTAGCGGGGTGTGACAACGGCACTGAAATCGTTGTTAGCTCGCCACATGGCGGTGAACATGGCGTAGGTCATGCGTGTGAAGTTGGCTGGCGAGGAGTCTACGGTGTAGACATACTGGCTATCACCGCCGCGGACGACAAAGATATGACCACCGGGGAAATAGTAACTATCGCGGATACTGACAATGACTGGCGTGCCGCCGTTAGCAATGGAAATAATATCCTGCAGTGTGCGCGTGTGACTCAGGCTTGCATTGAAGCCGAAATAATTGGCCGTCATAGCGATCCCCTCCTCCCTCAGAAGACCTAGCTGCACATCCCAGACGCCAAGCTGCAGCTCAACCTGCAGCACGTCAGCAGCAATTAGATGACGGCCATAGGCATTCATTACCTCTTCCAGGGCAATCCCCGAACATGAGGAGTAAGACCAGACCTGCCATTGATAGTCGGTGTAGTATTGGCTGCGGGAAGCCGAGTCTACTCGCACAATGCGCGCGCTGGCCGTATCAGGCAGAGGATGAGGCGCTGTCTGTAAACCCATTGTCGAGGATGCAGAGAAGAAGCTAAATGTAGCGGTCAGAGTGCGGAAGGTATCGCGTACAATCCCGCCCTGACTGGCCAGAGCCAGCCCTAGCATGAGCAGAAGACCCAGGGAGACCAACATACGCCAGCGACGGTACCAGACAGGAGGCAGAACCAAACTTGGTAACGACTCGGCTTTCTGGAGAGAGACAAGCGCCCCTTCCGGCGTGGGCAGGATGACACTGACACTCTGCTTCTCACAGCCAGCAGCCGCTGCGTGCTTCTGAGCCGCTCTCACCTGCTTGGAGCGCCGATAGTAGCGCAAGGCCCAGCACCCCAGGCCGCCTAGCAAGAGGAGTATCCCCCCCAAGGCCAGCGTCATCGCGATTGGAGAAAACATATGGCAACCTCACGCTGTGCAGAGAATGAGGCTTAATCTTTAAAGAAGTATAGCTCAGCGAGGGCTGAAGAGGCGACTCTTCTAGGAAAAACAGCCTGATCGTGCTAGTGCCTCTCCTGGTTGACTTCCGCTGTTACCCCATCATATGTCACATTTGAATTGGTGATAGTGACTGGTGGCCGGTGACAGCTCCTGTTTCTCTTCTATAGCAGGTGGCGCGCCTGTCACCCACTCCACCAGCCACCATTGCAGAGCTGGCTTTATCACCCTGTCGTCAGTCAGTCCCACGCCCAAGGGGAATCTACGGAAGGCTTCTGAAGGGTGGCGGCATCCCTTGTTCACTCGCTATGAGCATAATATCCCTGCCCATTAGACCACCTTATCAAAGTGGCACCTTCAAACTTCTTCCATGCTTCTACCGAGATACCGTACGCTTTCATAACTTTCCAATCCTCTAGGCAAATATTGTAGGGCATTCCGTTAGGGTCATTCCTCAGTAAGGGCAATCCTAGTGCCCTCCGCGGGTTCTCTATCTTCCTATGCTGGTAGTAATCGAACATGGCCTGTCGACTCCTGCGCGGCAGCAATTCCGCTAGCTCCTCCCAGCTCGCCGTAGGATAGTACTTTTCCAGTATAGCTATCTCTTCTGGCTCCCACTTGGGAGAAGCCGAGGGGCCTTTGAAGATTAAACCTTCGTCGGCCTCCCACGTTGGATCTTTCCATTCAATCCTGACAGAGCAGAAGCTAGGTGAAACTCTCCCGAGAGTCACTGATCTGACGAACATGTACACCAGCCTTGGGTATTCTTCAGGCAAGACAATCTCCTCCCATGCTTCATCTACCTCGCGCATTAGATCTCTATAGGTCCGTCGCTCTTCATCCTCTTGGGCTATTCGTGTGGTCTCTGTTTTGCGCTGCTCAAGCCGTTTCAACTCCTGCTGGGCTGCTGTATAACTCTCGTTAGCAGCCTGGGCTAAATCAGGATTAGTGAGCCTCCCAGACTTAATTTGTTCCAGGATTCTAGCCATATGAGCCTTCGTAGCCTCTATTTGCAGCTCAATGTCTTTTAGCGTTTCACTCGTCTCTCTCATCTTGCATATTTGCTCAAGGGTTTTCTGACGGTGCTCAAGCCGTTTCAACTCCTCCTTTGCCGCGTTGTAGCTCTCATTGGCGACCTGGACTAGATCGGGATTGGTAAGCTGCCCGGCCTTAATTTGCTCTAGGATTCTAGCCATATTAGCCTTCGTGGACTCTATCTCTCGCTTGATTAGACCTAGCTCTTCCTCAGCCTCCCTTGTAGTTTTCGATTCGAACTTCCTAAAGTCTTGGAAATCGACCTCTGCTTGCGGGCTGCGGAGGCGTTCCCGCAATCTATTCAAGACAATCATATCCAAGCCAGCCGCATCTACACAGCAGATAGCACGGCTTCTATCCTTCCCCTCCATCTCGGGACAGAACCCATAGTAGGTGAAAATTCTATTCTTGTACTTTGTGTTCCTGGTATAGATGCTTACCTTTGGGTCATCTGTCCTGATGATATCCTTTAAAATTGCTGGCCTCTCGGCGTCATGTCGTTTGGCATACTTCTTCCTTCTCTCTATTAGTCGCTGATTAGGTGTTCCGTCAAGTTCCATCGCTGATAGACGGTTGTATGCATAGGCGAACAGAGCTGGATCAACAATTGCTTCGTGGTTATTTGTGCTGACCACCTCTCCCTTATATACCCAGTATCCGATATACGCACGGTTGGTAAGCAAACGGCGCAAACCTGGGATCGTCGTAATTGTGTAGCCACCCTCGACTTTCGTATGCTGAAGTTTCCCTCTGAACATATGCATGTCCGGCCCAAAGTCAGGGAATAGATAAGGCTTTGTATTGATCTCTCTCATCAGAGCCTTAAGGTTGCCATTTAGCTCCCTGAAGCGCCAGAAGATCCAGCGCACTACTTCTGCGTGTGGCTCGTAGGGAATGTAGTGCAAAAATCGAGGATTGGGCTGGCCATTGCTAAGTTTCTCCTCAAGGTCGAGGATATAGCCAGCGGGCAAGCTGCCACCGGACCAGTAACCACGGCGAGCACGCTCGTCCCTAGCCGCTATCATTCGCCCATATACATGGTATTCTAAATAGTTCCATGCCTCTTCACATCGCCGCTTAAAGCGATCGATGTGCCAGCTAATGCGAAAATCATAGACGAAGTCAGGGGTGACGACTACCACGCCATGAGTATGGCAGATCTCCATAAATTTCCCTGACTCGTCTCCCCAGCGATTCCTGAAGAGACGGTCGATATTCCACACGACTACGGCCTTGATGAGTCCCCCGGCGATGCGACGTAGCATTTCATTAAATGCTATTCGATCCTCCATTCGGAGCTGACCGGATACTCCTAAGTCCCTATCGTCGACGATGATCTGATCTTCCCTCCACCCACAGCGTAGGGCGAAAGCCTTGTCTTTTTGCATTTCTGCGCTTACATTTTGCATCTGCTCTGGTGTGCTAACGCGGGGATATATTTGACAATCATGGTCTAGAGGGAGTTCGACACTCCAGTTCATTGCTTGATAATGACCCCTGTGGGGAATGGCAATGCTCTTTGGAGGTTTTGGTTTCTTCATTCGTTTCCTGCTCTTTGTAAGGCTGTGAGGACTAAGCTCTTCATGACTTTCCCTGTTCCATTGCTCTGGATACTGCACGGCACCTCGTCCTTTCTGCGATCTCTAAAAAGAGGCTCGCCTCTGCGCATTAGCGCAGAGGCGTTCGATTGTGGTCCCATTACTGCGAGCTATCGAGCTTCCTGATTGCGAGCTGCTTCTGTGTCTGGCTCTCCACAGACTTCCAGGCCTCTTCGCAGCGGCTTTTGAAGCCCTCAGTGTTCAAGTTATTTGCCAGGGGCTTGTGCTTCTCCTGGCTGCTTTGGTTGTCTCGCCTCCTGCGCTGGTTTGTCTACCGCGACTCTATTACACTGTTTGTCCCTTTCTTCCAGTCTACGTAGCCAGGTGCAAAATAACTTGCAGGCCTCTTCATGGGCTTCCGGTGGAAGCATTCCTCTGACCGCTCCTTGCTAGAAGTTGATCGACGTATTCACGTCAATCATACTATAGCATACTGAATTATCTTATGTTTCTTCTGCATGTAGAAGGCTTGTATTTAGCCGCGCCTTTTGTGGAGCGGAGCTGGAGGAACGTTGTAGAAAATGTATGTCATCGAGCAGCATGATCCCCTGCTCAAATTGCACCAAAAAAATTCGTCACATATGGGTTCCATACGCCTTTTCAAGGCGGAGCCTGGGAGCCACTGCTGGGAGCCATCGCTCTCATGGGCCTGGTCTCATTGCTGCTCCGAGGCGGAGCCTGGGAGCCGCTGCTGGGAGCCATCGCTCTCATGGGTCTGGCT
>NZ_JADGHT010000470.1 GCF_019683755.1 Thermogemmatispora sp. | reverse complement strand
ACCGATGACAACTGCTGAGATCTTCGATGCAATGGTTCAGAATGTCAACCCGTCAGCCGCGAGTGGGCTGAACAAGACATTCCAGTGGAACATCACCGGTGATGATCCTGGCGTCTATGCCATCAAAGTGGAGAATGGTCAGGCCGAACTGATCAAAGGCGGCGTGGAGAAGCCCGATATCACCCTCACGGTCAGTGATAAAGACTGGGCCTCCATTGTCGAAGGCAAGCTTGATCCTACTACGGCCTTCATGACCGGTAAGATCAAGATCAGCGGCGATATGATGCTGGCGATGCGCCTGCAGAATCTCTTTAATCGGCCTCGCTAAGCGCAGGCTTCGAGTCCTATTTCCGGCTGAGCCTGAGCGAAGCCGCTTTCGCAGCTGTCACAGCTGCGCACAGCCAAAAAACAGAGCAACGCAACGAGCAGAGGCGCTCACGCGGCGTCTCCCGGCTGAGACACCTTGGTCCCATGAGAGACTTCTCATGGACCCGAGGTGTTCTTCACTTTATTCGCTCCTGCGCTGCCTGCCATCGGCTCCCACCCGCGCCTCGCTTCCTCGCCTGCCCCTTCGGTGGTGCTCCCGAGGCGGCTTTCCTCCCTTATGCCTTGCTAACCCTCCCCAGGTATGGTATACTCACCATGAACAATTGTATCTTGTCTGCTGCTTGCTTGCGCCGACTCCTGGCGTACTGCAACAGGATGAAGACAAGCGAGACAACCAGCATCCCAGGTGGAGAAAGGCGTCCAAGATGGCCCTACGGAGTGATGAACTGCACTATAATCTGCAGCATCTGAATGGCATGTTGACTACCCACGAGGCCGCCAAGCAGCTCGATCTGAGTTACTGGCACTTTATGCATCTCGTAGAGGCCGGACGCATCCCCGGCGTACGAGTCGTCGATCGCTGGCTCTTCTCTCCGGCGGACCTCGATGAGTATAAGCGCCGGCGCTACGGTGAACTGGTCGATCTGGCCCGTACCGCCCTCTCTCACCCCGACGTTGACCTGACCGAGAAACAAGCCACCATCTGTCGCTATCTGGCCAACAGTGAACGCCCCTCCGCTATTGCCCGCAAGCTTCAGCAGTCACGTCAGGCCGTCTACTCCCAGATCACCCTGATCCGCGAGAAGGTGGCCCGCATCCTCGACCAACGCAGCGATGCCCACGCCGACAGCGAGCAGCCCGCTTCCCGTCGCAAGGGTCGTCGCCGGCAGAGCAGCAAAGGGCCGATTCCTTTACCCACTTCGGCCCCTGAGTCGGAGGCTTCCGCTCGCTCTCCCAGCGCCGAGACCCCTGAGAGTGGTGCGACCCCTTCATGAAGCTCCCCGTATCTACAGCCCCTTCTCCTCTTCTCTCCTGGCCCTTCGCTATCCAGCCTGTTCCTTCGCTCGCCATCCCTCCGCTCTGCGCGCCTGCGCGCCCCGCTGCGTCGCGCGTTAAGTTAAGCGGCCTTCGCCTCGCCTAGCAGTGCGGGCCGGATCGCCGGGCCAAGAGCCGGTACGCGCTCAGCCAGGGCGCGCAACAAACCGAAGCAGCCGGCAAGCATCATGTCGCCGTGCGGCACAGCCTCGTAGTGTGGCAGGCTCGAGCCACGCAGCAGCTCGCGGCGGGGACCGGTGACCGCCAGAAAGGGTGGCTCCGAGGTAGCAGCCGACGACGCGCGCGCCCGCTCGGGTTCCAACACCAGCGCGCCATGTCCGCTATCGTAAAAGACCTCATCGTTAGTCAACGTGCCGGCGGCCAGCTTCCGCAGCAGCTCCTCCAGTCTTGCCCGACTGATCTCGCCGGTGTGGTGCTCAAAGAGGCCCACAATGCGCCCCTCTACCAGGTGGAAGGCCAGCGTATGGAAATTGCCGATATTGCAAAGCAGGCTGTGTCTCTGCCGGCGCACGCGCGGGTCCTCCAGGGCTCCCAGCGCAGCCGCGGCCCCTGTATCCATCAAGAGCACCGGCAGCTCTGGCGCCGAACCACTGTATTCCACATAGCGGGCGACACTGCTTTTAATAGCCTGCAGGCGAGTCAGCGCTGGTGGAATCTCCTCCGCCAGGTAAGCGAAAGTCGCTGGCGTGGGGGAGTGGCGGATCATGCGCTCCAGAAACTCGAAGCGGAAGCGTCGATCGCTATAGCCCGGCGGCGCGGCCCCATGATCAAAAGCGGCGATGGCCAGCGCATCCACCCGCGGATCAAGGTCGAAAGTGCGCAGCGTCTGGACGATCGCCCGCGCGTCCAGATCCTGCAGCTCGATATGGACCACATCCGGGCGCCGGGCCTGTCGGGCGGCCTCCTCCTCACTAATAATCTCAAAACCCATCTGGGCCACGGCGGTCAGGTCATCGTCGAAAGTGCGCGCCGCCTCGGGCGTCACTGCCACTGGATAGCCGGCCAGCGCATGATCGCGCGCTGCCCAGTGCGATGGGCCGCCGCCCATTGTCACCCCGGTCAGCAGCAGAGGCCGGCCCGCCGCCGTCGCCCGGCGAATGCGCTCGGCCACAATCACCGTCGGCGAAGGCATCACCAGCTTGACATTGTTCTCCATCGTCCTGCCGCTTTCGAAGAGCAGGATATCCTGTGTGCCCGTGCCGATATCGATCGCCAGCACGCGCACCGGTGCTGCAGTTGCCATACGAAACCTGAGCCCCCTTTCTGCCCTCTTCCTTACAAGGCTGGAATGGACCAGAGCAACCTTCTTCCGTTCCGTCCGTCCGTCCGTCCGTGACCCCTGATCAGCGTCACGGGGGCGGCAGACTCTGCTCTTGACGCCTCCCGTCCATGCCTCAGTTCAGTATAGCATGTCGGCGTTGGTCCTGGGGGCGTCCTGCTGCTGGCGTCCTTGCCGGACCAGCTAGAAACTGATCAGCGTGAAGC
>NZ_JADGHT010000469.1 GCF_019683755.1 Thermogemmatispora sp. | reverse complement strand
GGCTATGAGGGGGCGGTCTATAAAAATGTCTTCGGGACCTATTTGCATGGCCCTGTGCTCCCAAAGAATCCCTGGTTCACTGATCTGCTGATTACACGTGCCCTGGCTCGGCGCTATGGACATGTTGAACTACCGCCTCTGGATGATTCGACTGAGCAAGCGGCCCACGCGGCAGCTTTCAAACTGGCAATGGCTTTTAAGGGGACAGTTTCGGCGATCGATGCTACCCCCTGGCGAGAACGTCTCTCCTCCGGCTCTCCCCCGCGTTCCCTTTAGCTCGAGCGTTCCCAGATCGGGAGAGCAGGAGGCTTTTGTCGCTGGGCTGGCTTCGTTCTGCCTGGCTGACCCGTCTCGTGCTCTATCTGTCGGAACACGAGCAGCGGCAGTTTCAAGGCCAAGGAGCAGCGGAACCAGCGCTTGATCATGTCACTGTGGCAAGAAGGGACTGTTGGAATGCCCTGGATGAAAGGGAGAGAAAAAGGCAAGAGAAGGTTATCATTGCTATTAATGAGCTGGCTGCTTATGAGTGCGTGGCTCGTGACGGCCTGCCAGTTGCCGCTCACAATCAGCATTACCGGAGTGGGAACACCCTCCCCTACGACGCTGGCCGCCACGGATGGAAGCAGCCGTCCGCTGGATCGCTGGCTCACGCTCACTACAGGTGTCGAGCTGCGCTACGAGCATTGGAAGGGGCCAAGTGGCAACGAGGATACGATTATGATCGCCCGCTTTGAGCCGCAACACGTTGCCTTGCGGGTGCTCTACAGTCCCTCGGCGCCGCACTTTATTAGCGATTGGCTCAAGCTAGAGAGAGGGGCGCTAGCGGTAGTCAACGGGGGCTACTTTAACGATCAGGGAGAGGCTACGGGCCTGGTGGTCTCTGATGGCCAGGTTTATGGTGCCTCCTACAGCGGCTTTGGAGGCATGCTCTACGTTGATAGCCAGGGGACCATTCATCTCCGCTCCTTAAGCCAATATCCGTATAGCCCTGGGGAACAGCTTCAGCAGGCCACCCAATCATCTCCCATGCTGGTCCTTCCTGGGGGGAAGCGTACCCAGTTCGATGCCGACGCATCGAGCAACCGGAGGACGGTCGTAGCCTTTGATAAGGAGGGGCGTCTCCTCTTCATTATCAGTCCCGAGGCTGCCTTCTCGCTGGATGAGTTCGATGATTTGCTGCTGGCCTCCGACCTGAATATTGATGTTGCTCTCAACCTTGATGGCGGCTCCTCAACGGGCATGTACCTCAATGCCGGAGGCCAGCGCGTCGGAGTGGATTCGCTGACGCCGGTGCCTATTGCTCTCGTGCTGCAACCGCGCTAGCGCCGGCTCTGGCCTGCAGTCCTCTAGGCTTGTTCGGTCAACGGTCCCGCGCTCTCCGAGCTGCAGAGCTGTAAAGCAGCTTGCCGGTGCGCAAGCTGCTCTCTGCTCTCCCTCTGGGGGCAGTAAGGCCTGGAGGTCTGGGATTGGTCAAGAGACGGCGCCGCAGACAGCGCTATCGGAGCAGACGAGTGAACTAGAGGCGTTTGCACTGTTTGCCGGCCAGGTCACACTCAATCGTGGCTTTCTGGAAGCGCTGGCTGACCACGTTCCCTTGTGTATAGTTGGGCATCCCAATTGGAAAGCCAAATTTGTCCAGACCGCCATTCTTGTCGAAGTAGCCCAGGATGGGAGGCGAGACACTGTAGCCTGTGTAGATGTAATAGCGACCGTGGTCAGGCGTCGGAATCGTATTGGTCTTCTTATCGCGGGCAAAGTAGTCCCAGTCATAGTCATAGGGAATAGCGTGCTGCAAATCGACGTCGTAGGGTGACACCCACTGGAAATTATCAAAGCCCCAGTTCATCAAATCGCGCATATCCGTCCACCAGTCTTTTGTGTTCATGGTCACCCCAATCAAGTGGCGATTATTGCGCGTGCACGAGACCACCTGAACAAAGTCAGTATTGCCGTCCCAGCCCGGTTTCCCGCCATCAGCGCCGGGGTACCACCAGAGAAACTGATTCCCGTTCACGAGATAGTGTTCTGCATGCTTGGAGGTCTTAGGAATGTGGTAGATACGGGTGTTGGCAATCTGATGGAGCGTAGGGTTGCTCATCGTATAGCGACCGAGCACTGCTAGATCATGCGCGCTGGAGTAGTGGCCGGTAGCCAGCAGGCCGCTGGGGTTCATGTAATGGGTGTCGTACATCCCCAGCTCACGGGCGCGCTGATTCATCATATCCACGAAGTGCTGATAGGAGCCACCGACTGCATCAGCGATCGCCACAGCAGCATCATTGCCAGAAGGCAGCAGAAGGCCATAGAGCAAGTCGCGCAGGGTATAAGTTTCGCCCTTCTTTAAGCCGAAAAGACTGCTATCGGGCGAGATATGCTGTTGAATATCACGATCGAGAGCGCTCGTGATGGTCACCTGCTGATCGAGATTGCCATGTTCCACGGCCAGCAGGGCGGTCATTAGCTTGGTAGTGCTTAGCATCGGCAGATGCATGAAGGGATTGTAAGCATAAAGTGTAGCCCCGGTGTCCATATCCATGAGGTAAGCCGCCGTGGCCAGAACAGGTGGAGGAGGGTGATCAGTATCGCTGGGAATGATCACCAGTTGATGAGGATTAACGGGGGCCTGGTTCAGCGGCGTAGCCGCCACGGTGGCTGTGTTGCGTTGCACACTGAGACCCAGCGGCTTGGGGGCTGCAAGCCAGCTAACCAGCAGCGGAATAAGTGAGACAAGCACAACCATAATGGCGGCGCAAAGCAAAAGGAACGTTTTGTTATGGCTCAGATCATTCAAGCGGCGCATCAAGCTCTGAGCGGAGAAAGAATGAGTTGCTGGAGGCGGAGAAAGAGGGGGAGCTGGGCGCTGGCGGCCAGGGCCGGCCCTAGCGGGGGAAGGGAGGCGTTGCCGTCTTGGGCC
>NZ_JADGHT010000468.1 GCF_019683755.1 Thermogemmatispora sp. | reverse complement strand
GCCAGGAGAACCACGATGTCGTCGCGGTCACCCTGGCCATGCAGGGTGCCCAGCAGGTCATTGCCCCATTCCTGGCGTTCGATAATGGTGACTTCCATGCCCAGGGTTTGCAGGCGGGCAGCAAGCCAGTTCGTTGCTTGATCGATGCCGGCTTTGTGAAAGGTGAAGGTTTCGAAAGCGCAGAGGGTGCTCAGCTCATCAATATAGCGCGCCAGTCGCTGGCGAACATAGTCTTCAACGCTTCGGACAAGTGTGTGCAAATCCATGACTGCCTCCCCACGAGCCAGGGCGTGTTTCTTGTAATTGAACGAGAGGATAGATGAGATGTGACCTCTTGTCAAGGGTTTGGAGGACATTTGTCTTTCATCTGTGACACATCGCTCTATCATAGGCCCTCAGTCTATCTCGCCGCCACGCCATACCGGCAGTGAAGGAGGAGCCGAACGTACTGTGCTTTGCCACACTATGCCGGGCGGGCACTTTCGCGTACTTGCTGTCTTCTGTGGAAGAGCGGTGAAAGAATCTTGGCGATGAAGTTGCGAGCTACTATTGCTGTCTTTGCTACCACCATTCAGTCCACGATGATCATGTTATATATATTGACAACTGTAAATATTAGAAGTTATATTACTAAGCAGATTTGTAGATCTCTTGATAAGAGGAGAAAGCTATTATGGCAGCTAGCTCTTCTGGTCCAGAAGATGAGGGGCTTGTGCAGGTGCCACCATCGAGCCTACAGAGCGCCTCTCATCCTTTTCATATGACAGCTAAGCAGATCTCAGATTTAAGTCAGACACTGCAAACAACGCTACAATGGATGGTTAATGACTCAATGCTCGCTGCCGAGCTCCTCCGCTATGCTCTTGATATGCAGCAGTTTGGGCTGGCCCTACAGATCTCTATGGAATGTCAGATTCAGGCTCTTCAGCGCATAGGCTTCAACCTGGGCCTGACAGGCTTGATCTTTGAGGGGCTGGATCTGCAGCTCCAGCAGCGGTTTGCAGAGGTGACTTTCCCTGGTTTTGAGCCAGATTTCGAGCCGAACGGCGCTGTTTTCAGGCCGCAGATAAGAGGTCTGATGCTGGGGCAGGAGCATCCTGGTCTGACCACCGATCAGGAGAGATGGTCAACCGGATCTATCTCCCCGCAAACAGTGACGACCAATCTCCTCCAGACACCCACTACCGCTAGTTTTGAGCCAAATCCAACCTTGGCGCCAGAGTCGATTTTCACGGCCATTGCTCAGGAAAATATTGCCCACACCGAGCAGAACAGTCCTTCATTTCAACTGAAGCAGCAGAATCCTGGCTTGCAGACTGGTTCTCTATCGCCATCCTCGTTTGCTCCCAACTCTGGAGGCATACCTCAGCGTAGCCGGCAGTCGCGGCCTCAGCCCCAGCCAGAGCCCGAAGGATCGGGATGGCAAATCGGACCGGGCATCAGCTTTCAGCTCCCTTCTTCTGAGGAGGAACCTTGATAGATAGTTGCTAGCCGGCGGTCAGGAGTAAGAATCGCTACCTGGCACTGGCAGTTTCCTGACCGCCCCTGACCGTCCTATGCGACTCGGCAAGCTTTTCCCGCATTGCAATCGTCGCTGGAGCTGAGCGGCTTTCCGACTCCCTGCAGCCTCAGCCTTGGTAGACAGACACACGGTGCGTGTTGCTAGCGCATGCTCATGAGGGAAGGCACATGGGCAAAGCTGATGATCTTGAACAATTTGCAGATTCCTTGCGTAAGCTGGCCGGCCAATGCAGCACTACCAAGCAGATCATTGATCAATATATGCAGGGGTTGCAGGGGGTAGTTGACGGATTACAATCGGGCCAGCAGCGCTGGGCAGGCCAGGCAGCTCAGGCATTTCGACAGGCCTGGGCTCAGGCGCGAGGCGATCATCGCCACGTCTCCAACGGTCTGCAGGTGCTCATCAACTCCTGCCAGACCGTTGCTGATCATATCGATCAGGCCGTGCCCGCTATCCGACGCTACGAGCTACTGCAGCAGCTCGAGCAGGAGATGGCTCAGCAGCAAGCTTTGCGCTCTCCGCTCATCGAGCCCTCGTCGTCTTTCTCCTCGTCCTCCTCCGCAAGCGCTGACCCGATTCAGCAAGGCTTAGAGGGGGCAATGGAGGAGGCCTCAAATGCCGAGGCGCTGCTGGCCGCTCTCTTCTCCAGCCAGAGCGAACAGCTGGAGGAAGCCATGAAAGATCTCGGCTTCTGCAGCACTGGCGAGGAGGAGGACGAGCATGATAGAATGAATGACGGAATAAGGGCGCTCACGTCTGCTGATGGCGGAGAGGGGGCGGGCCAGGGACAGCCACCCGCTGAGGATGGACAGCCTGGTTCTGAGGGCCAGGCATCCGATGAGTCTGGCGTCTCCCTACTGCCAGGCTCAGACCAGCCTTCCCAGCCTGGCTCCAATCAATCTGCCTCTGGCGCGGCCCAGGGATCAAATCAGACGCTACTCGCTCGTCTTAAGCAAACGTTCAACCAGATGAGGCAAGAGCTGGGATTAGGTCCCTGGAGCCGCAACCCAGATGATGGCCAGACCCTCGCCGTCGTCTTCGCTCACGGTGAGGACTTTTGGGGTATAAACGGGGAAAATGCACGTGAACCTGAGTTGGACCCAAAGCAAGGGGCAAGGATAAATGCCATTAGTCCTAGCCATGCAGAGTTAGACGCGCTGAACGATCTTCTGCGCTACAGAAAAGCCAACGGGCTGACTGGGGGAATTGCTGAACTGTGGGTCGATCGTGAACCTTGTAAGTCCTGTGGCCTGAATGGTGGGCTGAGGAGTGCTGTGCGGATTCTCGGCCTTGACAAGCTTGAAGTCTTCTTTCTTCGCGATGATGGTACTCTTGGCCAAATGCTTGTTGAGCCGTGATTGCTTTTTCTTTCTGTCTCTCCTTTTGATTGATTCATATAC
>NZ_JADGHT010000061.1 GCF_019683755.1 Thermogemmatispora sp. | reverse complement strand
CGAGAGCACAGACAGGGTAAAGGTATCTGCAGGAGAGGAACATCTAATGACTATTGCTCAGTACGCAGCCGTGCTAGCCAAGCGCTGGTGGCTGGTTGCCATCTGCTGTGTGGCGGTCGGCGCCGGAGCACTGATCGCCAGCAAGCTGATGACCCCCCTCTACCAGGCGTCGGTCCTGATGCAGGTTACGGTCCGCACAGGTAACAATTTAGCTGACTATAATAATCTCCTGGCGAGCGACCAGCTTGTCGACACTGAGGCAACTCTGGTCACTAGTCAGCCAGTCCTTACAGAGGTGGCTTCTCATTACCCGGGCTTGAGCGCCTCTACTCTGGCCTCACGCGTCTCTGCGACCACGGAGACGAATACCCAGTTGTTTAAGGTCTCCGTGCTGGATGAAAGCCCAACACGTGCCGCCGCCCTGGCAAACGACATCGCACAAACCTTCATCAAGCAGCAGGATACGGCTATTCAGCAAGATAATCAGCGATCGCAGCAGCAGTTACAGCAGGAGCTTACTTCTACTGAGCAGCAAATTAATAGTGTTAGCAATCAGATCAGCAAACTCGAGAGTAACAATGGAGATCAGCAGCAGATTAGCATTCTGCAAGCACGCCTCAAAGCTCTGCAGGATCGATATTCTCAAGTTCAGGAAGCGCTTGTCCAACTAGAGTTAACAGAAGCAGAAAACGGCAATTTTCTACGCATCGTCCAGCAAGCGAGTCCGCCAACGAGTCCTGCGCAACCACGGGTTGTGCTCAACACCGGCGCCGGGCTGGTGACGGGGCTGCTCATTGGCGTCCTGTTGGCGCTGCTCCTTGAACAGCTTGACACGCGAGTGCGCACCGGTGAGCTAGTGGCCCAGCTCTTTGGTTATCCTGTGCTTGCCACTGTTTGGCGCGTGCGCTCCTCAGAGGAAAAGGAGGTCTTTAATCCAAAGGAACACGCAGGCCTTATCGAGTCTTACCGCATCCTTCGCACCAATATCGGTTTTTGCTCCATTGACACACCAGTAAACTATCTCTTGATTACCAGCTCTCTTCCTGGAGAAGGCAAGAGCACAGTTGCAGCGAATCTGGCCATTTTTATGGCAAAGGCGGGTAAGCGCACCCTGCTTGTCGATGCTGACATGCGCCGCCCAATGCTGCATCGCCTCTTTGGTGTCTCGGCAGCCGAAGCCGGTCTAAGTAGCGCCATTATGGCCATGAGCCAGTCTTCGACTACGCCTCTGCCCAATGTCTCATCCTCGCGCAAGCGTCCGATCGGCCAAGGGGGCATTCTCGATAGTTTTCTCTACGAGACAAGTACTCCGAATCTCTGGCTTATGCCTGCCGGTCATCTTCCACCCAATCCTCCCGAGCTGCTTGATTCGCAGGCCATGCGCAACCTGCTATCTAACTTGGCGGATTATTACTTTGACATCGTGATTTTCGATGCGCCACCGTTGTTAGGCCTGGCTGATGCGAGCATTCTCGCTTCACGAGTTGACAGCGCTCTGCTGGTAGTTGACATTACTCGCGCTCGCAAAGAGCATGTCCGGCAGGCCCGCGCCATCCTTCGTCAGACCGGTGTGCGCATCATCGGCTGTGTAGTGAATAAGCAGCAGCAGCAGCGGAGTGGTATCACTCCCTATTATTACCAAGCGGCAGGCGATGAGCAGGGCGAGCGCGAGGGATTGCTCTCCCCAAGCAGTCACTCCAGTCAGGAGCGCTCACAGCTAGCCACGTCAGGGAGCGAGCCTACTCACAGGCAAATGCTCACGAGGAGAGCCAGCGATGCTCTTTCCGTACAGCCCTCTTCAGGAGTCTCTCCAGCAGCCGCTAGTCAGCGCAGTGGAGTGGGCCAGTCAGTGCCCGAGCCGGCCACCCCTGCTCAGGTCCAACGCGTCTTGACCTCTTCCACAGGATCAGGAGCGGACAAGAGTCCGCCAGTTCCCGCGCGTCCCCGTCTGACCCGCGAGCGGGCCGATTCCGCTAGTTCGTGGCCGCAACGCGAATCCGCGCCGGAGCAACAGGGCCCCGCTGGAGTGCCCTCTGCTCCCACTCCTCGCCCAGGACAGCAGGGCTCAGATATCGCCGAACTGAAGACGCTGGAGATGCCGTCGATAGAACCCCATCATAGACAGCGTGGAGAACGATAGGACTAGGCTGCTATGAGTATCGTTCAAAAGACGAGACAGTTAGCCACGTCAAGGGAGCATGGACGGAGGGAGTCGTTGACTCCCTCCCTGGGGTTCGTTACCTTGCTGATCGGGGCCTTGATTCTGGTGGGCATGCTGGAGGTTTTCGCCCCTTTGCTGGTAGGTACTGTTATCCCCTCAACTAGTGTGACCCGCCAGGCAGCCTCGATGGCGACAGTCATGTTTGCAGGCTTGCTGTTCCTGAGTCTGCTGCTCTATCTGCGTTGCGATGAAGCACTCGCGATCATCGTTGCGCTGGTCCATCTCTACTTTGATTTCTATATGTCGCTCATTGCGACTGCCCAGCTACTTACGCTAGTTATCCTGCTTGTGTACTTCCTCGGTCGCTCGCAGCAGCGCCCCTGGGCTGAGCCACGTCCCCTCTGGCTCTGGCTCCTCTTCTTGGGTTTAACTATCTTTCCCTCTCTGCGAGGAGCAACCAACTTAGACGATGCCCTCTTCTATTACCCCAATATCATTGTTGGCTCTTTCCTCTTTTGCTGGCTGGGATTGAATACAGCACGGAGCTTGAAAAGTCTTTGGCTGACCCTGGAACTTCTCGCTGGCTTAGGAGCTTTAATTGCAGCCCATACTCTCTTAATTGAGCTAACGGGCAAGTTTCTCCTGGGCACTTCTCTACATGATCCTTTTCTGAAGAGTGTCTCGAATTTCACTCTCGGCGAAACGGGAGTCCAGCGCATAGGTGGCTTCTTCATAGATCCTAACTGGAATGGCACTTTCTTCTCCTTTGTTATCTTTATTCCACTTGGACTCTACGCACATAGCCGCTCATGGTTATCCCGCCTGATTCATCTTGGCGAGGTTTTGCTGATCGGACCCGCTTTGTTGTTTACATTCAGCGGTGGTGCCTGGGTGGCTGCCTGCTGCGGCCTGGTGTTTTTCTTGCTGCTGGTAGATAGCTGGCGACTGCGTTTGCAGATCGCCCTGAGTATCTTCTTGGTGGCGCTGATTCTGCTTCTCTTCTTCTCCGATAAGCTTCAGCTCCTCTTCGCGCACTTGACTGGCGAGGGAGAGCTGTCGCTGCGCCTGGGAGCATGGGAAACCGGCTTGAATGTGATTATGGCCTATCCCTTGACGGGGGTAGGCTTCGGCCTGAGCATCTATATGCAGGTCTCAGGAGCTTATCGCTCGCCTCTACAATACGTGCCTTTGGCCCACCCCCATGATTCATACCTGGAATTTGGCGCAATGGGAGGCCTGCCTGTTCTGGCAGTCTTTCTTGCGCTCCTGGCCTGCTATCTGTGGAAAGCCTGGCGTCATTGGCAGCTCTGTGATCAGCGCCATCGCGCCTTGCTCGCCGGAGGACTGGCTGCAGTCGGCGCGCTCTGCGTTAATAGCATTAGTATCAATGGCTGGACCCTGCCACCGCTGGCTTGCTTTGGTTGGCTGATGCTAGGTCTGCTCTCTTCTCCTTTGCTACCAGCGCAGTCAGATTCTGTCTCTAGAACGGTAGAACCTTCATCTTATGATGGATCTATCTGATCTCTGCTATTCGATAGAAGCACCTCTGGAGAAGACGGATGTCTATCTCTTATGAGTATGAAGAAACACGTAGTGGTAGTGAGCATCAGACGGGGGATCGACCGCAGCAGCCCGGCCTCTACCCTGTGGCGGTTTTAGCGCATTGCCAGCAACATCCCCTAGCAGTCGTTAGCTCGGCAGCTCCTGCGGCTGAGCTGCAGGTTGCCTGGCGAGCTTTGGCTCATTGGAATCGCTATCTGGAGGAAGATGATCCCCGGGAGCTGCGTCTCTTCCTGGAAGAGGCCAGATGCTTGCTTGCCCTGGAGCAGCCTCGGAACTCCCGAGCCGGGTACTGGCCCCTGATGGTCAGGCGTTCCGGTGAAGCACCTGTTCTTTGCCTTTCTGCGACTGTCCAGAGCTGCGCGCTGTCCGTCCTGCTGCGGGCCTTCAGTGTTACAGGCGAGGCAGCTTATGCTGCAGCTTTGACACGCTGCTTAGCAACCTTCCATCGAGATATTCTGGATGGGGGCATTAGTACCCCCCTCTATGCGGAGGGGATCTTTTTCGAGGAGCTAGCACTCTATCCAGCTCTTCACCATTTCAATGGAATGGCCTTCGCCTTGCTAAGTCTTCAGGAGCTGGTCCAGTACTGGCCCGCCTGCGCTGAAGAGAGCCGAAAGCTTGTTCAGCAAGCTCTAGCGACGTTTGAGCAGAGTTTAGATGAGTTCGCGGGGCCTTTTTGGCCTTATCGCGAGCTAGCAACCCGCAGCCTGGCCACTCCCCAGGAGTTGGCACTGCAGATGGCTTTGCTCTCCGCTCTGAGTACAGCTACAGAGAGCGAAGCCTGCGCTCGGGCTTGGCGCCGTTGGAGCCATTACTCAGGAAGCAGGCTCTGCCACCTTCGCTCTCGGCTGTGGCACTTGCAGCGCTCGGCCATGAGACACCTTTGGCACTTCTGGCAGTTGCGCCTCTTTCCACGTCAATTGGCAGCCTCGGGACAGTTGCGCGTCTGCGTCTCGCTGCCAGCTTTTCCAGCGATGGGAGGTGTGCTGACGGTGCTGGAGGCAATCGAGGAGGTTATGCAGGGGCTATGGCGCATGGAATATCTCACGCGCGCTTTGACTACGCCAGAGAGCGATCGGTACGTGGTCCATCGTTTTGGCCGTTCCTGGATGGGCGCTTCACATTTTCCATTTGTCTGGTTCTATGTTCTGACAGGCACGGCTAAGCTGTTTACCTTACTGCGTCGAGGGAGGGGCTTCGACCTGGTTTTGCCACAGGACGCGGTCTTTTCGGCTCTGCTCTCAGCGCCACTGGCGCGTCTGAGCGGCGCCCGCGTGGTTTGTATTGATCATGGTCATTTGACCTTGCTCCAGGAAGAGGTTCATCGGCAGCACCTGGCTGAGCGCAGACATCTGCTGGCCCACCGTAGTCGCCTGCGTCGTCTCATTGGGCGCCTCCAAGAGTGGTGCTATTGGCCCTCCTATCGCCTTATGCTTCGCCTGGCGGCTCGTTTTGTCGATCAGTATCTGGTCCCAGGCGTCCCAGGCGATGGCGTAGAGACGATGGCCATGCGTTTCGGCATTCCTCTCAGCCGTGTGGTCCGCTTCGCGAGCATGGTCAATATCGAGCATTATCCTGTCCTTACTCACGAGGAGCGGGCCAGTCGCCGTCAGGAGCACGGGCTGCACTCAGAGGATACGGTGGTAGCCATTGCTTGTCGGCTCACTCCAGAGAAAGGTTTGGATATTGCGCTAGAGAGCCTGGCTCGCGCACTGCAGCAGCTTTCCTATGCGAAACGGGCCCACGTGCGCCTGATCATCGCCGGAGAAGGCCCTCTGCGTCAGGAGATCGAAGAGACCATCAAGCGGCTCCAGCTAGAGAGCTATTGCTCCTTATGGGGGGAGCTATCTGCGCCACAGATCGCACATCTGCTCTCGATCAGCGATATTTTTCTTTACACGAGTACTCGCGGTGCCTGCTTCTCGATGGCAGTATTGGAAGCTATGGCGGCGGGTTGCGCCGTTATCGCTTCCACTCGTCCACCCTCGAACGCTGCGCTCCTGGCGGAAGAGCGCGGAATCGCCGTAAAACCAGCCGATGTGGAGGAGACGGCCAGAGCGCTCGTGCGCTTGATCGATAATCCTACCTTGTGCCGCCAGATGGGGCAGGCCGCCCGGGCTTACATTGCAACTCACCATAGCCCTGAGACCTTCCGTCGTGTCTTGCTACGGGCCTCTGGTTGGGCAAATCTGGAGCAGCTCCTGAAGACAACAAGGGTAGCTCACACGGGCCTAGAGGGGGAAGTTGAGGATTGAAGCCGACAACGCAACAGCCCTATCCCGTCTATCCGGGGCCACAGTATCCGCAATACGCGCCAGGTTACCAGCCACCTTCACCAGCGCAGGTCGTGCAACCCATGCAACCGGCGCAGTCAGCGCTACCGACCCCGTCAGCAGGGCCAAGGGCAAGCACTCCAGCACCAACGTCAGAAAAGGCCAACGACTATGTTGGTCAGCTTCGAAGGCTGGTCAAGAGCAGCGGGATCTATGCCCTCTCCTCTCTAGCTGGCCCTCTCACTTCGCTGGTGTTGGCTCCTTTTCTTACACATGCACTCTCGCGTGATGAGTACGGAGCGCTTTCGGTGCTGCTCTCGGCCATCTCCCTGATCGCCGGGATCACTCAGCTCGGTCTGGGCAATGCCTTTTTCCGGGCCTATGGCTACGACTACGAATCACGACGTGAGCGCTTGCGTGTGCTTTCGACGTTGGTCGCACTGTTATTAGTCATCTCCATCGCCGCGACGCTGGCCATGTCCCTGGGAGCAGCTCTGATAGCCTCGCTACTCTTTCAGTCCGCCTTGCTGACGGCACCGGTTCAGGCGGCAGCGCTGGTCGTGCTGTTGCAGAACTTGAGTGTACCGGGCCTGGCCTGGCTGCGAGCTGAGAATCGCCCCGCTCTCTATGCCGTCCTTTCGATCACTAACCTGCTGGTGGGATTGCTCGCCACTCTGCTCTATGTGGGACCTTTACATCTGGGGATGACAGGGGCCTTACTGGGTACAGCCAGCGGCTATGCTGTAGTGGTCTTTGGCATGTTACCAGTGATTCTCTGGGAAGCAGGCCTGGACTTTGATCGAGAGATGGCTCACAATATGCTGTCTTTCGGTATGCCTTTGGTGGCCAGCTTTGTTTCAGTCTGGGTGCTGCAACTCTCGGACCGCTACTTGTTGAGCCGCTTTGGCTCGTTGGCTGAAACCGCCAGCTATTCCATTGCCTATACGTTGGGGAATGTCTTGGGCGTTCTGGTAATTTCGCCGTTCAATTTGGCCTGGCCCACTACTATGTTCTCTGTGGCCCGCCGCCGCGATGCTCCCCAACTGTTTCAATTGATCTTTCGCTGGTTCAGTGTCGTCCTCCTGCTGGCAGCTTTTGGGCTGTCCCTCGCCGGTAAGTTTTTGCTAGAGGTCCTGTTTCCCGCTAGCTATCATGGGGCTTCACCTGTGATTTCATTGGTAGCTATGTCAATGGTCTTCTACGGCATCTATAATGTCTTCAATGTAGGGATATCGATAAAGAGAAAAACATGGTACGCAGTAGTTCTTACCGCGGAAGCCGCTATTTTCAACGTAGTCCTGAATGTGGTGCTTATTCCGCTAACGGGGGCACTGGGGGCCGCCTTTTCAACGCTGCTGGCCTACGCTTTCCTTTCGCTGCTCGCGTACCTGGTCAATAATCAGATGTACCCTGTGCCCTTTGAGATCGGTTTCTTTCTCAGCGCCCTGGCTCTCGGGATCATGCTCTACCTGGGTGCGGCCTTCTTTGTCCAAAGCCTTGATCCAGTGAGCGCTGCTACCTTTTATGGGCTGACCTGGCTGGCTTACGCAGTTATGCTGCTGATACTGGCACGCCTGCCAGTACGGCAGCTTGTCCGCCTACGCCAGGCCCTTTCAGGAAGGAGAGTGAAGAGAAGCGTATGACTACGCTAACCGATGCCTCCGATGTGGCTGCTTGCCCAAGGCCGCTTTTCCAGGGGCAGCGTGTCGTCATGCTCAGGTTTGCCCCTGCCACTGGTGACGCTCGCTTGTGGCGCACAGCGACAGCGCTTAAGCAAGCAGGTTTACAGGTCACAGTAGTGGATGTGGTGGGATCGCGCTCTTTTCCCGCTCAAGAGCTGCGCGAGGGGATCATACTGAAGCATATTATCATGCCGGCCTGGTTTATTCCTGCACGCTTTAAGCCCTGGTTTCTAGTGAAGCTGCTGCGAGCCAATGTCCTGGCCGCCTTACATCTGCTGCGCGAGGAGGCCGACATCTACCACTCCTTTGTGGAGCATGCCCTGCCTGCCGCCTACGTGGCAGCCAGGCTGCGACACAAACCCCTGATTTTTGACTCGCCCGAATTGCCGCTTTCAGATCGGGCGGTTCAACGCTGGCCACGTCTCCTTGCCATCGCGCGCCAGGTATTGCGCTATCTTATCCGCCGCTGTCAGGGAGTGATCGCGGTCTCCCCGCCTATTGTGGCCTTCATCGAGCGCGAGTATGGGGGTCAGCATGTCACACTCTTGCGCAATGTGCCACCTTATCGGCAGGTCGAACGTACCAATCTTCTACGGGAAAAGCTGGGTTTATCATCCGAGGTGCGTATCGCCCTGTACCAGGGCAACCTCCAAGAAAATCGCGGTCTCGATCTCCTTGTGCGTGCGGCTCCTTTCCTTGAGCCAGATGTAGTGATCGTTATGCTGGGGGCAGCTCGCGAGCCTACGCATCAGAAGTTGAAGCAGCTCATTGCCGAGCTGGGCGTCGCGGAGCGCGTGAGATTACTGCCTCCCGTCCCCTACGGAGAACTTTTGAGCTGGACCGCCTCCGCCGATCTTGGCCTGACTTTATTTCCTCCCGACTACTCGCTCAGTATCCGCTACTGCCTGCCCAACAAGTTTTTTGAGTACTTGATGGCCGGTCTCCCAGTACTCAGCTCTCAGCTCGATGTGATTGCCGAGCTTATCCGTGCCCATCGTGTGGGAGTGGTTGAAGCGTCGCGCGATCCTGCAACCGTGGCCGCTACCATCAATCGTGTCATTCATGATAACAAAGCTTTGGAACAAATGCGACAAAATGCCTTAGAACTTGCCAAAAATGAGTTTAACTGGAATCGAGAGCAATTCCATCTGCTTGAACTCTACCAGATCTTACTGCCGACAACTCCAGCCAGTCAGCCACTACCAGCGCAGGAGGGATAGCTATGAGTGAGCTGCTAGCGAGCGAGCACGAGCAACAGGACGCTGTGACCTCGGCGCCAGCAACCGCTGTAGTCAGTTTCCCCTCCCTGCGCGTTTGTATGCATGTGCTGGGCCAGGGAAGAAGTGATGTGCGAGTCATGCGCGCCGCTACCGCGCTGAGCGCCGTTGGCTGCCAGGTCAGCATAGTTGATCTAGAGTCACGCGCTCAACCTGCGCGTGAGGACCTGCAGGGCATCGCTTTTCGACATGTGCGATTGTCACCCGATTTCTTCTCGTCACGCTTTAAACGATATGCCCTGCCACGAGCGGCTACGATCTTTATCCGTAGCCTCTGGCAGGTGCTCAAGACCGATGCCGATTGCTATCACGCCCATGATGTCGCGGCCTTACCGGCCTGCTATCTGGCCGCGCGCCTGCACCGGAAGCCCCTGATTTTCGAGGCTCATGAGATGCCGCTGGAGGAGCATCCGCTGTCTTCTATGAGCCGAGGTCGACGGCTGTTGCACCACATGCTGGCCCTGCTTGTAAGGGCCATGATTCCAGCCAGCGACGGCGTGATTACTGTCTCGCCACCGATTGTCGAGGAGCTTCAGCGGCGCTATCGGCTCCGACGCCTGGCGCTCGTGCGTAACATTCCCCCTTATCAGAAGGTAGCTCGCACAAAACGGTTGCATGAGGCCTTGGGCCTTGCCTCTCATGTTCGCATCGCTCTTTACCAGGGACGCTTTCAGGCCAATCGCTCGCTGGATCTGCTCGTAAGAGCGGCTCGCTACCTTGATCCTGAGATTGTCATTGTGCTTCTGGGGAAGGGCCTGGGCAATGCCGCCGAGGAGCTGGAGCAGCTCATCGCCCAGGAGCGGGTCGGTGATCGCGTGAAACTTTTGCCCGCTGTGCCTTACCAGGAGCTGCTGAGCTGGACAGCCTCGGCAGATCTGGGCTTGCTCATTGCTTCACCCGATTATTCGCTCAATGTCCGTATGTTCCTGCCGAATAAGTTGTTCGAGTATATCATGGCAGGCGTGCCTGTCCTGACTTCAGCCCTGCCAGCAGTGGTGGAGCTGGTGGAGACCTACAGGCTGGGACAGGTGGTTAACGAACTGAAGCCGGAAGCCATCGCTCAGGCAATTAACGGGATGCTCTCTCATCCAGAGGCCCTGGCAGCTCTGCGTCGTAACGCTCTGCAGGCCGCAGCGAACGAGCTGCACTGGGAAAAGGAACAGCAAAGTTTACTGGACTTGTACCAATCGATCTTTGAAGAGACGAAGAAACGCAGTAATCCTAGAAGAAGGTAGAAAGTAGTGGAAGATTTCACTTTAGAGGGATACCGTCGCTTGCTCCTCGCCTTCGCCAACCAGGGCTACCACTGCTCGCTTTTCGATAACCTTGATGAGCGCTTAGGACGTGGAGAGAAGCTATTGATTCTGAGGCATGATATCGATATTAGCTTAAAAGCAGCTTGGGAGATGGCCCGTCTTGAACACGAGCTAGGTTTCCAGGCTACGTATTTTGTCATGCTATCGTCTCCTTTTTATAATGTACTGAGTACAGAAAGTGCTCATTTGCTCGATCAGATACACGCTTATGGGCATGATATCGCCCTTCATATTGATCTCCAAGATCATCATGGACAGCACCTTAACGTAGAGCTTGAAATAGAGATCTTGGCTCACTTTTATCCGTATGTGAATCGCCAGATTGCCAGCGTCCACAGCCCGCGTACGCTTGCCAGCATCCCAGTGGAACAAGCTAGACCGATCTACCGGGTCTATCACTTAGCACAACGCGGTGATCTTGCCTATATCAGCGACTCTACAGGGCGCTGGCGCTACGGTCATCCGCTGCAATCAACAGCTTTTCATGAGGGGAAGGCCATTCAGCTCCTGACTCACCCGATCTGGTGGGTGGCTGAGGGGGCCACTCCCAGGCAAAAACTAGAGAGCTGGTTGTATCGCCACTACGAAAGGAATCTGGAGCTGGCCAGGACCTTTCTGCCCAAGCTTTTTAGCCAGCCAGAGTCAGAGATATCCTAGGCGTCGGCTCTCCCAACCCAGGCTCTGCGCAGCGGGCCCGTAGCCTATCCTGACAGCGGCACCTGAACTGAACAGGGAGCGAACCTATGAGGCAAGTCTATCACGAGCACAAGCATACTCTGTTGCTGCTCAGCGTGCTGGTTGTAGTAATCCTTGTAGGAGCGAGCCTGCTGCTCCATCCCTGGTGGATTCTCACCCACTCACCTTTGATTTCTCAGTTGACAGCCAGCAACTCGCATTTGAACACAACGAGCGGCCAGGGAAGCCACTTTAAAGATTTGCAGCTGATCGGCGGCTTCACCGTAGGAACACCAGCCGAAGTAGCCCAAGCTGCTTCTCTAGGTATTCGGGTAGTGTTCGAATACGGCGACCCTCCCTCACCAGAGAGCGAGCTAGGAAGGGCTTTGCAGGCTGCCCATATGCAGGTCATTGATGGCTATATCTCTAGCTACTTGCAGTATTATGAGTGCCATCGCACCAAAACAGTGAAGCCACCTCCACCAGGCGCCCACCCTTATTGCGGACGGGACTCCGTGCCAATTGCCAGCGAGGAGGCACTCCTGCAGCTTGTTGAGCGACACCTGGAAGAGGTCAAGTCTAACCCTTTGATTTTGGGGTACTGGGTCCTTGATGATTGGGTGCTCTGGGACCCAGGGAGCGCACGCGAGCTGCTGGTTAAGTTCCATGCCTTGATTCAGCAGTATACCCCTCAGCGCCCCGCCATCTGCGGCTTTGGCGCCTCGCTCCCCTCAGGCTTCGATACCGGCTGGCATGACGAGGTAGCCGCTAATTTTACCTCCGAAGGCTGCGATATGATCGGCCTCTACATTTTCACGGTTTTGCAGGCCCAAGAAGATGCCTCGGCTAACCGCTACGATTGGTCGATGCGTAGTACGCTGAATGCTATGTTCGCCAGCCTGGAAAAACGAGGGTGGGACTATGTACAGACTCCTCTCATCGGCATCGCCCAGGCCTTCGGTGGCCCCTCAACACGTACTGGCTTGAGTTGGCCTCTGCCAAGTACTGCTGACATCGTTCAGCAAAGTCAGAGCTTCTGCCAGCATGGAGCCATAGGCATCGCCTACTATGGCTGGGATGCCAATCTCTATGGCCCTCATACGCAAACACCTGCCAACAATCGCGCTATTCAGGAGGGTATCCGTCAAGGTATCGCTGCTTGCCAGCGGATTTGGAGAGCAGCGGAGTAACAGACGCCATCTGCTGCGAATTAGATACCGTCGAAAGCGGTCATGATTGCCGAGAAAGACGGCAATCATGTTCTGTTAAAAAAGCCATCCAAGAGGCGACTTTCAGCCATCAGGGCAGTATACTGTTATCTGGCGTCCTTCTTCCTCCCGCTATGTCAGCCACCCTGAGAAGGCGCGCTTCTTTGGCTACGCGCTACTGATGATCTCAGCGGCAGGTAACGCAGCAGGGCACGTGGTGATAGGAGATGCCGGGATACGCAAGCAGAGAAGGATGCCTTGACACAAAGCTGTGAGTAAATGTTTGCTGCCTGTCTACGCTCGATCAATACTTAGTGATGAGAGCGACTTTTCCCGGGATAGGTGGTTATAGCGCGATCTCTATTCTGGCAGGAGTAAGCCTTCCTTATGAGTTTTGAAAGCAAAGAGGTCCACAGTAGCCAATTTCATGCGCAAACACTGATGGTGAGAGGTGTAACGGCGGAGCATCCCGGTTGTCTCCCCTTAAGCAAAACCGATCAGCCACCCAGCCTATGGATGGCAAGCAGGCAAGACTATCCACGCGATGCCTGCATACCCGCTCTCGTCGCACAACAGGCGCAAGAGCGCCCGCAGGCACCGGCAGTTGTGACAGCGGAAGTCACATTGAGTTACCAGGAACTGAATCGGCGTGCCAACCAGCTCGCTCATTATCTACGTGCGCTTGGTGTTCGCCCAGGGGTAGCGGTTGGCCTCTATCTAGAGCGTTCACCGGAGCTGATCGTGGGTCTGCTGGCCATTCTTAAAGCTGGAGGGGCCTATGTGCCGCTAGATCCTTCTTATCCCCGCGAGCGCCTCGCTTTCATGTTGGAGGATGCCCAAGTCCCCGTGCTGGTTACGATCGCTCGCCTGGCCCACGAGCTGCAGCAGGATGGCACTATTCTGCCCGGAGGAGAGCTTGTCTGTCTGGATGAGGATGCCGATCGGCTGTGTGACCAGCCGATCGCGGAGATTGAGGACGAGCAGGCCGGTCCGGGCGACCTGGCTTACGTGATTTATACTTCGGGATCAACAGGGCGCCCCAAGGGCGTGGAGATCACGCATGATAATCTGTTGAATCTCATCTTCTGGCACCAGCGGGCTTTCTCCGTACAAGCAACGGACCGAGCCAGTCAGGTGACCAGCCCCGCCTTTGACGCCACTGGTTGGGAGATCTGGCCATATCTGGCCTGTGGTGCCTCCGTCTATTTGCCTCCTGACAAGATCCGTCTCTCGGCGCCCGCCCTGCGCGATTGGCTGGTCGAGCAGGGCATCACAATTGCCTTTCTGCCGACGCCGTTGGCTGAGCAGGTGATTCAGCTGACCTGGCCTGCTGAAACCGCCTTGCGCTTTCTTCTGACAGGGGCCGATACCTTGCATCGTTATCCACGCCCCGGTTTGCCGTTCATTTTGGTGAACAACTATGGGCCGACTGAGACGACAGTCGTGGCTACTTCTGGTCCGGTGCCACCTGCCAGTGAGCCGCCGGCAGAGCCTCCCTCTATCGGCTGGGCCATTGCGAATACATCCCTCTACATTCTCGATGAAAGGTTGCAGCCTGTACCTTGGGGAATGCCAGGTGAGCTGTATATCGGCGGTCAGGGTGTGGCACGCGGCTATCGACGCCGCCCAGAGCTAACTGCCGAGCGCTTCTTGCCCGATCCTTTTGCTCCCCAGCCTGGCGCTCGTATGTATCGCACCGGGGACCGCGCGCGCTTTTTGCCAGATGGCCAGCTAGCCTTTCTAGGTCGCCTGGATAATCAGGTGAAGCTTCGTGGCTATCGCATCGAGCTAGATGAGATTGCCACCGTGCTTAATCAGCAGCCAGGCATCACTGCCAGCGTGGTTGTCGCACATGAGGAGCGGCCCGGAGAAAAGCAACTGGTTGCCTATGTGGTCAGCGAGCCAGACGCGCGACTGACTGCCGCTCAGCTACGTACCGCTCTGGCTAGACACTTGCCTGACTATATGCTGCCCTCGACCTTTGTGCGCTTAGAGAGCCTGCCTCTGACTGCTCATGGGAAGATCGACCGGGCCGCGCTGCCTATCCCGAGCGCCTGCAAGCTCTTGCAGGAAACGGAGATAGATGCCCCAGCTCCGCCCTCAGTAGAGGATGGAACAGCACCTGCCCACGCAATCGAGCAGAAAGTGGCAGAGGTGGTCTGCTCGCTGCTAGGGCGGACAGAGATCGATGTCACGGCCAATTTCTTCATGCTTGGTGGCCATTCATTGCTTGGGGCTCAGCTCATCCTGCGTCTGACTGAGCTGTTTGGGGTGCAGCTTTCGCTACATACGTTGTTCACAGCCCCAACGGTGCGCCAACTCGCCGCCCGGATCGAGCAGCTTCTGCTTGAACGTTTGGCAACATTAAGTGAGCAGGAGGCCCACCATCTGCTAGAACAACTGCAGCAGAGCTGAAAGATGAGAGGGTATGCAACCTGTGCTGACTGTTCAGCGAGGGGGAGAGAGCAGACAGCACGGCGACCATGAAGCAGCGAGAACTGAAGAGAACGCTAGAGGAAAAGTGGCTGTTGCTAAGGCAAGGTCACTGGTTGGCTTTGCCTTTAGATAGAGGAGCCTAAGACCACTATGCAGGAGCCGAGTCCGGTAACACAGCAGGAACCGCCACTGAGTCTCTATCACCTACTTGATCCAGAAGTTCTGGCCAATCCCTATCCGCTCTACCACCGCTTGCGTCGTGAGGACCCGGTCCATTGGGACCCTTTCCTGCACGCCTGGGTGGTAACACGCTATGCCGATGTTATTACAGTGTTTCAGCGCTTCTCTGCGCAGCGAACACCCACTCCCGAGCAGCTAGAGGCTATGGGAATGCAGGCATTGACGCCTTTAGCTCGCGTCATGGTGAAACAGATGCTGTTTCTGGACCCGCCTGCCCATACGCGGGTACGCAGCCTGGCAGCAAAGGCGTTTACTCCTCGGCGTGTGGCAGCGCTACGTGAGCATATCCGCGATATTGCCAATAGCTTGCTTGATCGAGTGCAGGCACAAGGCCGTATGGATGTTATCGCGGATCTGGCCTATCCCTTGCCCGCCATCGTGACGGCGGAGATGTTGGGGGTGCCTACTGAAGATTGGCAGCAGTTGACAGCCTGGTCCGCCGATTTCGCTCAGGTGCTTGGGAATTTCCAGCATAACCCTGACCGGGTGTCTCAGGTGCTTCATAGCTTGAATGAGATGACCGCCTATTTCCGTTCGGCTATTAGAGACATTGAGCGCCACCCGCGTGAGGGTCTAATTCATGCATTTCTCACCGCTGAGATCGACGGCGATCGTCTGAGCGAGGAAGAAGTTATCGCTAATACGATTATTACGATGGTGGGAGGGCAGGAGACCACAACTAATCTTATCGGGAATGGCGTGCTCAGCCTCTTGCGCCACCCGGACCAGCTTGCTTTGCTACGCGCAGATCTCTCACTGATCCCGTCAGCAGTGGAGGAGCTGCTGCGCTACGAGAGTCCCAGCCAGCATACCGCTCGTTTGGCCCCCGAGGATACAGAACTGGGTGGGAAGAAGATTCGCAAACGCGATGCGGTGATCGCGGTGATGGGCGCGGCTAATCGTGACCCGGAGCGTTTCCCTGATCCCGATCGCCTCGATATTCGACGCGCGGATAACCGTCATGTGGCCTTTGCTTGGGGTAGCCATTTCTGCTTCGGCGCTGCTCTGGCACGCATTGAGGGTCAGACGGCTATCGAGCTAATTGTACGTCGTCTGCCTGGTTTGCGGCTGGAGCCATGCCCGCTTGTCTGGCGCGAGAATCTCGGCTTGCGTGGCCTCAAACATTTGTTGGTATCTTGGGAAAGGTGAGAGGAGAATGATGAGCGATAATCACTCTTCAGTCGATGTTCGACGCCTACTGGTAGAACAGCTACGCCAGGGGAAGTTGGTTGGTGAGCCGTTGGCGCGTAAACTACTGGAGCCGCTCCCTCGACGTGAACCCGGTCAGCTTGTGCCTCTATCGTTTGGACAGCAGCAGCTCTGGTTCTTGTCTCAGCTTGTCAAAGACAGGCCGGCCTATAACGAGTGTGTCACTGTGCACCTGCCCGGAGCGTTGAATCGTGATTTGTTTGAGCAGAGCTTTAATGAATTTATCCGCCGTCATGAAATCTGGCGCACTAGTTTCCCTGAGAAGAATGGTCAGCCCGTTCAAGAGATTCATCCTTTCAGGCCCCTTAAGCTACCCTTTGTAGATCTACGACACTTGCCTGAGGAGAGACGTGAGTCAGAAGCACGACGTTTGGCGGAGGAACAGGCTCGCCTTCCCTTCAATCTGGCAAATGGGCCTCTGCTGCGCGGCTTGTTGGTCCAGCTCGAAGATCAGCTTCACCGTCTTTATTTAACTTTGCATCATATCATTTTCGACGGGGTGACTCTCTACCAGATCTTTTTACCAGAGCTATGGGAGCATTATGAGGCAGCGTGCTCCGGTCGCCCCTCTTCCTTACCTGAGCCGGCTCACCAGTACGCCGACTATGCTCTCTGGCAACAGGCTTCTCTCACTGAGAGCTTGCTTGATCAGCAGCTTGCTTATTGGCGGCAGGCGCTGGAGGATGCCCCCGCTTTGCTTAATTTACCAACGGACTTTCCCAGGCCACCGGTTCAGAGTTTCCGTGGGGGCATGGTGCCATTTCAGTTGAGCAGAGAGCTAACTGAGGCCCTTAAAAGGCTGGCTCGCGAGGAGGGCGCGACGCTGTATATGGTCTTGATGACCTCGTTACAGGCTCTGCTCTATCGCTACACCCGCCAGGAGACTATTGTGATTGGGGCTGTGCTGGGTAGCCGTGATCAGCGGCCTGAGTTCGCTAGGATGCCTGGCTATTTCTTGAATACGCTGCCACTCTCTTGCAAGCTGACAGACAGCTTGAGTGCCCGCGAGCTGCTACAGCAGGTGCGAGAGAAAATGATCGGGGCCATCGCTCATCAAGATATACCTTTCAGCTATCTGGTAGAGCAGCTACAAATTGAGCGATCTTTGGCCTGGAATCCTCTTTTCCAGGTAGCTTTAACTCTTGAGCCTCATTTGCCTGTATTACCTTCTGGATGGACAATTACCCAGATGGATGTGAGTGCGGGGGCGTCTAAATTTGACCTTTCTCTAGAGGTGGATGAGCGGCCTGATGGCACCCTGATCGGGCGCTTTGAATACAACAGCGATTTGTTTGAGGAGGAGACCATTGTCCGGCTCGCCCGCCACTGGCAGACCCTCCTCTCCTCCCTCGTCTCTACCC
>NZ_JADGHT010000467.1 GCF_019683755.1 Thermogemmatispora sp. | reverse complement strand
CGCCAGGTCCTCAGCGATGCGGCGCAGCAAGGCGACGCGCGCCAGGGCCTGCTGGCGGAAGAGGCGCTTTTCTTCCTGCACATCGGCCTCAGCCAGTTGCTGCCCAACGGCAGTCAGCACCAGCCTGCCCTCCTCCGGGCGTGCCAACTGCAGCAGGTCCGCTGCATCAACCAGCGGCAACAACTCGTCTAGCTCCAGCTGCAATGCTCGCCCCAGCTCTGACAGCTCTGCTCGTCCTCCTTGGGCCTGCACCAGCTCCAGCAGGCCGATGATGTCTGCCGGTGCCACATGCGGTAACAGTTGGTAGGGGCGAGCGGATCGCGGCTTGCCGCGGCGCAGCAGCGCTGGCTCTCTGGCCTCCAGCAGTGCGCTCCCATCTTCGTCCGGGCTGGTCATCAGTCGATAGAGCAGCTCCACGAGATGGGCATAGGCCGGCTGGTGGGGCTGCCGCTGCTCACGTGGTAGCCCCCGAACCTCGGCGCGGATGTGGCCCGGGTCGGCCCCCAGGATCAACAGGCGATCGGCCATACTGACCGCCTCATCGATGTTGTGAGTGACCAGCAGCATCGCGCGCGTAGGGATCTGGCCCTCGGTCCAGAGCCGCAGCAGCTCGCGTCGCAGATTGGCGGCGGTCAGCACGTCCAGGGCACTGAATGGCTCATCCAGCAAGAGCAGTTCGGGTTCGACAGCCAGCGCTCGGGCAAAGCCCACGCGCTGGCGCATGCCGCCCGATAACTCCTTGGGGTAGGCTTCCTCAAAACCATCCAGCCCGATCATGTCGATGACCGCCAGGGCACGTTTGAGACGCTGCAAACGTGGCAGGCCCAGCGCCTGCAGGCCGATCTCGACATTCTGGAGGACGGTCAGCCAGGGGAAGAGGGCAAAGTTCTGGAAGACCATTGCACATGAGGGCGTCGGACCGAGCAGCTGCTGACCGTGCACCAGGACCTCCCCCTGAGTTGGACGGATGAGGCCGGCCAGAATGCGTAACAGCGTGGATTTGCCGGAGCCGGACGGGCCAAGCAAGGCTACCAGTTCGCCGGCATGGATCTGCAGCGAAACGTCTTCTAACACCACAGGGGGACGACTCCCGCGCGTCTCTCCCCCACGCGCCTGGTAGAGATGGGTAATGTGGCGCGCTTCTAGCAGCAGCGCGCCATTCACCCGTCCTGTCTGCTGCTGTCCCATGAGTTCCATGAACTGCCTCCTTTCTTTCGTGTGCTCATCTGCAAGCTGAGCGGAGAAGCATCTGCCTGTTTCGGGTGCAGAGCCGCTCCTTGTCTCAGGCAAGCCGATAGCGCTGCTCGGCCAGACGGTAGAGGCGCTTCCAGATCAGGCGATTGAGCAGGACCACCGCCGCCGCCATCAAGAGAGTGCCTGCCAGCAGCACAGGGTAATTACCAGCGGCGGCAGCCGCGGCAATTTCGGCCCCCAGGCCGAATGTCTGGAACGTTTCCCCGTGGAACTGTACCAGCTCTGAGACGATGCTGGCGTTCCAGGCGCCGCCGCTGGCTGTGATCAGTCCCGTGACCAGAAAGGGAAAAATGGCCGGCAGGATGAGCGTGCGCCAGCGGCGCCAGCCCTTCACCTCGAAGAGGGCTGCGGCCTCCAGTAGATCACGAGGGATAGCCATCGCGCCCGCGATAACGTTGAAGAGCACGTACCACTGCGTTCCAAGCAGCATCAGCAGGATGGCGGCCAGGGAGAGGCTGCCCGGTAAGGTCAGAAGCACGGCCACCAGGGCCGGAAAGAGGGCAGTGGCTGGAATGGAGGCCACAATCTGGACCAGGGCTTGCAGGCGGCGCGACCAGCGCGGCGAGAGGCCGATGGCGACTCCTACAGGCACTGTCCAGAGCACGCCGATGGCCAGGGCCACGAGCGTACGCAGCCAGGTGGCGCCTGTTGCCAGTAGCAACCGCCCCCAAGTGGCAGCGGGCACCTGCAGCAGCAACTGCCCCCCCTGCCAGAGCACCCAGCCCACCAGCAACCCCAGCGAGATGAGCGCCAGGCCCGTCACCCCACGCCTGACCCCCACCCACATCCTGCGCTTCCATCCGGCTGTGGTGGCGGCTGGGGTCTCCTGCAGAGTCGGTAACGGCTGCAGCTGGTTGAGCACCATCGTGAACGCCTCCCAGAGCGGGCGCCCTACCCGACGTCGCAGCCAGCGCAACACGGGTGAGGCCCGTAGCAGCTCCAGCACAATCGAGCGCGGGGGGGCTACCTCGGCCTGCTCTTCCAGCTTGAAGCGCTCAGCCCAGGCTACGAGTGGGCGCCAGACGCAGACATCAAGCGCCACAATCAGGCCAATGAGGGTCAACAGGCCGAGCGCCAGCGCTCCCAGCTCGCCGCGATCGGCAGCGAGCTGCAAGTAGGAGCCAAGACCGGGCAAGCGGAACGATTGCGCTCCCAACGTGAACTGCTCAGCGGCCATCAGGAAGAACCAGCCGCCAGCCCAGCTCATCAGGCTATTCCAGACCAGTCCGATCAAGGAGGCGGGCAGCTCCAGCGTAAGAAAGCGCTGCCAGGGGCGCAGGCGCAGCAGCCGACAAACCTCCACGAGATCGCGAGGAAGCGTTAGTACTGAATGATAAAAGCTAAAAGTCATATTCCAGACCTGGCTGGTGAAGATAAGCAAGATGCTGGCCAGTTCCAGCCCCAGGTTGCTATGGGGGAAGGCCGCCACCAGAGCCAGTACGGCTGCTGGCAGAAAGGAGAGGATCGGAATGCTCTGCAGTACATCGAGGAGAGGAATGAGCACGCGCTCAGCCTGACGGTGAGTGGCAGCCACGTGGCCATAGAGCAGGGTGAAGAGCAATGCCAGTCCATAGGCTAGCAGCATCCGCAGCAGGGAATAGCCAGCGTAGAGCGGCAGCGCCAGCGGCGAGAGCGAGAGCGTCACCACTGGCGTCAAGGGAGCACTCCAGCGAGCAGC
>NZ_JADGHT010000060.1 GCF_019683755.1 Thermogemmatispora sp. | reverse complement strand
GAAGGGGATCAAGCAGTCAGGGTGGCCGGTCTGGGGGAAAGTGCAGGAAGGGCGGGGGAGAGTAGGGTTGCGCAGCAGCCAAGAGAGGACTACGCCAGACATAAGAGGGTTGGCCAGCTAGCGGCGCTGGCTGACCAGGCCCACAAGATAGCGTTACTCCGCTTGCTCCGTCCAGCACTTTTTCGAGAAGCCACGGGAGAAGACTGCCGGTGCACAGGCAGGGCAAAGCAGAGGAGAAGTCAGGGCAGAGTGAGAGACCTCCGGGACGGCCTGGGTGGCTCATTTCCCCGCATCCTAGTCGACTGGCCTTTCTTTCCTAAAAGGCTGATGTTTTGACTCTGGAGAAGTTACAACAAGAGGTATAGGGGAAATGCCAGGGCAGAAGGTGCTCGTTGTAGACGACAGCTGGACAGAACTCACGATGATTGCTACTCCGCTGCGCAACAGCGGCTTTGAGGTGGTAACCGCGGTCGACGGTGACGAAGCTGTGGAGAAGGTCTTTAAGGAGCGTCCACAGTGCATCGTCCTGGATGTGGTCCTGCCTAAGCAGAGTGGATTCCAGTTGTGCCGCAAGCTCAAGTCGTCCGAGCTGAGTCGGCACATCCCAATCATCTTGCTCACCAGCAAGAATACACCCCTTGATCGCTCCTGGGGCCTGCGGCAAGGTGCTGATCTCTACATGACCAAGCCGTTTAATGAGGAAGAATTAGTGGCCAATGTGCGCCGGCTCCTGTAGCCCAACCTGTCCTGCCGTGCTCCATAGCCCTGCTTGGACAGACGAGGCGAGGCGAGGCAAGGGGAACAGCCCGATGTGCGACCAGAAGTTGGGAGTAATCCTGTGGCAAGCGATGACCTGAACATGTTGCAACGCGCTCTCCAGGCTCAGCAGCAACGGGGAGCGCATCCTCCGGCATGGGGGGCCTCGGCGTTGCAGCCTGGGCAATTGCGGGCCAATACAGCCGCTGCTCCCGGTGTACCCACCGAGGTACCCGGTGAGCAGTACCTTGCTTTTACTCTGCTCGATCAAGAATTTGCCTTCAAGGCGGAGTATATTCAGAGCGTGGAGCGCCTGCTCGACGTGACCCCGGTCCCGAATGTCGCTCCTTGGGTCCGAGGGGTGATCAATCTCCGCGGCTCCATCGTCTCCGTAGTGGACTTGCGTACTTTCCTGGATAGGGAGCCGCTACCCTATAATCCACGCACTCGCCTGCTATCGGTGCAGTACAACGACATGGTGATTTGTCTGGTGGTGGATAGCGTCAGCGAGATGCTCCCCATTCCTGACAATGTGATCGCCAGTGTGAGCACACGCCAGACCAATATTCCACAGTGGGTTGCTCCCTATGCCGCCGGAACGGCAGTGCTCGGTAAACGTGTCATCATCTTGCTTGATGCCGCACGTTTGCTGTTCTCGGAAAAGATGCAACATTACGAAGCTCTGGATTAGGATAGGACGGACAGTGCAGCCATTGTTCTGTATTTCATATAGAGGAGGTCTGGCGGATGAACCCGGATCGTAATCGAGGCGGGATGACGGTAAGCGGCCTGATGAATTTGGGGCTGGCTGTCTCCGCTATCATTCCTGCCTTCCTGCTCATCCTGGTGGGCATCTATGCCCGGCTGAGTATGCCCACCGCCGATACTTCGGTCCTGATCGTCGTAGTCATTATCTGCGCTATTGTTGCTCTTTTGGCGGTGGTCATCACCAACTACCTGGTCAATAGCCGCATCAAGGATCGCTTCCTGGCCCTGGCTGATGTCTGCCATGACTTCGCGGGGGGTGATCGCCGTGTCCGCGCCCAGGTAGATGGAGATGATGAGTTCGCTCGCCTGGTTGCTTCTGTGAATACGGTCCTCGATCAGCAGAGCGCGCAGGCGAACAATGCTTCTGGCTTGGGCGCTGGGAGTGATGCCGCGGCTCTGCAGGCCCAGATTGAAAAGCTGCTCCAGGAGGTAAGCGCTGTCGGTGATGGCGATCTGCGCGTCCAGGCCGAGGTGACTCCCGATACGCTCGGCGTGCTTGCCGACTCCTTCAACTACATGATTGAGGAGCTGGCCAAGGTCGTCGGTCGCGTGCAGAGCACAGCTATGCAGGTGACAAACGCCACTCGCCGTATCCTGGATCGCGCCGCCGAGCTGGCTCAGGCTTCCGAGATGCAGGTACAGCAGATCTCCCAGACTACCGAGGCGGTCGAGGCTCTGGCGATCTTTATTCAGAATGTGGCCCGCAATGCCCAACTCAGCCATGAAGCCGCTCAGGAGGCCTTGCGCAATGCCCAAAGCGGTCAGGAGGCGGTACGCCAGACGATCGAGGGCATGATGCTGATCCGCGAGAACGTTCAGGAGACCGCCAAGAAGATTAAGCGCCTGGGAGAACGCTCGAACGAGATTGGCGAAATTGTACGTATCATTGAGGATATTGCTGATCAGACAAACCTGCTCGCGCTGAACGCCGCTATCCAGTCGGCAATGGCTGGTGAACATGGCCGTGGTTTCGCTGTCGTGGCCGACGAGATTCGCCTCCTGGCTGAGCGCTCGACCGAGTCGACTAAGCGTATCGCTACCCTGGTCAAGAGCATTCAGGGTGATACCTATGAGGCTGTGGTGGCGATGGAGGATAGTACGCAGGAGGTGGTCAAGGGGTCCCAGTTGGCTGATGAGGCTGGCCGCGCTCTCAACTCGATCTATAGCGCTGTGGAGCGTCAGGCCCAGATGATCGAGAGCATTGCCCGCGCCGCTAATGAGCAGACGAGTGTCTCAGAGGCGGTGGCTGTGGCAATGAGCCAGATCTCAGAGATCACGCGCCAGACGAATGCTGGTACGCAGGAGGCTGCTGCCAGTGTGAGTTACCTGGCTGAGTTGGCAGATCAGCTCCGCGCTTCGGTCTCGACTTTCCGCCTGCCCGATCACGTGTTGGAGTCCATCAACAGTAGTATGGCTGCAGGCCCCGGAACAATGCCCGGTCTGCCTTCCGGAGGAGATCAGTTCTATGCATCCTCGGGCGGCGATGGCTGGATGCAGCCACAGCAGCAAAGCTACGGTGGCAATTTCCCGCCTCTGCCTGAACCGGAGAGCGCTGGCCTGGTGGCAATGTCTTCTCCTGTGGCCCAAAGCCAGCATCAGGGCCAGATGCAGGCTCAGTTCGGTTTCCCATCGTCACAGCAGGAGTTTGCTGCCGCTCCCGGTTTTTCCGATATGGGCTCCTTCGGGAATAGTGGTCAGCAGGATTTCGGGGCTGCTTTTGGCACAAGTCCTGCTTCTCCCTTTAATGAGTTCGGCTCCTCTGCTTTCTCTAACTCGCAGCCTTTTGAGGCTCAGCGAGCCTTCGGAGCCTTTGATTCCTTTGCGAGCCAGCAGGCACAGTCGCCTTTCTCTCAGCAGCCTTTCGGCAATCCACCCGCGTCAGGAGCGGGCTTTGGTAGCGCGGGCCAGGGTACTCCCTCCTATGGTGGCAGCTCTCAGTTCGGCGCGGCAGCTCAACAGGCCTTTGGTGCAGTGCCTCAGTCCAGTCAGGGGCAGGGACCACAGCCACGCCAGCCCTGGACGCCACCGCCAGGAGCCGCTCCTCAGCAGTCGCCGCACCAGCAGCCGGGTCAGTCGCCATTCCCGAAATCAGAGCAGACGCCTTTCCCGCGCGGGAATAACGGACAGTTCGGCCAGTAGCCATTACCCGGATAGGCAAGGACAAGAGGGAGGGGCGCCCAGGGCTTCGACCAGGGGGCGAGGTCGGGCCAGCGCCCCCGCCGCGTTTCTGCGTTTCGCGCCTCGGCATCCCGCGAAACCGAGTTCGATCGACTAGAATAAGTGGGTGCGTGCAGCATGTCAAATACATTTGATAAACTGTCAGTGCTCGATTCGTTTATCGAAGAGGTGAAGAGCTACCTGCCAGAGATCGAGGCAAACCTTGACCGCCTGGCCCATTCTCCCGGCGACATGGATGCTCTCGAAGAGACCTATCGCCGCACGCATACGATCGGCGGGTCGGCCTCGATGATGGATTTCCCCGGCTTGGCCCATGTGGCTCATGGCATGGAGGATATTCTGGGGGATGTGCTCGATGGCCTGGCTACCCTCGATGAACCTACCCTGGCCCTCTTGCGTCGCTCTCTGCGGCGCCTGCATGTGCTGATCGATGGAATCCGCGATAATTCCGTCAACCAGGATGCCATTATTGCCGAGGACGATGCCGACTATAGCCGCTATCGCGCTCTCCAGGAGGCCGCGGGGAAAGTCGTCCCTGGTTCGGCAGAGAGCGCCTCTGCCCCCACTCTGCCGGCTACAGAGCCATCAAGCTCTCAGTCTCTGTCGGCCTCCTCAGAGCACTACAAGCAGTATGAGCAGAATGCGGCTCATTACCAGGATCAGTGGACAGATCAGCCAGGCTACCAGAGTCAGCCTCAGCAGGCTTATCAGGATTATCAGCAGGATTCTCCGCACTACCACGCTCCCACACAGTCGTCTCAGCGCTATGATTTCCTGGAGGGTGGCCTGGGCCTAGGTGAAGCCTATTCGTATCAGCAACGGTCAGCGCCTGCTTCCTCTCCTCAGTCGACGCCGGCGCCGGAATCGCCCTATCCGGCTCCTCAGGAGGGGCCTTTACCTTCCTTCGATGAGATGCTGGCAGCTTTTCGTACTCCTAGTGTGCCAGCGGAAGAGGAACCGCTCTGGCCGGAGGACCCTGTGCCGCTTGCTCAGCAGTCTCCCGAGGTGTCAGCTGCTTCTCCCTCGCCTCCTACGCCGCCTACGCCGAGCGCTCTGGATATGCTGGCGGCCAGTTTCCGTGGCGAGAGTTCTTCTCCTGCTGCAGGCTCGGCGCCTGCTCCTCAGCAGGAGCCGTCGCACTCGCCGCGTACTCCTTCGCCATTGGAAGAGCTGGTTCATCGCTTTACGGCGACCCATCCTGAAGCTCAAGGGAGAGCGCCAGCTAGCGAGACCAGTCCCAGTGCTGTCCCTGACTGGGCGCAGCCACAACAGCCACAACCTTCCGCCTACTATCCGCAGCAGCCGCAGCAGTCCACACTGCTGTCGCCGGCTGGGGCATCGTCCCTATCGCAGGCGCCGGGTCCAACGGCAGGTCGCTCTGACGATGCGCTTGTTTTACCTGCTTCGGCTTCGCGTCTCTATCATGATCTACAGCAGGAAGCGCTCTCGCTTGAAGAGCAGGCCAATACACTGCATACTCTGCTAGCTCAGCTTCAGCAGGCCGTCGGTGTTATTGAAGACCAGCGCAGTGAGTTCCGCGGTTTCCTTGATGGCTCGAAAGATGCTTTGGAGCGCATGGAGGACTGGGCTGGTCAGGCGATGGGTTTGAACCTGCGTAAAAGCCCCGAGAAGGTGCGTCGCTATCTGCCCCTCTCTGTGATGTGGGTAGTCAATACGAAGCTCAAGAAGGTGCTGGAGCTGCTCTCCCGCATCACAAACGATGTTCAGGCCACTGATGAGCAGATTCAGACCACACTGCAGCAACTCCGGGGCACAATTGAGGCCTGTGGCGATCTATTGGAGCGTCTCCCACAGGCTCTTACCAACCAAGAGGCCGGCTGGACGCCCTGGCAGGTGCAGGTTTCGCGTGACGCCAGCGGCGTGCGCGAACGGGTGACCTTTGAGCGTCAGGGAGATCTGGCTGCCTTACGGGCTGAGCTGGAGGCAAAGATCCGCGAGGAGCTGCGCCGTGAGTATGAGCAACGTCCTCTCTCCCTGGCTGCTCGTATGGAATTGGAGCGCCAGATCCGTGAAGAGGTGCGCCAGGAGTTTGAGCGTCAGCGCCAGCTTCAGCGCGAGATTGTTGGTCCTGATGGACAGGAGAGTTATGAAGAGTTAGTCAAGCGACTGCGCAATGAGATTGAAATTGAAGTACGCCGTGAGTTTCTTGCTCAACTGACAGGGAGTGCCGATCTGGAGGCGGTCACAAACCTGCAGCAAACGGGCAGTGGACCGCTTCCCGCTTTGGAGATCCCGCGGGCGCAGGTCAGTCCTCCGCCTGTGGTAGCTCCGCCGCCCCCCGTTTCGCCGGCGTCTGCACCTCCTTCGGCTTCCGCGACAGGTGGCTCAGCAGTCAGCGAAGGCACGGACTTCGGTGAGGAGGCTGCTGAGATCTTTCGGCTGGAGGCAGAGGAACACCTGCAAACGATCAGTATGAATGTGGCCGCGCTGGAAAAGTCGCCCGAGGATCGCGATATTCTTCAGAGCATCCGGCGCGCTACCCATACTCTCAAAGGGGCCGCGGGTATGATGGGCTTTCGCCTCATTGCAGACCTCTGTCACGTCTCTGAGGATCTGCTTGATAGCATCATGGAGGGGCAGGTCGCCATCACCCCGGCTGTCATTGGCATCATCCTTGATACCGCGGAAACTCTCGATCGCCTCATTAATAACCGCGGTGAGGATCGCGCTACCCTGGAGGCAGCGGTGGCGGCCATGCGGGCACGCTACGCTGAGCTGCTTGGCGAACAGCAGCTCTCGCCTCCCCCTGCTGAAGAAGAGTTAGAAAGCCTCCTCGATAGCGGGGAGGGCGCCGATAGCTCGACACTCTCCAGCACTGTCGCTGAGGCTGCTCCCGCCGCCGGTGAGCTGCTTATGCAGCGCTCGCCTGCTGCCGAGTTGAGTGTGCGCGTGCGCTTGCAGAAGCTGGATGAGCTGGTGAACCTCTTCGGTGAATTATTGGTCAACCGCAGCGCTCTTGAGGAGCACATCCAGCGTTTGATGCGCCTCGTGGCTGATGTGAGCATGAGTAGTGAGCGTCTGCGCGATGTGGGCCAGAAGCTAGAGAGCCGTTTTGAAGCGGCAACCCTGCCTAGCGGGCGCGTGGTCCAGGTTCTACCGGGTACTGGCAATGGCTCCTCACGCCTGCCTGCTCTACAGACTGCCCGCTCTGGCTCCGCCAGTGGAGAGCCTGCGCACCTGGCTGAGTTCGATGAACTAGAGCTAGATCGCTATACAGAGTTCCATCAGCTGACACGCGGTCTCAGTGAGGGTGTCTCTGATATGATTACCCTCAGTAGCGAGATGGAGGCGGTTATCCGTGAATGCGAAAGCATTTTCGCCCGCGAGAGTCGCCTGAGCACTACTTTCCAGGACCGCCTGATGAAGACGCGTCTAGTCCCGCTCTCGTCAATGATCCCCCGCCTCTATCGCGCGGTTCGTTCGGTTGCTCTGAAGCAGCACAAGGAAATCAACTTTGTGACCGAGGGTGAGGATACCGAAGTAGACCGCACCGTCTACGAAGAAATCGCCGGCCCGCTGCTGCACTTGATGCGCAATGCCGTTAACCATGCCATCGAAGAGCCAGAGGTACGGATACGCAAAGGCAAGCCACCTGCTGGACTCGTCAAGCTCTCGGCTTCTTATGAAGGCAATCAGGTAGTAATCACGGTTCGCGATGATGGCACTGGCATCGATCCGGAGAAGGTGCGCCAGGCGGCTATTGCGCGTGGGCTGATCCGGCCTGATCAGGTGCTCTCCCCCAGCGATGTCATCGATCTCATCTTCCGTCCCGGTTTCTCGACCGCTGAGGTAGTCAGCGAGGAAAGCGGGCGTGGTGTGGGACTCGATGTTGTGCGCGATAGTATCTCTCGCCTACGTGCCACGCTGGAAGTGGATTCTACGCCAGGTCAGGGAACAGCCTTCACCATGAAATTCCCGACCAGCCTGGCAATCCAGAGCGTGATGATGGTGCGCGTCGGTGACCAGCAGTATGCTATTCCGACGACACTGGTCGAAGCTATCGGGCGACTTGACACCTTTAAGCGCACAACGCATGCTGGCCGCCCGGCCGTCGTGGTACAGAACGATGTCTATCCGCTCAGCCAGCTTGCTTTCTACCTCAAGCTGCCTGCCGGCGAGATCGAGGAACGCTCGCCGCTCTTGCTGGTCAACACAGGGCGCCATCGTGTAGCGCTGGTGGTTGATGAGGTCAAGACGCGCATGGATGTCGTCATGAAGAACCTGGGTCCTCATCTGCGCCATGTGCATGGCATTGCTGGCGGTACAGTGCTCGGTAACGGGCGCGTCATTCTGATCCTGGAGCTAAACGAGCTATTATCGGTGCAGCGTCGCGGCTCAGGTGCCATTGCCGCCACACTCTCCCAGCCCCAGGAGAGTCGAGTGATGGCGCCGGCCTCACCGGCTCAAGTGCCGACAACTGTGGCGACGACGCCGACCACAGTTACCGTCAATACTAGCAGCTTGCCCGCGGTACGTCCACCGATCTCGCCGCTCCCATCGCCGCGGGCCGAGCGTGGCAGGCATGTTTTGGTAGTGGACGACAGCCCGAGTGTGCGCCGCGTAGTCAGCAACATGCTCAAGCAACACGGCTGGGAGGTTCAGACCGCGCGCGATGGTGTCGAGGCTTTAGAGATGATCTCCAGCCAGCCGCCGGCTGCCGTCTTGCTCGATATCGAGATGCCGCGCATGGATGGCTATGAGCTGATGGCAACCGTTCGCTCTCAAGAGCAATATCGTACCTTGCCGTTGGTGGTGCTGACCTCGCGTGCAGCCTCAAAGCATAAACAGCGTGCAATGCAGCTTGGCGCCAGCGCCTATATCGTTAAACCCTATCAGGATGAGGAGCTGATCTCAACGCTGAATCGCCTTGTCTATGGTGCCAGTGCCTAAGCCAAGGTCCAGCAGACACGCGGACCGGCGGGCCAGGACCTGGCCCCAAACGCCGCGAAGATCGCGGTTAGCTTGCTTGATCAGCCTGATCTGCCAGGGTGGTCAGCCGCACCCTCTTGACCACAATGCTGGAGTCACTCTTCGCGATTACACAAAGAGCCTGGAGTGTGACCAGCTCCTGAGCTTCAGGGTGCGAAGAGATGTCAAGGGACAATGGGCGTAGAACGTGCTGTGACGCGCTGGTATGTGCAGCGCCAGCGTCTACTTGCTGAGATTGAGAGCCTTGAGCGCGCACTGGCTGAGCAGCAGCCGAGGGAAGGGCAGTCGAAAAAGATAGGCCAGGAGCCAGATCAGCAGAAGCAGCTCATGGCTCGTTTGGAGGAGGCGCGCGAGCGTCTGCAGCGTCTGGGGCCTTGTCCTAAGCCAATGATGGGCTAACACCTCAGTGCGCTAGCAGGCGCCTGTGCGCCTCCTCTAGTGCCAGTTTTGCGACTGTACTGTGTGAGTGCCCAAGACCAGGCCTGCAATCTTGCCCTCTGCTGTCTGGACTCTTGTTCCTATCTCCGGCCTGTAGGGTGGATGGGCCAAAGGCCTTGCTCAAAAGACGAGGCAGGCGGCCAGCATTGCAAGCGAGGTGAGAGGGAAGAAGGCCGGGCAGAGAGAGGTGGCCGCTCAGGAAGCAGTCTCGGCTACGGCCTCGGCAATGAGGCGTCCCATCTCCCTGGTGCCAACAATGGTTTTCCCCTCCTCCCATAAATCCTCGGTGCGATAGCCAGCTTCAATCACCTGCTCTACAGCCTGTTCAACAGCTTGGGCCTCTCTTTCAAGGCTCAAGGAGTGGCGCAGCAACATAGCCAGCGACAGAATCGAGGCGATCGGGTTGGCCTTGTCCTGGCCAGCGATATCGGGAGCTGAGCCATGAATCGGCTCGTAAAGGCCAAAGGTACCGTGCGCTGTGCGCCGTGTCCCCAGGCTTGCCGAAGGCAGCATACCCATTGATCCAGCCAGCATAGAAGCCTCGTCGGTGAGAATATCGCCAAACATATTCTCGGTGACGATCACATCGAAGCTGGCGGGACGGCGGATTAAATGCATAGCACAGGCATCGACGAGCAGATGCTCGAAAGCAACATCGGGGTAATCGGCGGCGACACGCTCAGCAACGCGGCGCCAAAGGCGGGAAGAGCTGAGCACATTCGCCTTATCAACCGAAGTTACCTTCTTTTTGGGGCGCCCTTTGGCCAATTCGAAGGCGGTCCGTACAATGCGCTCAATCTCCCCTTCGCTATAGAGCAGGGTATCAATAGCCTCCAGGCCGTGGGAGGTCTGGCGGATCTCGCTGGGCTTGCCGAAATAGATGCCACCGGTGAGTTCGCGTACAACCAGCAAATCAGTGCCCTCAAGGATCGAAGGCTTGAGCGTAGAGGCATTCAGCAGCGCCTTCAATGGGCGCACCGGACGCAAATTCGCGAACAGCTCCAGTTCCTTGCGCAGGCGGAAAAGCGCATGCTCAGGCTGGACCTGAGAATCGGGGCCTTCGTAGCGTGAGACCCCTCCGACGGCGCCAAACAGAATGGCATCGCTTTCATGACAAAGGGCCATTGTCGCGTCAGAAATGGCGTTGCCTTCAGCCTCGATGGCCGCCGCGCCGACAAGAGCCTTTGTCGTCTGGAAAGTGTGGCCAAAGCGGGCACCGACCCGTTCCAGCACATGCAGAGCCTGGGCGGTTACCTCGGGGCCGATGCCATCGCCCGGCAGAACAGCGATCTTATAGGTACCCAATGCTGAAATCCTCCCTGTACAGTCTTAGGCCTCGCCCTCCCACTGGCTGGAGGTAGGCTGAGGTATGATGCGGTTCGCTATCCGCTGGACGGACAGAGCCATGATAGCTGATTAACGAGAGCAAAGCAAGGCGGGACCAGGTAAGGTTAGGAGAGGCCGAGCTGTGCGAGCCGCTCCCCTCAGCGCCGGCTATACGTAAGCGCATGAGAGAGAAGAGGAGAAAGACACGGCGGTCGAACAGCGACGGCGAGCGGCATCCCGCGAGGGTGCCCTTTTCTGGCGCCAATGGATGAAACGTGCTATAATAAACTGCGGACCACAAGGCCAGGAGAAGCATCGCCCCTCCGAGCGAGGAACCCCTGTTCCAGTTCCGAGAGAGCAAGTCACCTCATCCTTTGGCGAGGGGCAATCAGTAGAGGAGCAATCATCCTATGAGCAATACAACGAGCCAGCAAGCGGGGGAGAAAGCCGCAGTACCAGGGACGCGGCGCAAGCCCGTTCCCATCGCTATGGCGACTGGCCCCCACGAATATACGCCTGGTGACCAGGAGCTACCGGTGGCGATTACCAGCCTGGCCGATATGCTCCAATGGGCCCAAAACTGGGCGCGCTCACGCTCGGTGTGGCCGCTGGGCTACGGTCTGGCCTGCTGCGCGATTGAGATGATGGCAAGCGCCCAGTCGCACTACGATTTAGCCCGTTTTGGCTCGGAAGTCTTCCGTTCCAGCCCACGCCAGGCCGACCTGATGATTGTCGCGGGTACGGTCTCAGTTAAGATGGCACCGCGCCTGCGACTACTTTGGGAGCAAATGCCCGAGCCGAAGTGGGTTATCAGTATGGGGCAGTGCGCCAACTCGGGCGGTGAGTTCTACGATAGTTACTACACCGTCCAGGGTGTCGATACCATCGTGCCGGTTGATGTCTACGTGCCCGGCTGTCCGCCGCGGCCAGAGGCGCTAATCGAAGGACTGCTCAAGCTACGTGAGAAGATTCTCAAGCAGGGCCTGAAGGTGCGCGGTGTGAAGGAAGGCGAGGTGTAGCACATGCGAGGCATCCTGCAGGGAATGGGGCTAACCTTCAGCCACCTCTTCCGGCCCAAGGTGACGCGGCTTTACCCCTATGAGAAACCGAAACTGCCGCCGCGTAGCCGTGGGCTGATCCAGTTAATTGCTGAAGAGGGGCTTAAGACGGAGCTGAATCTCAAGTGTGAGGCCTGTCTACTATGTGAGAAGGCCTGTCCGCCGCGCGCCATCACGATCGAGTACGAGCCGCTGCACCGTTGGAAGGAGCGACCCTGGTTCCGCTCCTATATTCGTGAGGGCGCTGAGAAGTTCACTTCGCGCAAGATCCCAGAGGCGACCGGCATCTCGAAGGCCGGTTTCTATACGCCGCGTATCTCCGAGTACGCGACAGAGTATCCTAATCGCCCGGTCGCGCCCTGTGTGGCGATGCCGGTCAAAGATCACCTGGAGCCGGAAATTGATCTGAGCAAGGTGGATGAGTTGCTGGAGCAATGGCCGTATGAGGCGGCGGCTCTGCCGGCCCTGCTGGATGCCGTAATGGACCATTACGGCTATTTGCCGTTGCAGGCCGCCAAGCGCATCGTCCAGGCGCGCGGCGTCGATCTCAGTGATATCTTTGGGATTGCAACGCTCAGTCCGAAGTTCAAGCCAGCGCCTGCGGTCAAAGGAATCAGGCGCGATGATCAGCCCGAGCGCGGGCTGGCACCCGATAAGCGTGGAGTGTGGGGAAATATTCATCATGTGAGGCAGCCAGATGCCTGAGTTCGATTCGGCCTATCGCGTTCTGAGACGGCGTGGCGAGCCTGATTTGCGCTCGCTTCAGAGCTACCGGCAGCAAGGGGGCTATAGTGCGCTCGAGCGTGCCCTGCATGAGCAAACGCCTGAGCAGGTGATCCAGTTGGTGAGCGATGCTCGCTTGCGTGGGCGCGGTGGAGCTGGACGCCTGACAGGCGAGAAATGGCGTATTGTGCGCCGTCAGCAGGAAACCCCCAAATATGTCATTTGCAATGCCTACGATGCCGATCCCCGCTCGTGGGCGGCGCGCTCCTTGCTGGAGCGCAATCCTCACCAGGTGATCGAAGGAATCTTACTGGCCGCCTATGCCGTTGGGGCAACAGAGGCCTATTTGATGACGCGCAGCCTCTTCCGCGAGGGGATCGAGGCGCTGCAGCAGGCGCTAAATGAAGCGCTGGAGGCCGGCCTGGTCGGTCGCTCGATCCTGGGTACAACCTTCCACTGCACGATCAATGTGTTTGGCTTTGACATCGGCTTCATCGGCGGCGAAGAGACCGTTCAAATTGCGGTCATCAAAGGTCGGCGTGGTATGCCTGAGCAGCGTCCGCCCTATCCAGCGATCTATGGCTTATGGGATAAGCCAACGGCCATCAATTCGCTGGAGACGCTGGCTAATGTTCCCTTGATTGTGCGTGAGGGCCCCGAGGTGTTCCGGCGTCTGGGAAGCGAGGCAACCCCTGGGACCAAAGTGCTCACGGTCTATGACGCTGTGCCCGACGCCGAACCCCGTGTGATTGAGGTGCCGTTTGGGGCTACTCTGCGCGAGATCCTGCGCCACGCTGGTATTCGCCGGCCAGACAGTGAGCTGCGCGCCGTCGTGGTCGGTGGGGCTGAGGGTGGTGCTCTGCCAGTCAGCTTGCTTGATCTTCCCTTTGATTTTGATCCCCTGGAGGAGGCCGGCGCCATCGTTGGCTCCGGCGTCATTGAGCTGTTGCCGGCCCAGACGTGCATGGTTGCCTGGGCTATGGAGCGCACACGTTATCTGAGCAACGAGTCGTGTGGCAAATGTGTGCCTTGTCGCATCGGGGTCAAGCGCATGACAGGTGTGCTTGAGGGCATTGTCAGCGACCTGGGCGTGCGCTCGGATCTCGATCTCTTGGACGAGCTGGCTGGCTATGTTCCCGATGGCTCGCTCTGCGGCTTCGGTATTCATGCCCCTAATGCGTATAAGACGGCTCGCCGCTATTGGCCAGAACATTTCCAGATGCATATTGAAGAGCAGCAGTGTCCAACGGGGACCTGTCTGCCAGTGCGCTCCCATCGCTTCGTCACTAAGCATGTGTTGCCGTAGGGAGTAAGCACCGTTGCCAGCTCGAACCGGACGGCTTAATGATCGTTCAAACGCTCGGTTAAACAGGCAGTCAAACAGTCGGTGTCTGGGACGCAAGGCGGCGTTCTGCCTCTGTTCTGCGCGCTGATGCAGCGTGCCAGACACGTTGTGAGACCGCTCACTCGAAAAGAGGCATATTCGTCATGGCGCTATCAGTTAGAGATCGCTTCACGCCGCTTGCTCAGGATGGGCATGATGGAATGGTGCGCAATGAGGTGGGCCAGCCCAGCTTTACGCTGACCATCGATGGCAAGGTGGTACGCGCCTACGAGAATCAGACGATCCTGAGCGTGGCGGAGGAGAATGGTATCGAGATCCCTAACCTCTGTAACGATGAGAAGCTGGAGCCGACTTCGGCCTGCCGCATGTGCCTGGTGCACATCGAGGGCTATGATCGGCCCCTGCCTTCGTGTAATACACCAGCCCAGCCTGGGATGGTGGTGCGGACCCAGTCCGATGAGCTGTTTCGTATCCGGCGCACCAATCTGGAGATGATGCTCTCGGACCATAATGCCTACTGCCAGCCTCCCTGTCAGGTCGATTGTCCGACCCACATCGATATCCCGGGATACCTGGAGCTGATCGCTAAAGGATCGATGAAAGAGGCGGCGCGCCTGGTGAAAGAGGTCTTGCCTTTCCCCTACATTCTGGGCCTGACCTGCCCGGCTCCCTGCCAGAAAGCCTGCCGGCGCGCTCTGGTCGATGAAGAGATTGCAATCTGCCGCATGCATGGTCATGCTGCAGAGACCTGTTTGCTCGATCCGCCGGTTCCCTTTGTCAAGGACCCACCAACGGGTAAGAAGGTGGCGATCGTAGGTGCTGGCCCCGCCGGCTTGACCTGTGCTTACTATCTGGCTCTCAAGGGGCACTACTGTAAGATCTTTGATATGCAGCCGCAGCCCGGGGGGATGCTGCGCTACGGTATCCCGGAGTATCGCCTGCAGAAGGATATGATGGATCGCGAGCTGAACCATGTGTGGGAGCTGGGGGTTGATCTGCAGTGCAATGTCAAGCTGGGCCGCGACTTCACTATCGATGATCTCTTTGCTCAGGGCTTTGATGCTGTCTTCCTGGCTATCGGAGCCTGGACGAGCAATCCCCTGGGAACGCCGGGTGAAGATGCTGAAGGCGTAGTCAACGCTATCGCCTTCCTCGGCGAAAAGGTGGAAGGCAAGCCGGTGCCCGTCAAGGAGGGGGCTGAGGTGATCGTCCTCGGCGGTGGCTTCACAACCTTCGACTGTACTCGCACCTCGCTGCGCCTGGGCGCTAAGGTGCATACGGCTTATCGTCGCTCAATCAAAGAGATGACGGCCACCATGGAGGAGATCGAAGACGCTGAGGCCGAGGGTACTGAGTTGCTCTTCTATGAGCAGGCGACGCGTGTCATTACTGATGAACATAATCGCGTCAAGGGCCTGGAGTTCATTAAGAACCGCCTGGGCGAACCCGATGCCAGTGGCCGCCGCCGCCCGGTCCCGATCCCCGGCTCCGAGCATGTCATTCCTTGCGACACCATTATTCCGGCCTATGGCCAGAAGCCCGATCGCTCGGTGCTCGATGAGAAATCGGGTGTCAAGTGGACCAAGTGGGGCACGATTCAGACCAATCCTTATAATCTGATGACCGATCGCCCCGGCGTCTTCGCGGGCGGCGATGCTCAGATGGGGGCCCGCACTATTATCGAATGCGTCGCGCAGGGGAAGCTGGCTGCGCGCTCAATCCATGCCTACCTCAATGGTGAGGATATGAATGAGGTGGCACGCCGCCTGGAGCTGGAGGAGCGCAAGCCTGACCTCTTCGATATTGTGCCCTATAAGCCCGTCGAACCCAAGGTCAAGATGCCGATGCTCCCTTACGAGGAGCGTAAGCGCAACTTCCGTATCATCGAGATGGGCTATCTGGAGGAACAGGCCAAGCGCGAGGCGGCCCGCTGTCTGCAGTGCGCCTGCCCGGCTGCCGGTCAGTGCGATCTGCAGCGCTATAGCATTGAGCACGGTCTGGTCGATAACCGCTTCCATGATGGCGAGCCGAGCGATTATCACGATTATGAGGTTGACCTGTCACACAGCTTCATCTTGCGCGATCCGAATAAGTGCATTAACTGTACGCAGTGCGTGCGCGTCTGCCACGATGTGATCGGGCCTGACTGCTACGGCATGTTTGGTAAGGGCTTCGATACCATCGTGTCGACCCCCTTCAATGTCAGCCTGCACGACACTGACTGTGTCTCTTGCGGTGCCTGTGTGCAGGTCTGCCCAACTGGCTCGCTGATGATGGCCGAGCGTAAGCTGACGCGCTATTCCTTCGCGCTCGATCGCTGCATCTTCTGCGGCGACTGTGTAGAGGTCTGTCCGCATGGTGCCCTGGGCGAGACGCCGAACTTTGAGCTGTCCTTCTTCAATCGCTTCGGCCCTGATGTGACCCTGGAGAAAGAGGATCTGGCCCTGGCTCCGAACTACCTGGTGCGCCAGCGCCTGCCACGCGATAAGAAAGAGACACCGATGATGAGTCCGCTGGTGCGCCCGCTGCCTCCGCGCAGTCTCCGTGAGTAGCCAGCGAGTAGCTCTGTGAACAGCCCAGCGAGCAACGTGGTAACTCGCTTAGCGCGACGCGACTCGCTGGGCTTCTCCCTCCCCTCAACCCTGTCGGGCGCTTGTTCAGGCTGGAGCTTCCTCATAGCTGCTGACTTGGCCCAGGTTTAACCACTCACCAGTCTGCACTGGTGAGCGAATTTTTTTTGTGATTTGATCCGCCGCTCTGCTGTTCGTCATATACAGTGAGAGACGCACAGATTATAAATTTTTAAGTGTAGAAAAAGCGCTCTACTTTTTGTACGCTTGCCTGGAGGAGGGGATCATGTTCACAGGAAAGCAGCTCCGGGAGTACCGCCGTCGACGGCACCTGACTCAGAAGCAGCTAGGGAAAGCCGTCTGTATGAGTCGTGATGCAATCGCCAAGATTGAGCTGTATAACCGGGTCATTAGTGACATCCAGACCCTGAAGGCACTCCAGAAGGCGCTGAATATCCCCTACGATGTGATTGGCTTTATTCCTATCGATTGAGGAATGGCAGACGTGGCCCGACTCCCCCGCCCGGGTCACGTCTGCCACGCGGCTTCAGCGTATTTGCCTCTGCTATCTACTTATGCCCTCCTCCCAAGACGATCACGCTGATCCATACTGATCCATCTGGCCTGAGAAATAGAGCTTCTTCAAGAAGGCAGTAAAATCCCGCATCTCCTGGCGGTACTCCTCCAGCTTCTGACGCTGAAGCTCTTGCGGGGCGTCCAGATAGAGATCGATGGCTCCCTGGTTCTGCAGGCGCGTGTATAGGCCCGTTGTCAGGATCAGACGGCGATCGAAAGGAACCACCCTGCCATCATAGAACTGGCTCAGGTAGTGGACGAGCCTGGTACGCAGGCGAACTTGCTTGAGACGTAGCTGCCGTTGCGCCTCGCGCAGACGGCGGGCAAGCTCATAGACCTGATTTTCGGCCTCGGTAAGGAGCGTCTCCTCGCAACGCTGCTGCTCGCGCAGGGCCGTGAGACGCTGATGCGCTAGGCGCACTTCAAGGACCAGATCTTCTTCTTCCTGAACCAGCGCTTGAAATGCCGAATCCCGGGGGCCGATGTCAACCCAGGGCAGCAGCAAGCCGCGTCTCTCGTCGAGATGACCGCCACAGGACATGACCGTCGGAAAACCTGCAGCGTTGAGCGTCACCACCGTCTCGAAGATTTCCTCATCAATGCGTTTCCCCAGACGATCGGTAACTTCTGAAAAATAAGCGACCAGTGCTTCCCATTGTTCTAACATCGTTTACCTCCTTGAGATGAGAATATTGTAACATTAATTTCATCATGATGCAC
>NZ_JADGHT010000466.1 GCF_019683755.1 Thermogemmatispora sp. | reverse complement strand
ATGTTTCTCCTTGCTCAAGCCGATTGTTGAAATCTGGAAAGATTTTGAGTAGAGTGTAGTAGATTTGCGCTGCATAGAGATTGCCCAGCGTATAGCTAGGAAAGTAGCCAAAACCACTGGTCCAATGGACATCTTGCAAGACGCCATTGCGATCGCTATCTGGGGTGATGCCCAAGTACTCGCGGTAACGGGCATTCCAGAGGCGTGGGAGCGATTCGACAGCCAACTCGCCGTTAATCAGCTCGCGCTCCAACTCGTAGCGGATGATAATGTGAAGGTTGTAGGTCACCTCATCAGCTTCGATACGGATCAGGCTCGGCTCGACCTTATTGAGGGCGCGCGAGAAGGTTGCAGCATCAATGGTTGTAAAATGCTCAGGGAAGGCGGCGCGCAGCAGATGAAACTGGCCTTTCCAGAACGGCTCGGATCTGCCAATGTAATTCTCCCACAGGCGTGACTGCGACTCGTGCACCCCCATTGAGGCCCCACCAGCCAGAGGCGTTCGTAGGAGGGTGGGCGCACAGCCTTGCTCATAGAGAGCGTGGCCTCCCTCATGGATGGCCGCCATGACTGCCGAGGCGAGAAAGTTCTCCTGGGGATGGATGGTCAGGCGCACATCCAGCGGGCTGCCAAAGCTAGTAGTGAAAGGATGTGGCGAATGGGCCAGGCCGCCGCGCTGAAAGTCATAGCCCAAGGCCTCTAGCAGGCGCTTACAAAGCGCGTCTTGCTGGGCCACAGGGAAGTGGCCATAGAGACACGAGGCATCGATAGTATGTCCACTGTTTTGAATGCGCTTAAGCAGAGAGAGGCTGACCTCGCGTACTGGAGCAAAGAGGGCATCGAGCTTGCGTACTGTCAGTCCGGGTTCGAAGAGGTCGAGCAAGGCATCGTAGCGTGTCTCGCGATAGCCATAGCGCTCGGCGATCTCGCGCTGCAAGGCCACCGTGCGGCTCAGCCAGGGTGCGAAACTGGCAAAGTCATTCTGCTCGCGAGCCCGGCGCCAGGCTTCAAAGCTGGCTGCTTCCACGCGGGCCATTTCTTCGACCAGTGAGCGAGGCAGGCGTGTGGCTTTCTCATGTTCGCGTTTTGCCTCGCGCACCAGAGCACGATCGGCATCGGTGAATGGCTCTTTCTCAACGACACTCTCCAGCCTGGCCACCAGGCGCCCCAGCTCGGGCGAGGTCCAGCGCTCATGGAGCACACCCTGCAAGGTTGCCAACTGGGCGCCACGCACATCCCCGGCCTCTTCTGGCAAAGCTGTATTCTGGTCCCAAGCCGCCAGCGCCCCGAGCGCTGCCAGGTCAGAGATCTCCTGCAGATAGCCTAGCAGAGCATTGATCTCCTCATGCGAGCGTGTGAATTCAAGCATTCGGGCTTGCTGTTGATGCTGTGAATGCAACGACGACATAGGCACTTTCTTCTCCTCAAAGCCACAGAATCGCAATCAGCTAGCAAACAAGAGAGATAAATGAGATGCGATGACGGACGATGTGGCACCCTGCTCATTGGGAGAGTGGCATCGCTCTTCAGGGCATGTTAACAGCATAGCATAGAAAAGCAATGGTCAAGAAGAGGTGTGGCACTCACTGCAACCTGTTTGCAGCCGGCTCGCTGGTAGGCTGGACTTAACAGCACCCACCGGATATACTGGTGATACCGTCCTGGCTCTGATCTTGGGAAGAGAGAGCTATCGATCGCCGTGCTGGCCAATTCGGGCGAATCGCTATATAGCGAGAGGGAGCAACAGCGGGTCAGCCCCCAGGAGGCGCGGAGGGCAGACTGCGGGCAACCCTCACGCTGGTAGTGGCATCCATTAGATGCCTGCTCCACGCCAAGCAGAGCAGACTGATCTTTCGCCCCGCTAGGAGCCTTTCTGAGCCATGAGTGTCCAGGTCCTCGCGCTCCTGGTCTGTGCTGGCCTCATGCACAGTAGCTGGAACCTGCTGTCGAAAGAGGGCAAGGACCGGCAGGTGTTCATCTGGTTAGCTATCTGCTCCGCTTGCCTCATCTTCTTCTTTCCGTTTCTGCTATTTTATCAGCCTGTGCCATTGCATGTCTGGCCCCTGATTGCTCTCTCGGCTGCGCTGGAGGCCGCCTACTATCTGCTGCTGGGGGCGGCTTATCGCTACGGGGATCTCTCGCTGGTCTATCCGCTGGCACGTGGTAGCGCCCCGCTGTTTGTGACCATCATCGCGCTTACGGTGCTGGGTGAGCGCCTGTCGCTCGTGGGAGGCCTGGGGATTCTTTTGATTGTCGCCGGCATCTATGTGATCCATCTGCGAGCCTTCGCCTGGCAGGAACTCACCGCCCCGCTGCGCCGGCTGCGCGAACCGGCAGCACTCCTGGCCGTGCTCTGCGGTTTAAGCATCGCTGGTTACTCGACGGTCGATAAGGTGGGCCTGCTCTCTACTGCCCCTCTTCCGTATATTTATTGCGTCTTTGTGCTTTCAGCACTCTATCTGTTGCCCTATATGCTTCTGGCCCGGCAGGCAGCGGTCCGCGCTGAGTGGCAGGCCCACGCACCACGTATCATACTGGCCGCTATTCTGGCTCTGCTCTCCTACTTACTTGTGCTCTTGGCCCTGAGACAGACAGAGGTCAGTTATATCGCTTCAGCACGCGAGCTTTCGGTTGTCTTCGCCGCGGTGATGGGCACTGTGCTCTTGCACGAGTCCTTTGGACGGCAGAAGCTGATTGGCTCCCTGCTTATCTTCTTCGGCATTCTGTGCATCGCGCTGCAGCCGTGAGGGTGGAGGGAAGATAAGTGCAACGCCAGTGAGGAGGCGACTTGAGGGCTTCGCCCGCCATAGGCATTCCTCCCTGGTCGTCCCTCACTGGCAAACGAGCGGTGAACCTGGCAATCAGCATTACCTAGGAGCAGGCCACAGCATAGGGTGTGCGATAGCTGACACCTCGGTCGGCTGTGCTGACAGGATGAT
>NZ_JADGHT010000465.1 GCF_019683755.1 Thermogemmatispora sp. | reverse complement strand
CTCTTGCGCCTGCTTGCTGCTACCATGCCTTCGCTTCCCTCGCATAGCAGACCATCCTCTCTTGACAAGAGCCTGTTCCTGCGTCTACAATAAAGGCAGCATATTGATAATGATTATCATTATTAGGCAACCCTAATGTCAGGGTCTGGGGGACCGACGGCACTTATGAAGGAGGCGCTGAACGCCAATGCCCAGGCGGTCTTGGAGGCTGTGCGCAGCAGCCATAATCATCCGACCGCCCTGGAGATCTACGAGGCTGTGCGCAAGGTACGCCCTCGCATCGGGGTGGCGAGCGTGTACCGTATCCTGCACAGTCTGGCGCAGCAGGGATTGATCCGTGAGTTGGGACGCAGCGATGAGGCCTGCCGTTATGACGGGCATATCGAGCGTCACGATCACGCGATTTGCACGACCTGCGGCGCGCTCCTCGATCTGCCTGTCGATGTGCGCCTTTCAGAGGAGGCGCTGCGAATGGCCGCTCAGGCGGCAGGGATTGAGCTGCATTCTCATGAGGTGCGGCTTTATGGCCAGTGCGCCGCTTGTCGCCAGAAGGCTCAGGCAGAGAGAGAGCAGGCGAGACAGATTGCGCCAGACCCGGGGGCGGCTGAGGCTGAGTAAAGTGAAGGTCAGCTTCAGCTCATCCGGTGTGACGATCGCACAGGTTACAGGACGCATCGATTACTGACCGGCATGGTAGGGAGTCCTTTTATGCCACATAATTCGGAGACTGAGATCCGACAAGCGGACAATAAAACAAGCGGACAGGAGGAGATGACAGCAGAGGTGCAGGAGGTCTTACAGCGGCGGCCCTCGGAATTAGAGCGGGTAAAGGTTGAGCTGGCAGAGATTCTACGAGGGATCGCTACCAAGAATACGGATTCGCGCCACTTCTTACTGCGCGTGGTTCAGCCAGGTCTGGCTGGGCTGATGGATGGCTCTGTGTCTACCCTGGCTCCCATCTTCGCCACAGCCTTTGCTACTCACCGGCCTTTCACTGCTTTCCTGGTGGGGCTGGCCGCGGCGACAGGTGCTGGGATTAGCATGGCCTTTTCAGAGGCGCTTTCGGATGACGGCGTCTTGACCGGACGCGGTAGCCCCATTATCCGCGGAGCGATTACGGGTCTGATGACCTTTGTAGGTGGCTCTCTGCATACGCTGCCGTTTTTGATTACTCACCTGCAGCTCGCCTTGGCCACCGCCTATTTGGTGGTTGCCGCCGAGCTACTGGCAATCGCCGCTATTCGCCATCGCTACTTTGGGACGAAGTGGCTAGTCTCTATTGTTCAGGTCATTGGCAGTGGTATACTTGTTTTTCTAGCAGCTCTCTTCTTCGGGAATGCCTGACTGAAGGCCCCAGCAAGCGGAGCAGTGGCGTTTCTGACCAGCCGCAATCGGTGAGGTGTGGAGAGCCTCACAGTCAAAGCAAGGAGTACTGGCAATGGAACCTGTGCAGAGGCCACGCGTGAAGATCTGTTGTATTAGTAGCAGGGAGGAGGCGCGGCTGGCGATCAGCTATGGCGCCGATGCGCTGGGCCTGGTTTCGCAGATGCCGAGCGGGCCAGGGGTCATTGCGGAGGAATTGATCACTGAGATCGTGGACAGTATTCCTCCACCAATCGCCTCCTTTCTGCTGACCAGTCAACAGAATGTAGAGGCGATTATTCAGCAGCAACGCCGCTGTCGCACCAATACGCTGCAACTCGTTGATCGCCTGCCAGCAGGGAGCCACCAGCGCCTGCGTGAGGCGCTGCCTGGTATTGCTCTGGTGCAAGTTATCCACGTTCGTGGCCCAGAAGCTATCGAGGAGGCGCTGGAGGTCGCTCCTTTTGTGCATGCACTCCTGCTCGATTCGGGTCGGCCCGACCTGCCGGTTAAAATCCTCGGCGGGACCGGCCAGGTGCATGACTGGACGATTAGCCGGCGTATTCGCGAGCTGGTCCCCATTCCTGTTTTCCTGGCAGGGGGCATCAGCGCTGAGAATGTCCGCGCCGCTATTGAGGAGGTTGCTCCCTTTGGCATCGACCTCTGCAGCTCGGTCCGCACGGAAGGCCGCCTCGACCCTCATAAGTTAGAGCGCTTCTTCAGGCAGCTTGAGCGCCCCGGGCTGTAGGGCGGACGGATGGGGGCTGAAAGAATGGAGCGACCAGCCGGCAAATCAACCAGCCAACCAGCCCCCACAAGCCAGCTTTAATCAATTACCTCTAGTTTGCCTTCGCTGACACTCCCGTCCGCTTTGATGGAGAAAACGCGCGCATAGGGAGGTTCAGGATGGTACTGCAGTGAAAAGATAATGTAGTAGAGGCCATTGCGCTTGGCCCATTCGATATCACGAGCAGAGGGGTAGGCCTCGCTGCGCGGGTGAGAATGATAGTAGGCAAACATCTCACCATCGTAGGTATCGATATCATTAGCAATACGCAGCAAGTCCTGGGAAGAGATCTCGGAGAAATCATCTGGGTGCTCGGCGGCGTTAGGGGTCGGGTAGTTTTTCACCACCCGACCATCCTTGCTCGCCAGCAAGCCACAGGCTTCATTAGGATAGCCGGCGGTGACGTGGGCCACCATTTCCGTATACATTGCACGAGGAATACGCACAACAAAGGCTTCTGCTACCATAAGAGTTTGGTCTCCAGATCTTCCTCCAGCGCGCCCAGGTCGCGCGTCCAAAGATCCTCACTCAGATATTTCCAGCCGCCATCGGCGAGGATCACCACAATCTTTCCGTGTTCCATGCTGGCTGCCGCACGCAAGGCCGCATGCAGGGCTGCTCCGCAAGAGGGACCGGCGAAGATACCCTCTTGATCTTTGAGCTGGCGGGTGCGCCGGATGGCATCAATGCCTGAGACCAGGATGCGCGCGTCAAGCAGAGACAGGTCAAGGACCGGCGGGACAAAGCCGTCTTCCAGGCTACGTAAGCCCTGGACGCTATCGCCCTGCATTGGCT
>NZ_JADGHT010000059.1 GCF_019683755.1 Thermogemmatispora sp. | reverse complement strand
CTACCAGACTGTGAGATTTTTGTAACTCCTGAGCAGTCGGCAGCTTCCCCACTGCCCCCACCAGACCCCTACCCGAAGAAAGACAGGATCAGATGAAGCCCAATCAGCTCAGCCCTCAGTCATGACAAGACGGCTTGCCCCAGGCGACCGTTGCCGTCACTTCAAAGCTGAGCAGGCCACCTGACGCAAAAGGTCTCAGCAGCTCGCGCATCTCTCGCTCAAAGCTAGCCCTCTGCTCGCTATCCAACCCCGCCAGTGAGCTGTAGGCATACTGAGCCGCAATATACTCTTCGATGCTCTGCCGCATCAGCAGCGGCGCCGTCTGACGCTCACCCAGCAGGCGAAAGAGACCATATCTCTCGAATTCAGCCACCAGGTTAGGCTTGAGCGCAGGGAAGCCACCAGCGAAACGCCGGCGGATCTGGCGGTACGCCTGCTGCCAGGGCATAGCCTGCTGCACATTGAGAATGGCCAACAGGCCCCGCGGCGTCAGCACACGAGCGAGACGCGGTAACACCTGCTTCCAGTCCATCCAATGGAGGCTCATGCCCGCTGTCACCAGAGCATAGGGCGGCGACAAGACCACATCCTCAGCCCGCCCATGTAGCCAGCGAATCGTCGGCGCCTCACCCCCTGGCAGCTCCCTGGCCCGCTCTAACATGGCCAGCGAGCTATCGACAGCATCCACACGGTCAACAAAGCTAGCCAGCGGACGGGCAATATTGCCAATACCACACCCCAGGTCAAGCACTACGCGCGGCTCGTCTACAATCAACCCCCTGAGGATAACAAAGGTCTCCGGCGGATAAGGAGGACGCAAATGATAACGTTCGACAAGGTGGTGCTCCTGAAAGCGCTTGACACGCTCTCGCTCGAAAGCCAGAGATTCATCCATCAAACTCTCTCCCTCTTCCGTTGCCTCTTTCATCAGCCTGTTAGCGGCTTGGCAGTCAGGCAACATCTCGCGGCAGAGCACGCTCTAGCAAGCGCAGCCAGTTGCCGCCCATAATGCGTACAATATCCTCCTGGGCATAGCCAGCCTCCGCCAGCGCGTCCGCTAAGCGCGGAAAGTCGGCTACCGTCTCCAGCTCTTGCGGCGTCTCATCGCGACCAAAGCCCCCGTCGAGATCGCTGCCAATCCCTACATGGTCAGCGCTCCCCACAAGCTGGCACACATGATCAATGTGCTCGACCACACGTCGCAGCGAGACCGGGAACGGTTGGCTCCGCTTCCAGTCGCTGTAAAGGAAGGGATTGATCGGAGCAATTCCAATGACTCCACCACGTGCGGCAATCGCCCGAATCATGGCGTCGCTGAGATGGCGCGGACTGTCGACCAGCGCTCGACAGTTGCTATGACTGGCGATCACCACTCCACTAAAGTGCTCCAGCGCCTGCCAGAAACTCTCTTCGGCCATATGACTGGTATCGAGCACCAGGCCAACGCGCTCCATGTGTTGCAATAGGCGGCGCCCCTCCGGCGTCAGAGGGCCGGGCCGCCCGTTGCCACCACAGTAGCGCGAACCATGTGCCCAGGCCAACCCCAGCACACGCAGGCCCGCCGCAAACCAGTCGTCGACCTCTTCAGGCCTGCGCACAGGATCAGCTCCCTCCATGAGAGGGACAATGCCAAAGGGCCGCTGAGCATCAGCTCCTCTGCTTTGCGACCAGGCCCCAATGAAACGCTCTAGATCCTTCTGAGTGAGGATCATCCAAACCCCTGCATCGCGGGCCAGCTCTTGATAGTAGGCAAGCTGCTCGCGCGCCACACGCCAGGCCCCATCTGGCTCACGATAGGCCTGGGTGAGCTGGTAGCGTGGATTGATACCTTTACCTATACCAACCAGGGGATAGGCGAAGAGCGTCCCGAAAACAATCGCCACATTCCCCCGACGCAGCTCCGGCAGCCCCACCATACAGATCCCCCCCTGAGCATCCTCCCGACAGTAATCAGGGTGCTCACGGGCCTCAAGCGCACGTGTCTCCTCCACCGATCGCCGTAGATCGCGTCCCCACTCCAGAGCGTTGTAAGCAATGTCTTGATGCGCATCAACAATGAACATGTCCGGCTGTCGCTTCCTCTCCAGTTCAGCAACCTGGTCAGGCAGTCCAGCGCCGGTGCGCCCGCTGCGCAATCAGTCCCCAGGCTAATCGGTCCGCATCCTTCCCCACAAGATCAGCGTCTATACCACACCGCAACAAGCGCTTGACCAAACCGCTGCCGACCATACTTCCATGATATGTCACCTCCGCCAGCGCTGTCGAGAAGCAAGCCGTACTCTTCAGCAGGCAGCTCGCTAGCGCAGGTTCTTGCGCCTACGCCTTCCCCTCTCTTCCTGCAGTGGTCGCTTGTTGAGACACTATCTCATTGACAGCCCTGCATTCAGTATGGTATCCTCCTCAGCAAGAGAGATAATGTCTCAATAACGTTGCAAACTCGGAGAGAGCTTGTGCTTGAGAAAGGAGAAACAACATGGGCAATAGGGAACGCCAAGCGGCCCGCATCTGGCTCATTCTTGGCATATTTCTGCTCGGCCTACTGGGGAGCGCCTGCAGCTCAGGCGTTCTCATGGGCAGCAGCGGAGACAGCGCGGGGAAGCTGGCGATTGTGGCAGCCGAGAACTTCTATGGCGACATTGCTCACCAGCTAGGAGGCGATTATGTGACAGTCACCAGCATTCTGAGCGATCCTAACATCGACCCCCACGAATACGAAAGCAACGTTCAGAACGCCGCCGCCGTCGCCCAAGCCAAGCTTGTGATCGCCAATGGGGGAGGCTACGATAGCTGGATCGATCGTCTCCTGGCGGCAGCGCCCCAGCAAGGACGCATCGTGCTCAAGGGTTACGATCTGGCCCCCGTCAAGCTTCCAGACAACGAGCACGTCTGGTACAGCCCTACTAACATAGCCGCCATCGCCCACGCCATCAGCCAGGCCCTGCAAAAACTTGACCCAGCTCACGCCAACAGCTACAACCAGAACCTGCAGCGCTTCCTCAGTTCGCTCGGTCAGGTCAATCACAAGCTTGCGGAGATCAAAGCGCGTTACGCCGGTACACCTGTGGGGCTGACCGAAACCCTTTTTCTGTACCAGACCACACTCATGGGATTGGATGTTCTCACCCCCAGCGACTTCCAGAAAGCGATCGCCGAGGGCAACGATCCCCCGGCCAGCAGCGTGGTTATCGTCGAAAACCAGATCCAGCAGCACCGCATCAAGGTTTTGATTTATAATGAACAGACCGCGACAACTATCACCAACAAAGTGCGCAGCGAAGCCCAAGCCCAGCAGATCCCAGTGGTAGCTGTAAGCGAGACCATGCCGCCGGGTAAAAGCTATCAGACCTGGATGCTGGCCCAGCTTGATGCCCTAGAGACTGCCCTCCAGAGCGCTCGGGCGTCCTGAGCACATGGCCCGCATTCAGGCAGCAAGCAAGCAAATTGACTGGTCAGCCGCTCCTGCTCGCAGTGAGCGCTTGGAAGTGAGCAGTGGACAAGTAAGGCAGGATAGGAAAGGAGCGCATGCAGTGAGTACGCAGCACAACCAGCGTGCCATTTCCCTTCATCTGGCATCTGAGAGGCCTTCCTCCCCAGAAGCGGACCCGGGAGCGGGGACAACACCCGCAGCCATCATCGAGCTGGAAGGAGTTAGTGTCTGCCTTGGAGGGAGAACCATCCTCCAGGAAGTTACTTTCAACATTAGACCCGGCGAGTTCATCGCCGTGCTGGGGCCAAACGGCGCCGGCAAAAGTACCCTGCTCAAGGTTCTGCTCGGTCTGATCAAGCCCAGTGCGGGCCGTGTGCGTATCTTCGGGCAGGCGCCGCGACGCGGTAACCAGCTCATTGGCTATGCCCCCCAACATCGCACCTTGGAGGGCGCCCTCAGTCTGCGCGCACGCGATCTTGTCGGCTTCGGCCTCGATGGTCATCGCTGGGGACCAGGCTGGTTTATCTCTGGGCGACGACGGCGCCAGGCCATCATTGAGGAAGCTCTGGCTGAGGTCGACGCCCTGGAGCTGGCCGATATGCCCGTCGCCCTCCTCTCGGGTGGCGAGCAGCAGCGCTTGCTTATCGCTCAGGCCCTGCTCAGTCAGCCGCGCCTGCTCTTGCTCGACGAACCGCTCTCTAACCTGGACATCAGCCACGAGCAGGAGATCATTGCCCTCATCGCCCGCCTCTGTCGCGCCCGCGGCATGACTGTGCTGCTCGTCTCACACGATGTCAATCCCTTGCTTCCAGTGATCGACCGTGTCCTTTACCTGGCACGCGGGCACGCTGCTATCGGCAGACCGGAGCAGGTCATCACCAGCTCCACGCTGAGCGCCCTCTACGGCGCCCCCGTTGAGGTCGTCGAGGCCCTGGGACGGCTCTTCGTCGTCGGTGTCGACATTTAGGGTCAGCCAGCAACAGAACAACAAGGAGCAGCGGCCTCATGTCCAGCCTGTTTAGCCTACTAAGCTATCCCTTTATTCAGAATGCCTTTCTGGCCGGCACCTGCATCGCTATTGTGGCTGCGGTCACAGGCTATTTCCTGCTGCTGCGCGGCCTGACTTTCGCTGGTCACGCCCTGCCCAATATTGGCTTTGCGGGTGCCGCCGGCGCTGTCTTGCTTGGCCTTGATCCCCTCTTGGGTCTGCTAGCCTTCACCATCGGAGCCGCCATCGGCATCGGCCTGCTCGGGCGTAACCTGCGCGAGCGCGATCTTGCCATCGGCATACTCATGACCTTCGCCCTGGCTCTAGGCCTGCTTTTCCTTTCCCTCTACAACGGCTACGCTGAGCGCGTCTACAGTATCCTGTTTGGTACCATTCTGGGCATCAGCCGCCTCGACGTTCTGCTCAGCTTCGGCGTCAGCCTGCTGATTCTTGCCAGCATCCTGCTGCTTTTCCGTCCTCTTCTCTTCAGCTCCTACGACCCAGAGGTGGCCGCAGCCCGCGGTGTGCCCGTGCGTCTGCTGGCCATCGCTTTTCTGGTGCTGGTGGCCTTGACCATTGCCATCGCCGTCCAAATCGTCGGTGCCCTCCTGGTTTTCACTCTGCTCGTCGGCCCGGCAGCCACAGCAGGACGGCTGGCCTTGCGCCCAGCAACAGTCATCCTGCTGGCTGTCCTTTTGGGGCTGCTCTACACCTGGCTCGGCATTCTGCTGGCCGTTATCAGCGGCACCATTCCCGTCAGCTTCTTTATCGCCTTCCTCTCTTTCGTTGTCTATCTTCCTGTACGTTTCGGCATCGGAGGCTTCCGCAGGCAGAGGCCGGCGAGTAGCCCCATCAGCAGGCAAGCGTCAGCAAATTAAAGTGACGTTGCATATGAGAGGAGCACTATGAACATCGGCCTACTCTGGCAGCATGAATTTGTCCAGAATGCTTTCCTGGCAGGCGGCTGCGTCGCGATTGCCGCTGCCCTGGTTGGCTATTTTCTTGTCCTGCGCGCCCAAACCTTTGCCGGCGAGGCCTTAACCGACATCGGCTTCACCGGGGCCACGGGGGCCGCCCTGCTTGGTCTCAGTCCTCTCCCCGGCATGCTCATCCTAAGTCTGCTAGCAGCGCTCGCCATCGGCCTGCTCGGCGAGCGCCTGCGTGGGCGCGACATAGAGATTGGCATGGTTCTTTCCTTTGCCCTCGGCTTGGGTGTTCTCTTTCTCAGCCTCTATGCGACCAGCAGCGGCAGCCATGCCACCGCCGGCGTCGGCATCCTTTTCGGCTCCATTCTTAGCGTCAGCCGCGGAGACGTTTGGCTGAGTCTTGCCTGTGCGCTCGGCTGCAGCCTGGCCCTGCTCATTCTTTATCGACCGCTTCTCTTCGCCTCCACTGATCCCGAGGTTGCCGCAGCACGGGGCGTCCCTGTGCGCCTGCTTTCCGTGCTCTTTCTGCTGCTCCTTGCCCTTGCCACGGCCATTTCCGTGCTGGTCATTGGTGTGCTGCTCGTTTTCGCCTTGCTTGTTGCCCCCGCCGCCGCCGCTGAGCGCCTCAGTCCCTCGCCGGCGGGCGCTCTCCTGCTGGCCGTCCTCTTCGCACTCGGCAGCACCTGGGGCGGCTTACTCATCGCCTTCCTTGGGCCGGGCCAACACCTGCCAGCCAGTTTCTGCATTGCCACCCTGGCGACAGGCTGCTATGCCGGGGCCACGCTAGGCCTCCATCTGCGCCGGCGCCATCTCTCACAGCGACCGGCCCAGCCACCTCACCCCTGCAAAGGAAGACGCACCGCCGCCTGAGACGAGCGTGTCCTGACCGTCCTCCCTCAGACGAGGCGGAGCCGAGACATGCCATCAACACGACAGAATAATGGAAAGAAAAGAAAGGAAGAGTATAGCCATGCCCGATCGCCTCGTCTACAGCACCGACAGCGGAGAAGTCACCCATTGCCCTGTCTGCCATCAGCCTTATCGCCACTGCCGCTGCGATAGCGGTAGTCAGCCAGCCGCGTCAAGTGCCCCCAGCGGAGGCAGCGTTCGCGTCAGCCGCGAGCGTGCCCAACGCGGCGGCAAAACGGTCACGGTGATTCGTGGCCTGCCTGCCAGTCAGAGCGAGCTAGAGACTCTTGCCCGCAGCCTCAAGCGTCTCTGTGGGGCAGGAGGCACTGTCAAAAACGGCACTATTGAAATCCAAGGCGATCATTGCGATAAAATCCTGGCCCATCTGCAGGCATTAGGCTATCGAGCCAAACGAGCTGGCGGCTAAAGCAGTCGACGGGCTGTTCCAGCCATCCATGCCTCTCCTTGCCTCAGCCAGCGTGAATCAGGAGATAATCAGGGTAATACAGACAGAGCAGCGCTTCACCTTGCATAGAGAGCAGCGTGCCTGAGCGAGTTCCACTTCTCGGCCAGTCCGAGAGAAAGAGAGAGTAAGTGGAGCGCCCAGTCTAGTCCAGGTCAGGCGGTCTCACCAAGGATGAGGAATCCGGCAAGTGCGTGGTAAAGTGCCAGGCAGCCGCTACACTCAAAAAGCGGGCCTCCAAAGGGCATCATGGCCGACCAAGTACGCTGCAAAATAGGAAGGGGAAGCGCAACTATGAACATTCACGAACAGCTGGAGAGTTTGCTGGCTAACCTAGGAGTGACTATGGAGCAGCAGCAACCTGAGCCCTATGAGGAGCACGAAGGGGCAGAGAACGAGGTGCCCGAAGTATCCATCTTCCAGGCATCGCGCGACCATTATGGCGTCTTCTACCGCCTTGACATCATTGAGCATGAACCGCAGCTACGCATTATCGTGCCCGTCGAATACGGAGCCTTGAAGATGGAAGTCTATCTGGTGCGCCTGAGCGAGCGGACAGGCATCAACAACTGGTTTCGCAGCCTCGCCAGCTACCGTGGCAGCGCCACCTTTGAACGCAGCCGCGAGGTCAGCCTGCAGCACCTTCTTTATGCCGTAGCCGAGATCATGAAGCAACTCTTCTGGGCCGGCGACCTGGATCGGATGCAGTTTCCGCCAGAGATCGAGGTCACTCGCCTGATCTAGACTCGCCAGAGCAGCGCGCGTCAAGCAGGAAATGAGCAAGCCAAAGGACGCAAGTGCCGTACAGCTCTTCACCCGCCAGTCATCACGTTACAACTCACCCACTCGCCCGGCCTCAGTAGCCGGGCGAGTGGGATTTTTTGTTGGCTGTGCACCCGAGAAGATGCCAGGCATATTGATCTATGGTACACTGGCTATATTCGAAAGAGGTCTGCAAAGGGAAATGCTATGATCGAGAACCTGGAGAGCCTTGGTCAAGAAGCGCTCGACTACCTTAACCAGAAAAACACCGCACGTGAGCAAGCGCTGCCGCGTGCACGCACTTTGATCCGCTATTGCGCCAACAGCATCCGTGCAGCCCATCGGCGGGAGTTTGCCGCTGCCGAGGAGCTGCTTGCCAAGGCGGGGGAGCTGCTTGCACAGATCGGAATAGACCTGCGTGAGCAGCCGGATGTCTTCTACGCTGGTTTTGTTCAGGATGCCCAGAAAGAGTACGCTGAGGCTGCGGCTTTTCTGGCCCTAGTCCAAGGGAGGGCTTTGCCCCACCCCCAAAGTCTCAATGTCGATTGGGCACCCTATCTGAATGGCCTGGGGGAGGCTGTCGGAGAGCTGCGGCGCTACGTCCTCGATCGTCTGCGCCACGGTTGGCTTGCCGAATGTGAGCAGCTCCTGCAGCACATGGACGACATCTACGCCTTGCTCATCACCATCGATTTCCCCGACGCCATCACTGGCGGCCTGCGCCGTACTACCGACACAGCGCGCGCAATCTTAGAGAAGACGCGCGGCGACCTCACCGTCGCGGTCCGGCAGGCACAGCTTGAAGAAAAGATCAGCGAGTTGTTAACCGCGCTGCACGGGAAGGATGCCGCACCTTCGTGATGTGCCGATTGGCCGGCAGGTTGTATACTAACAGTGACGAAGGCGTCACCTGCTCAGCTTGCAGGCCGCTTTGCCACCTGCAAGGCGAGCGGTGGAACCAGAGCAGTCATCTTCTATCACATCGTTCATTGTCCAGCGTCTCTCTGTCTTCTGGCCATCAGGTCCTGACCTGAAGGTGCGCCGCCGGAGCCAGCGGCAAGCGCGCAGCAAAAGGGGGGCATATGTCGCAGCAAGAGCTTACGAACAAAGAGCAGCCCGCAAAAGAGTTAGAGAGTACAGAACCTCGTGATCATATCAGTAATGGAAAAGGAACACAAAGAGAGAGTGAAATCAGAGCCAGTTCGCAAATCGTAACTGCTGAGTCAGTACAAGCAGAAGAGGTACCTACTATTCCTTTGGGATCACTGCAGACCCTCAGCACCCTGCAGCCCGAGGTCTCGGTCCACTCGGTTGAAGCCGGCGAAGCGGTGAGCACGCCGACCCCGCTGGTTGCTCAGCCGGCGGAGTATCGGCGCAGCCTGGGCGAGTGGTTACGCATCTGGTGGGAAGGCATGCGGCCACGTTACCTTGTCCTCAGCGTCATGCCCTTCCTGCTAGGAAGCGCGCTCGCCCTGGTGCAGGAGCTAGGCCTACAGGGGCCTTTAGGACTGGGGCGATGGCATCCTCAGCGTTTCCTAGTGGGGCTAGTGGCCGTGATGCTCTTGCAGCTTGGGGCCAATCTCATCAATGACTATTACGACTACCTGCGTGGCATCGACACCAGCAACACCCTGGGGCCGGGCAAGCTCATCCAGCAAGGGCTGATCAAGCCAACACGTGTGCTGGCCCTCGGCCTGGCCTTCCTGGCGGGTGGCTCGCTGCTCGGCCTGCTATTGACCCTCTCGACTGGCTGGCCGCTGCTGATTTTCGGCCTGCTGGGACTGCTGATCGCCTACTTCTACAGCGCCACGCGGCGAGCGCTCTCCTCGCTCATGCTCGGCCTACCGGCTACTTTTTGCGTCTATGGTCCGCTCATCACCCTGGGAGCCTACTACTTACAGCGGGTCCAGCTTGACGGGCAAGCGCTCCTCTATAGTCTGATACCAGGTCTATTGGCAACCGCCTTCGTGCACGTCAATGACATGCGCGACGTTGAGGACGATGCTCAGGCTGGCAAGCGTACGTTGGCCAATACCCTGGGTCTTGGACTCAACCGCACGCTCTTTTTGCTCCTGCTGGGAGGCGCCTATCTCGTTCTCCTGTCCATCGGTCTGCCCCACAACGCGCCTCACCTGGTACTCATTGCTCTCTGGACCCTGCCGACCCTGGTCGTTGTGGTGAGTGGCATTGTGCGCACCGACCTCGCCTCCGGTCTTCATCTTGTTATGCGTGACACGCTTAAGTTAGAGGCCTGGTTTATTGCCTTGCTCGTTGTGGCCCTGCTGCTTTCCGCTATCCTGCCTATCCTGCCTCAGCTGCCTTCCCTGGCCTTGCCATGAGCCGGTCGCTGGCGCCGGGTTCTCCAGCAGGCAAGATCTACAAGCGAGAACCTGGCGCCGGCACCAGCGGGCAGCACCGTTGACCATCGGCCTTTTCCCTCGGCAGGCAGGCTGCTCCATTAGGTCGTGCTTTGCTAGCAAGCCAGCTCTGCATGTACTTGTTAAATCGCTCGCTCCTCCGAGAGAAACTTCCTCAGCAAAAGCGTGCCTCACAACACTCGCCGTCGGAGTCAGCCAGCCAGCTCGAAGAAGCACCTTCCGCCCAGACAGCCTACGCGAGTGTCTCAGCCCATTCGACCCATTTACAGGGATGGTACACTGTGCTACACTTTGGATGTGTCAAGGACGTCCTGGCGGTTATTTCAGAAGGAGGTGTCTCATGGCTGGCTGGGAACAAGAACTAGCCGAGCTACTGCGTGAGCTGGGGGTCACACTCGAAGGCGCAGCACCTGACTCCCCTACTCACCTCCAGGCCCAACAACGCGCGAGCTACAGCGATATCAGACAGGAAGATGAGGAGAGCAAGACCCTGCCGGTCCCCACATGGGACGACGATGCTCCCTCACCCGCCGACGAGGATGCCTGGTTAACAGAACTCCGTCTGATGCGCCGTGAAGTCGACTCGATTGTGGCCCAGGTAATCCGCCTGATGCAGAGTGGGGACCTCGATGCCTCCTTGAAGGAAGACGTCATGGTTGTGCTCCGGGCCTTACGCCGACGCGCCTCACCTGGTCCTCGCGCCGCTCCCAGCGATGAGACCTATCTGGAGTTCGCTGCGGCAATGCTTCACTTCTGTCGCCTGGTCCTGCGCCTCAGCGAGACAGCCATCGAAGACTAACGAAGCTCTGCCGAAGAACGCACGCGACCGCTTTGCCACGCCGCCAACCCAGGCAGGGAACGAGGCCCATCCTCGATCGCAGACCTCCTCTCTCCGACAGCTGACAAAGCGATCGCCATCTTGTTTTTTTACTTGTTCACGGCCCCTCCCGCTGGCTGAACGTCCCCAGCGCAGGCGCCTGCTTGCCGACCGTCGGCGTCGGCGTCGGCAGCCTTCCACCTCCCCCTGGCCTCAGCGAGCACAGAACAGGCCAGCAGCCTGTCGCTGGCCGCCCTGGAGACCTGGATGTGGATGGAACCAGAGTGGTTGATCGCGCCTCCCGCCGCCATCGGTGGAGGGAAAGAGAAGCCTCTTCCCCCGCCCTTTGACCTGACGTACAGCCGCCTTCCCCCTCGTGACCACCTGCTCTCTCCTGCTCTCTCCGCCAGCCCTATCAATCAGGCACAGGCAGGCCGCCGCCTCCTGCCACCTTGCTACACCTACCGCAGAGAGGTCGGGACAGCCAGACAGACAGTCACTTACTCACTCACTCACTCACCCGCAGGCGCCCCCCTGCAAGAGCAGATCCGACTCAGAGAAGACGACGATACTGCTCTGGGAGATCCTCCTGTTCGAAGCCCTCATTAACAAGGCCGCGCCTGACCAGATAGCGCAGGAACTCCAGGCGGCGCTGCTGGAGGAGGGCCGCCGGCGAAGAGTCGCTCGTCTCACTGACCGCCGTGCCCTCGTCTGCCTCCGCGTCTGTGGCGGCCTCGCCAGACGAGAGGAGATCATTCTCCCGCATCCAGCGAATACGCTCGCTCAGGGAGAGGTTGGGATCAGCCAGAGGGCTGGGGAGGCCGTTTGGACCCTGATCGAGGAATGGCAACCCACCGGGGACACCGGGCGGAGCTGTAAGCCGCGGCGGCAAGAAGATGTCCTGGCTCTCAAGAAGGAACGAGTAGCGAGAAGCAGGGCCGGCTTGAGAGGCCAAACCACTGGCCGGCGTAGCCGGAGAAGTGGAGGTGGGCGTAGCCGGAGAAGTGGACGTGGGCGTGTCCGGCAGAGGAGGTTGAGGCGGCACCAGTGCATGAGCGCTGGAGACCCCACTCGCTTCCGCCTCCACCGGCTGAGAGCGCCGCTTTCTTCCGGGCCACCATGCAAACAATCGAGCCAGCCATTGAGAGAGTGTTCGCGCGATCATGGGAGTGCCCTCTATTCATATCAGGGCGCTGGCCGCGCCCGGCTAACCAACCAGGAAAGACGCGCCTGATAGCTGCTGAGTTGCCTGCTAACCTTTTGAAAACGCACGAAAAATAAATAACGCCTAAGAGACATAGTAGCATATCGTCATGAAGACGTCAAACCACCTTGCAATTTTCGCGCCTGCATGCCATAATCAAAAAGGCCAGGCGGCCCGAAGGACAGACCTGGCCTGCAAACGGGAAAGGCACGCCTGCCCACACGCATGCACCCCGCTCCCGTGAGAGGGCCGGACGCCCAGCCGACAGCCAAGCCGACAGCTGCATGGCATCGCGCCCTGGCCCACGCTGCTACCGGGTGATTGTGACCTTTGAAGCAGAAAGAAAGGCATGTGTCGGTCATGCAGGAAGACATCCTTGGTACCAGAAGGACTGCTATATCTGATACATACGTCAACTGCTCCAGGTGCAATAAGGCAACTCGTCTGCGCTATGCGCGTATCATCCAGAGCGACGTCCTCTCCGAGAGCCATTCAGAATATGAATACCTCTGCCCGGAGTGTCAGAAGGCGCTGGCCAGTGGCGAAAAGGATCTTCCTCTGCTGTAACTAAGGAGATGTCGCGTCCACGGGGCCATTGGGGCCTCTGGGGCCTACAGAATGAAGGCGATGCAGTCGCCAATTCCTTTTTCTCTCCATTTTAGCCGTCTGAGGCTGAAGCAAAGAGCGGAGCAAAGAAGCCAGAAGGTAGGGGATATTGAGTACCGCTCTCTCCTCAGAGGTAAGGTGATGGAGAGAGCAAGGTGGGCGGGATGCCTCTCTCTTGCAAGGCAGGCAAGCAGGCAGAGATGAGTCCTAGAGAATAGAGCGGCTGAGAGGTTATGGCGTTGATCATCACCACGAAGGTCAGACCGCTGGCCAGGACCAGCACTGCCCACTGTCCTCCGGCGCCAGCTATGAGGTGGCTATGGCGCCTGATCGGGTCTGGGCCGCGTCGCTAAGAGATAAGCAGGCTCGCCCCTTCTGGGCATGAGCGATGGTCAACGATCGGCTGACGGTCGGCTCGGGCGCCAACTGCCGTTTCTCCTGGCAAGCCACTCCTGGCAGTTTAGGCAGCTATGAGCTTAAGGGAGAGAGACAGGCAAGCTAGCAGACAGCTAGGAGAGAGAGTTTGAAGCTGGCAAGGAAGCTACATATAGGTCACGCCTCACGATCCGTTTGAGGAGAGTGAAACGAGGTAAACCAGTATGCGGATGCGCTACCGCTATGTGACCTATCGCTATATCGATGGGTCGGGGCAACAACTGCAACGCCACTACCGTCAGTTGTTGCAGGAGGTCCTGCGGCAGAGCCAGCAGGCACTCCTTCAACGCTCGGAGGTCTGGCGTCCCCCCGCCGATATACGCGAATCGGCGGAGCGGGTCGTCGTGAAGATAGAGCTTGCAGGCATGTCAGAGGATGAAATTAACGTGACACTCTACGAAGACGCGCTGGTGGTCAGCGGCGAGCGGCGAGACGACAGCGAGGACCGTGAGAACCTCTACTATCAGGAGGCGCAGATCCGCTATGGGCCTTTCCGCGTCGAGGTCTTCATTCCCTCGCCCATCGATCGCGAGGCAGTGACGGCACGCTACGAAAATGGTTTTCTCTGGGTTACGTTGCCCAAGCTGCCCGCGACCCGCAGCGAGCCTCAGCGCGTCCAGGTTCGGCAGAGTGCCGCAGAGAAGTAGAAACTAGCGAACCGAACGACTATTGACTGAGAAAGGTTTATGGAAAAGGATCAGAAGAAGCGCGAGCTTATGCCTGAGCAGGCGGTCGAAGAAGAAGAGGAAGCACAGGTTCAGGGAATACAGGACGAAGAGGAGACTCAGGCGGAAAGTGCTCCGGCGCGGCGTCGTGCGGCGCGTGGCAGGCGAGCAGCTACCGCGACTTCGGTGCGCAAGAAGCCGCGACGGCGCCAGCGGCATGCGGTCGATGAGGACCCCGAACCCTCCCGCGAGGAGCGCTCTCATCATCACCACCACTATCATGAGGAGCGGGAGAGTGAGGATGAGGAGCGGCTCTCGATCCCTGAGATCCTGCCGGTCCTTCCCCTTAAGGATGTCGTGGTCTATCCCTTTGCCATGCAGCCGCTGGCAGTCGGCCAGGAGCGCTCGATCCGCCTGATTGACGATATCATGCGCGGCAATCGCCTGGTGGTGCTGGTAGCCCAGAAGTCGGCAGACATCGAGCAGGCCGGCCCCAATGACATCTTTAAAATCGGGACGGTCTCGCGCGTGGCGCGCATGATCCGCATGCCCGATGGCACCATCCATATCATCGTCCAGGGACTGGAGCGCGTGACCATCGGCGAGTTTGTTCAGGAAAAGCCCTATCTGAAAGCACGCGTGACCCTCCGGCCTGACATCCAGGAGAACGACACCGAGACTGAGGCCATCAAGCGTAACGTCGTCAGCTACTTCCAGCGCATGGTCGCTCTCGTCCAAAATGTGCCGGAAGGCGCTGCCGCCGCTAACCTCAACCTGGAGGAGCCGCGTCAGGTGGTCTATCTGATCGCTACCTTCGTTCAGATGGACCTGCAGCTGCGCCAGAAGCTGCTTGAACTCGATTCTGTGCGCGCCAAGCTCAAGGAGCTGAGTAGCTTCCTCGCCCACGAGCTGGAGATCTTCGAACTGGGCCGTAAGATCCAGAGTCGCGCCCAGGAAGAGATGAATAAGATGCAGCGCGAGTACCTCTTGCGTGAGCAGCTTAAGGCTATTCAGCGCGAGTTGGGTGAGGAGAGCGAAGAGCAAGCGACCATCAATGAGCTGCGTGCCAAGATCGAAGAGGCCAAGATGCCCGAGGAGGCCCTCAAGGAGGCCAATCGCGAGCTGGCTCGCCTGGAAAAGCTGCCAACGGTCTCGCCCGAGTACAGCATTATCCGCACCTACCTTGAGCTGTTGGTCAGCCTTCCCTGGAGCAAGAGCACAGGCCAAACGATCGATGTCCAGAAGGCACGCCAGGTCCTCGATGAGGATCACTATGATCTCGAGAAGATCAAGGAGCGCATCTTAGAATATCTGGCGGTGCGTCGTTTGAAGGAAGAGCGCATGGCTGAGCGCGCTAAGCGCGAGGAGGAGGCCGCCGAGGCCGCAGCGGAGGGCGAGGCCGATAAGCGTCGTCCCACCCAGCCCTTGCATTCGGGCGAGGCGAATCGCCAGCTTAACCGCGAGCCGATCCTCTGCTTTGTCGGCCCTCCGGGCGTGGGCAAGACCTCGCTGGGTCAGTCGATCGCTCGCGCCTTGGGACGCAAGTTCGCGCGCATGTCGCTGGGCGGCATTCGCGATGAGGCCGAGATTCGTGGTCATCGCCGCACCTATATCGGGGCCATGCCGGGGCGCATTATTCAAACGCTGCGACGTGTCGAGACCAACGATCCCGTGATTATGCTCGACGAGGTCGATAAGGTCGGGGCCGACTGGCGTGGTGACCCCTCCTCGGCTCTGCTGGAGGTGCTCGATCCCGAACAGAATTATAATTTCCGCGATAATTATCTGGATCTGCCTTTCGACCTGTCGAAGGTCTTCTTCATCGCGACGGCCAACTCTCTGGAGCCAATTCCGGCGCCATTGCGGGACCGCATGGAGATCCTCGAGCTGTCAGGCTATACCGAGGAGCAGAAGATGCATATCGCCCGCAATTATCTGCTGCCCAAGCAGATTGCGGCTAACGGTTTGCGCCCGGATGAGCTGATCGTCGACGATGAGGTGATCCGCCATATTATCCGCGGATATACGCGCGAGGCAGGCGTACGCAATCTGGAGCGTGAGATCGGGACGCTCTGCCGCAAGGCCGCTCGCCAGATCGCCGAGGGACGCCAGGCCCCCATCCATATTACGACGGAGCAACTGACCGAGTACCTGGGCCGCTGGCGCTTCTTCGAGGAGGCCGCAGAGCGCATTGATCGGCCCGGCATCGCTACCGGCTTGAGCTGGACCCCCGTCGGCGGAGAGATCATCTTTGTCGAGGCGGCAGTGATGCCCAGTAAGGAGAGCCAGCTGATCTTGACAGGACAATTGGGCGATGTGATGAAGGAGTCGGCTATGGCGGCCCTCAGCTATGTGCGCTCCAATGCCGCCGCGCTGGGCCTGCCCAATAATGTTTTCGAGAACCAGGCTGTCCACATCCACGTTCCCGCGGGAGCTATCCCCAAGGATGGACCGTCGGCGGGTGTGACCATGGTGACGGTACTGGTCTCGCTGGCCAGCGGGCGCAAGGTGCGCTCCGACGTGGCCATGACGGGTGAGATTACGCTGCGTGGACGCGTGATGCCGATCGGCGGCGTCAAGGAAAAGGTCTTAGCCGCCTATCGCTCCGGCATCCACACGGTGATTCTGCCGCGTAAAAACGAGCAGGATCTGCTGGAAGACCTGCCGCGCGAGCTGCGTGAGCAGATGGAGTTTGTCTTTGTCGATGATATTAAGCAGGTGCTGGATGTGGCCCTGGAGGGCGGCCTGCCCGCACCCCGCACGGAGAGCGCCGAGGGCGCGGGAGATCAGGATCGCAGCCAGGACCAGACTGGCCCCCAGGAAACAGCTGAGGCCATCGTCCGCGCTACATGATTGCATTGAGCCGGCTGCCGTGAGAAGCACAGACACATAGGGGAGAAAGGCAGACCTCCCACGGCAGCCGGCTTGTCTCTCCACTCCTTTCTTGCTGTTCTGGCTGTTCTGACCCCGCCCGTTAGGCACGGAGCCTGACTATCCCCCTCTGGCTAGGCCTTTTGTCAACAACTGGGCTAATCCAGCTCGTGCCTTTTCCACCGTCACCGCGCTCTGCTAGGACCAAACAAGCCCTTCTCAATAGCACGATGAAGCTACGCCGCTATAGCTAACTACCAGGCAAGTTGTCCCTTGAGACTCACATAGCACTGCTTGCCGATAATGAGATGATCAACTAGCTCGGTATCAAGCAGACGTCCAGCCGAGACTAGCTGTTCGGTGATGGCGATGTCCTCCGGCGATGGCGTCGGGTCCCCGCTTGGGTGATTATGGCAAATGAGGATGCTCGGGCAATTACGCAAGATCGCTGGGCGAAAAACCTCCGCAGCCCGCAAAACCGAGCTGTTGACCGTCCCCTTGTAGCGTTTCTCGATAGCCACTACTTGATTCTTGGTATCTAGGAGGAGAATCCAGATCTCTTCATGTTCCAGATGGGCCATCTCCATCATGACCAGCCGCGCCGCATCCGCCGCCGAGGTGATACGATAGCGCGCCTCGGGCTGCTCTAGCTGAAGGCGCCGGCCCAACTCTAGCGCAGCTTTGAGCTGTGCCGTCTTCGCTGAGCCAAGGCCGTGCTCGCGGCACAGCTTCGCCAGATCAGCCCCCATAAGGCCACCCAGACCACCATAGAGCACAAGCAGCTTGCCCGCCAGCTCCACAACATTGCTCCGTTTCGTCCCTGTGCGCAAGACGATGGCCAGCAGCTCGACAGTCGAGAGAACCTGCGGCCCGTAACGTAGCAGGCGCTCCCGCGGACGTTCACTACTAGGCATATCTTGAATAGTCATGTGATACTCTACTCCCTCTCCACGTTTATCCTCTTTAAATCGCCTGTTTCCCAT
>NZ_JADGHT010000464.1 GCF_019683755.1 Thermogemmatispora sp. | reverse complement strand
GCCTGGGCGTGATATAGTAATAGTGCAGCGGACGCGAAGCCTTGGTACAGCGTCGACGCGCCTGATCAGCCCCTGCTCGCAGCTATTGGACGAGCAAAGCAAGCAAAGACGCTCCAGAGGCCAGTGCAGAGAGAGTGAATCAGGGGCGAGAAAGAAGAAAGGTGCGGTAAACGAGAAGCGGCTGGCTCAGCGTCCTGAATTCAAAAGCGAAGACAAGGGAGTATCAACGTGGAACTCAGCGGCAAAAGTGTCATGGTGACAGGAGGCGCCTCCGGCCTGGGGGCGGCCTGTGTGCGACTCTTCAGTCAAAGCGGCGCGCGTGTGCTCATTGCTGACATCAACAGTGAAGGTGGTCAAAAGCTGGCCCAGGAGATCGGACCTGCGGCGCGCTTTGTGCCAACGAATGTTGTTGAGGAAGCCTCGGTTCTGGCGGCACTCAAGGAGGCCCAAGAAGCCTTTGGCGGTCTGCATATCCTTGTAAACTGTGCCGGCATTGGTCTGGCTGAGCGCACCCTTGGCAAGCAGGGGCCTCACAGTCTTGAAACCTTCACGCGTGTCATTCAGGTCAATCTGATCGGCACCTTCAACGCTCTGCGTCTGGCGGCGCAGGTCATGAGTAATAACGAGCCGAACGCTGAGGGAGAGCGTGGGGTCATTATCAATACGGCCTCGGTGGCAGCTTTCGACGGCCAGATTGGCCAGGCTGCTTATTCGGCCTCTAAAGGTGGTATTGTTGGCATGACGCTCCCTGTGGCCCGCGATCTGGCACGCAACGGTATTCGAGTGGTCACCATTGCTCCTGGCATCTTTGACACGCCGCTGATGGCGGCTCTTCCCGAACCGGCGCGCGTCTCTCTGCTGCAACAGGCGCCCTTCCCGCCACGGCTGGGTAGACCGGAGGAATATGCTTTATTGGCGCGCCATATTGTTGAGAATCCGATGCTCAACGGTGAAGTCATCCGCCTGGATGGAGCGATTCGTCTGCCTTATCTGATCCGTTGAAGTTGTGAGCTGTAGTATATGCAGGGGCCGCCTGGGAAAGCATTGCAGCGCTCCTTTTTTCTTTCGATCAGTCGGGACACTGCTCAAGCCCGCTGAGCGATTAGAGTGAATGAACGAAAGAAGGCAAAATGAGTGCCTTGGAACCGGGCGGCCCCTATTTTGCTGTCGCCTCTCTGGAGGTGATCAGTGTGGTGGCCTGATCCGCAAGGGAGATCAGGGCGGCGGCAAAGAAAGGGCGAACATGGGCTGATCGCTGCTGCCATGAGGCTTCCCTTCCCTGTTAAGTCCCCCTGGAGCTACTGGCGAGGGACAGGTAGCGCGCGCATGTGAACCTATGAGCATTAGCCTGGCCAGTCCTGCAAGTAGTCTTCGAAGGGGGTATCGCGTGGGCCATCGCCGCCGATCTCGCAAATCCACTCATCGGCAAGGTGCCGTTCATAGTGCCAGCTTCCTTCGAGCACGACGAATAAGTCATGATCGGTGTGATCAGCAAGCATTTTCCAGAGGGCGCGGCTGAGCTGGTGCTGTTTGTGGTTAGGCTGGGAGGGGTCTTTCCCGTGCAGGAAGAAGAGGAGCTGCTTTTGCTCAGGGGGAAAGACCTGGCCCAGGAAAAGCATCTTATAGCACAAGGGGCAGAAGAGATGTGCGTAGCGGCTTGGGAGGAGGGCCTCTTGAGGAAAGGAAGTGGTTTCCGGGGGGGTGAGGATAGGGCCTTCATAGAGCGGGGCGTAGGTCTCGTGCAGGATACGGAGGGAGAGACGATGGTAGCGGTCGAGGGAGGCAGGCCGGCGGCGCTGCAGGAAGCGGGGGAGCCAGATGGAGACAGGGATAGGGTCGGGCACAAGAAGGGTGATGAGACCTTGCTGTTGAGAGGAGAGCTGGAGGGCGGCGCGCTGCAAAGTGTGTTCGAAGGCGAAGAAGGAAGAATAGGGCAGGCGAACGATCTCGTGGCTGGGGGAGGACGGCCAGAGAGTGGTAGAGGAGGCAAGGGGTTGTAAGCCCGGCCAGTCGCGGAGGTATGCCTCGAAGGAGAGAGCGCAAGGGCCAGAGCCGCCAATCTTCCGGCTGGCTGGGTCGTTGAGAAGGTTCTTATAGCTTGTGTCATCGCCCGTGAGGACATTCAAGCAGTGGCCCGCATGATCAGCGAGCATCTTCCAAAGGACGGTGTTGTAGATGCTCTGGCTGTGGGGCAGGTCACCCTCTTGGCCACTGTGGAAGTAGGCCACCAGATTAAAGATGCCCATGCTGCGATAGAAAGCTTTACCTAGAGAGAAGTAGACTTTACAGTCCATGCAGGCGAAGATGGCGTCAGCACTGTGACTCATCCCTGTCTAGCCTCCTTTCAGAAGAGTGCTATGGGTCAAGGAAAGCTGCTTCGCTTGCAAGCAGTCTGGCATGGGCTGCCGCCTGAGTGCGCTGGCTGGCGCACGGGCGAGCAGCTGTGTTGATCTGCTTGCTACGCAGGTTCGTCCAGGCAGCGGCGAAAGGGGCCAAGGTGCGCCTGGGTTAGTTCTTGGTCTTTAATCGGTTGCTGCTTACCCTCTCCGGCTCCTGGATGAGGAGAGGCCTGGCGGCCCGGAGATGGGTGGCGCCCGCCTGTATATAGATCTCAGCCTGGCCAGTTGTGCAAGTAGTCCTCGAAGGAGAGATCGGAGGGGCCATCGCTGCCGATCTCACAGGTACCGGCTTCGGCGAGCGTATGGGCATAGCGGGGGTCGTCCGAGACGAGGACGGACAGTTCATGCTCGGCGTGGTCGGCGAGCAGCTTCCAAAGAGCGCGGCTGAGGAGCTGCTGATGGTGGTTGGGCAGGGGAGGGTTGTTGCCGCGGAGGAAGAAGAGAGGGCGGCCTGCGTCGTCGAGGGAGGCGGAGCCGAGGAAGAGCATGACATGGCAGTTGTGACAGAAGAGGTGAGCGTAGGAGCTGGGCGTAGGAGGGAGCCAGGGTGCGGGAGAGGAGCAGGAAGGAGAG
>NZ_JADGHT010000463.1 GCF_019683755.1 Thermogemmatispora sp. | reverse complement strand
CGGATGGCCCAGCTCAGGAGCAAGCCAGTGTTCCTCCTCCCCCTAGACGATCAGGAGTTGCTCCATCAAGGAGCGCTCTCTCAGCTGATCCACTCAACTACCAGCCTGCTCGTCGATTGCCACTTGATCCCGCACCGTCCCTGGTCAGACAGTCCCTCCTCAGACTGGAGCAGGCTCGATCAATTGCCCAGCGAGATTGCGATCGCTGAGCTGGTCAAGACACTGAAGCGAGACTCAGTACAGCTCCTCGTCCTGGTCTGTCCACACCAGGGTCACTGCCACCTCTGGTTGGAATTGGTGGTCCTCACGGCGATCTTGACTTCGGAGTTCCAGGTACAGTGGGTCATACTCACGAAGGGTGGAGCTGATGAGCAGAAGGAGAGCGTTCTCCGCTTGGTCGATCCTCTCCTATGCCTGGTCGACCCTCTCCTGTGACAGCTCTGGTTCCTCTGCTGATCACGTCGCCTCCCAAAAATAAAAAAAAGCCTCGACACCCACCGCAGGAGAGGCGGCTGGACAGGGTGGACAGGGGAGTTGGCCTCCATCGCCGCAGGCCGCCTCCCTGTCTCTCATCACTTCGTCATCCAGTTGGATCAGGCCACTGTGCTTTTCCTTGCTGTCGCCGTGCCGCCCGGGTCCAGGGCCTGACTCGGACGGCAGTGTCCTCCGTGAGGGGGTCCTGGCTTGCTATTCCCCACGCAGCGCCTGCGCCAGGCGTTGCCAGTCGATCGCCTGGAGATAGCTGTCGATGATGCACCGGGCCAGTGCTCCCAGTGGACTGGGCCGCAGCCGCAGCTCGGGCTGCTCAGCCCAGCGGCGGGCCAGACCGTCCCACCAGAGTGCCAGAGAGAGCGAGGGATCTGAGGGCAGCCCTTGCTCAATCGGGCGGAGCGCCTCTACTGCGGCTGCCTCCAGGGGCGTCAAGGAGCAGTCAGCCCCCTCTCTCTGGGCCGCTGCCACGACGCGACTCCAATCAATGCGCCTTGCAGGGTCAGTGGCCCAGTGAGTGAGCAGGAGTTCCACAGGCCGTGGCGTCTCCTGCCCCTTGAGGAAGCGCTGCACGTGTTCTTCCAGCCACTGCCGGAGCCGGAATGCGTCAGGCGCCAGCGCTTCGAGCGGTTGTCTGGTCTCCTCATCCGTCAGTGTGGTGAACACGTCCCAGGTGGGACTGTTTGGCCACCCCTGGTACGGTGGCCACGCTTCCAGAGGCATCGCTCGTTCCTTCCTTTCTTCTTAGTATAGCACAGAAGCTGGCCAGATCCGCTTCTCGTGGGACCCCGCCTGGGGGTCACTGGCCTTCCTGGCGGGCTGCTGCTTCCACCAGGGTGCGCACCCAGGCAACCGGTCGGGTCCACAAACGCCTGGTCCAGGGCGAAAAGGTCTCTGAGACCCGGCGGAGCTGGAAGCCGCGGCGGGTCACCAGTGCTTGCTCCCGAGGCACCAGCTCAATCGTAGGCTCCACCAACTCTTCCTCCTCGAGGAGGTCCAAAGGCAGCTCCTCCTGAGAGGAGCAGGTGAACCGCTCCCAGATCGGCAGATGCACCTGCGGGTCGAGTTTGATGGCGCGGGGCGCCTGCCATGATGAAGCGGGCCAGACGATCAGGTAGCCCGCTTCATCCAGCCGGTCGACCTGGCACCAGGCCTCCTGCCGCACCGGCAGTCCTCCTTCATCACGCCCAGACACATAGCTGACCTGGTAGAAGGTGATCGAGATGCGAGCCGGCCAGAGCCAGCGCTGGCGCCTGGCTGACCGAAGGCGCTGAGCGAGCAGCTGGCGACAGAGACGGTCCTGCTGGCGAGCCTTCTCTTGCTCGTGTTTCCGTTCTTGTTCCCGCTGCTGTTGGAGCCCGTGCCAGTCTTGCCGGCGCTGACGCCATTGCTCCAAGGCCGCCAGCAGGATGGTTTCTCCCTGGCCATCGTCTCGGCGAACAGTGACGATCAGCTCGCGATCTCCAGGCCCCGTACAGTGGCACACGAAGCGACATTCCCACCCCAGGCTCCATCGGCGGAGTTCTACCTGGCAGGCCGGGCAGAGAAAGGCTTCGAAGGGAGGCCCTGAGAAGCGAAGCACTGGTGTATGCCAGAAGGAGCTCAAGCCAGGCTTTAACAACGGTGCCAGGCGAGGCAGATCCGCCTGCGCCTCCTGAACCAGAGACGCCATCTGCTGACTCGCCTCTTGCTCTCGTTGAGCCTGTGTCGCTCGCTGGCGCTCCAGAGCTTCCTGTTGATGTTGGAAGAACGCTGCCCGCGCCAGGGCAGCCAGATCGAGGTCATGGTCCATGACAGCTCCTTTCACGAGTGCTCTTGCCCGGCTGGTCAGGCGGCCTCGGGCACAGCAGCACGAAGGGATCGCCAGCGATCAGGTTGATGACTCACCATGCTACCAGTTCCCCCTTGCAGCTGCTGGGTCCAGATGCCCCTGTTCGTCCGGCAGGCTCAGTGGAGGGAGCCGGAGCCACTTGGCTGTGATGGCCTGAGCTACAGCGGACATGGAACCAGCCTGCCCTGGGTGTTTGCAGGGTAACACGCTCGCAGCCAATTAGACGACTGCAGCTATACGCCGCCCGATAACTGCTTAGTGTTGCTTCTCGACCATCCGTTACGATCAGCAGGAGTTCCTTAGCCTGCGTCAGCGCCTGCTCTACCTCGGATCGGCGATAGCTGACCACTGGGAAGTAGAGCACTCGCACAGGCATGGGATGCATCAGGATCGCTTGAGCTAGCGTCGGATCTATGATCCCTGTCAGCTGGTCGCTTGCTATTTCCAACCAGCCTTGCGGGCTCACGGAGACCGATAGCGACCCGGGCTGGGGGTGAGGCGGTTCCTCCTGGATCAGGACGACATACCATCCTTCTCCATAGCGCAGGTCAGAGCGCTGTGAGGACCGGAGCACCCACAGGGCGTTCGCAAAGCAGGCCCCTGCGGGTGCTGCCGCCAGTAGGAGGGTTTCCAGCGATTCCACGAGAAGCAGGTG
>NZ_JADGHT010000462.1 GCF_019683755.1 Thermogemmatispora sp. | reverse complement strand
CTTGCCCCCGTCAGCCCCCAGCCCGGACGGCATAGAGAGGACCTGGCATCCACGCCGGCCAGCTCCTGACGGAGGAAACCTTTTCTGCCTTTCCGGTCTGGCGCACGTGTGGTCACCAGGTCCAGTGCCCAAATCTCAAGACAGCCTGGCATACAGCTCCTGCCTGCCACAGGCTGCAAGCCGTCCGTGCGTGCCCCCGATAGAGGTCACGCGGGATGACAAGAGAAGAGAAGAACAGAGTAGATGAATCCAGCCCACACAGCTACCTGCCTTGCTACCTATCCGCCTGGCTGTTTGGACCGCTTGCTACCCACTGTCAACAGCCTGACCCTTCCATCGGCAGACTCAACCGGTTACCAGTCGGCCCGCAGCGAGGAGCTGATCAGTGCCGACGCCTGGCACTGCCGTACCTGCCCAGCCCCCAGACTTCCACACAGGCTCTCGCAGGCAAAGCCTGGGCCGAGAGAGGACGCCAGCCCAGGCCCGCTCGGCTCCCTCAGCAAGCACAGCTAGCGATCTTTCCCTAGCCAGCCGAAACCAGCCGGCCGGCGGGAGCAGGGCAAGCCAGCGCAACAGTGTCACTCGATTGCAACGGACGGCAAACGGCAGGATGGAACAAGCTATAGGGGAGCGAGATGGCTCTAGGACTCTCTGGCCACCAGCTCAGGCTCAGAAGCATCCGACGCATGCTCAGCCTCAGCGGCAGAGGAAGCTGTCTCACGTTGAGACGAGCCTGCATCAGAGGCTGAGGCCTCCACTGCCTCTGTCTGAACAGACCCTTCTTCGCCCGGAGCCGCTACGCCTTCGGTAGGTGTCTCGCTATCCTTCTGCTGCGCCTCCAGCTCGCGGCGTCCCTCAATAACCGCATCAGCGATCTTCGAGCAGAGGAGGCGAACAGCGCGAATGGCATCATCATTGGCAGGGATTGGATAGTCGATCTCGTCAGGATCGCAGTTTGTATCGGCCAGGGCCACGATGGGGATCTCCAGGCGGCGGGCCTCCAGCACAGCGGTATGCTCTTTGCGTGTATCAATGATAAAGACCGCCCCAGGCAGACGACGCATTTCCTTGATGCCGCCAAGGATACGCTCTAGACGCACCAGATCATCTTGCAGGCGCTGCGCTTCTTTCTTGGGCAAGCGTTCGAACTCGCCTCGATCGCGCCGCGCTTCCAGCTCGCGGAGATAGCGGATGCGCCCTTGAATCGTCTGAAAGTTGGTGAGCATTCCGCCTAGCCAGCGCTGGTTGACATAGAACATACCACAGCGCTTGGCCTCCTCCGCAACCGCCTCCTGGGCCTGCTTCTTCGTCCCGACGAACAACAGAGTTTCACCACTGGCAGCCAGTTCCTTCACAAACTTGTAGGCCTCGTTGAGACGGGCTACAGTCTGCTGAAGGTCAATGATGTGGATGCCATTGCGCTCCATGAAGATGAAGGGCTTCATTTTGGGGTTCCAGCGCCGTGTCTGGTGCCCAAAATGAACGCCAGCTTCCAGAAGCTGTTTCATCGAGATGATGTTGGCCAAAAAACAGATCCTCCCTTTTATCCTCCGCTCTCCTCCTATCGGCGATAGGGTTCCCCTTGCTTGCTCTTTCGCGCCGCACAGCTTCCTGGTTGGCTGGCCTGCTCATTCGCTCGCGCCCCTCCCCTCGCCACTTCGGTGCCAGGGCTGTTTAGGGTATTGAGATACCGAGGGTAGCGGGGCACCAGGGAAACGCCGATCAGAGAGCGTGTGTACTTGATGAGTAATACGACGCTACACTTGCCTTGACCTGCAGGAACCCTCGCTCCTGCTAACTTGCAAGTATAGCATAGGTTGCAGACGGACGCAAGCAAGATTTCCCGGCTCGCTCTCTCTCACCATCCTTCAGGCTCCGCTCGACCGCTCTCTCCGGTCACGCTTTTAGCCCCTGCTTCTTGGAGGCCACAGTACAGTGTAATGTGTACACATATTCACTTATGTGTGCTCTCCGCTCCTTCACACGTGCATATTTGCTTATATACTGATAGAACTTGAGACTGCAAAGGAGGCAGAAAGGGTTAGATCATGATTAGTGTCCTCGTAGCAGATGACCATACGTTGGTTCGACGTGTCGTGCGTGAGATTCTGGAACGAGCTGGCGATATGGAGGTGGTTGCAGAGGCCAGTAATGGCCTGGAAGCCGAGGCTCAAGCCGCTCAAACTCACCCGGATGTTGTATTGATGGACCTGGACATGCCAGAATGTGATGGCTTCGAGGCAACAGAGCGCGTGCTGGCTTGCTCGCCAGAGTCGCGTGTAGTCATCCTCACAGCCTCGCAACAGGAGCAATTGGCGCTGCTCGCTATCCAGCGCGGCGCCATCGGCTACTTAACTAAGGACATTGAACCAGAGACGCTGGTGGCAGCTATCCGTTCTGCTGCGCGCAACGAGATTTCGATCCCTGGCCCTCTGGCGACGCGTGTGCTAGCCCATCTGCGGACGTTAACCCTCAGTGGCAAGCTCCGCGAGGTACCCCCAGCCGATTTCTCCCAGGGCGTGGCCAGCCGCTCTTTCTACTATAAGGTTCAGCAGCGCCTCCACGGTTCGGCTCTTAACTTGCAAAACCTCTCGCGTCCACTCACAGAGCGCGAAATCGAGGTGCTCGATTTGATCCGCAAAGGGCGCAAGAACAGAGAAATTGCTCAGGAACTCAATATAGCAGAATCAACCGTACATAAGCACATTCAGAATATTTTTGAAAAGCTACATGCGCGTAGTCGTACCGAGGCTATTTATCTGCTTAGCTCGCGGGGCTGATCACCGGGCGACGTGCACGATCTCTTAGCAGATGGATGCCTAGGTGGCAGACATCTGCCCATATGCCTGCTGGCTGATTGCCCTCTCGCTCCGACGTTGTTGCTCCCCGTCGCGGCTGAGAGCAGGTGACCTGCCTGCTCCTGCTCTCAGCCTTCGCTGAGCGGATTGAGCTTCACGCTGAAGCCGGGCTACTCTGTTC
>NZ_JADGHT010000461.1 GCF_019683755.1 Thermogemmatispora sp. | reverse complement strand
GCAGGCTTTCGTAGGACTGCATCATCTGACCACTGGCCAGTGACTCGATCCCCACGGAAGAGGAAGCCAGTTCCAGGGTTCCATCGCTGCTGGCGAGCGTGACGGAAGACAGACCGAGCAGAACGGGCGGGATCTGGAGCACTTTGGCCAGCAGGATGCGACGGGAAAGCAGCTCTGGCATCGTCTTATTCTCCGAACTTGTGAGCTTGGAGCAGCCGCTTGTCTTCGAAACTAGTAGTCTGGTGCACCCTCCAAGAGCAGCGCTTCATTAAGCGCTGCGCTCGCTTTCCCAATGCGCTGTTCCTGCTCCTTGAGGAAACGGTTGGCCAGATAGAGTCGATCCAGATAGCGCAGCGTGCCGCATCTTCTGATCTCCTCCACAAGAGCCAGCGCGAGCGTAATCCCAGCTTCGAACTCGTTTCCTTTGATCAAAGCCAACATTTTCGCCGTCTCCACCAGCAACCTCCAGTGAGGCGTTGAAGGCAGGTGAGTCTCTGCACGCTGGAGAAACTCCATAGCCTTGACTGGCTGGCCCATGTCAGCATAACTGCGCCCATATTCCTCATAGACAGTGCCCAGGCTGTAGCAACCGTGCGTACTCGAGGAGGGATCGAAGCCAACGGGTGCCAGCTCCTCAGCCTGCCTCATCGCCGTCTCGAAGCGAGCAACCTCGCCACGTCGCAGATAGGTCCGAGCTAGCAACTGCAGGGCATTGCCTCTGGCAGCTTGATCAGCCTGGGGAGTGGTATCGCGTGCAGCCTCTAAATAGAGAGTGGCCTGCTCGAGGTGCCCAAGGCGCCGATGGAGATCGCCTTGATAGGTGAGAGCGATTGCAAGCAGCGTATCATCGCGTAACAGGCGCGCGACCTCCTCTAGATTACGATAGTAGATCAACGCCTCTTGTGAGGAGGGGGCACGAGTGGCTAGCGAGACAATGTAACCTGCGGTGTGATAGCTCCGGGCCAAAGCGCGTAGTAGCTCTGGTTGCTCACCAGTGATCTGGCGCGACAGGCTCTGCGTGAGATGCTCAATCACAGCCCTGGCCTCGTAGAGACGGGCGGCCTCAACCAGTGACCAGGCATGAGTAAGCAACTCCTCGATGTCTTGAGGCGAGCGCGGCGGGTGAAGCCTCCCAACGACACCCAGTTGCTCCGGTTCAACGCCCAGGCGATCAGCAATGCGGTACAGCTCGTTGATATCGTGAAGAGATCGCTCTCCATTCTCATAGGCACGCAGCGTACGCGGCTCAATATTGAGATCACTGGCGAGCTGCTCCTGAGTCAGACCATGCTGTTTGCGGTAGCGCTTCAGGAATGCGCCAGCGGCAGAGGCCATACGACGTGTTTGCTTTCCTGCCACAATCGTGTCCTTTCCAGGCTCACCGCAGGAGGATGACATGTCACTGCTTGAGCCTGTACAGAAAACTTCTGAAGGCTCATCCTACTAGAGGGAGTGATATGGGACTATAAAGAGTATACCCTACTTTTTGTAGTAAAGCAATCGTTAGTCGTACACAAGAAAGCGGGAACGGTGATCTGCCCAATTTGAAAACAAGCCTCCTCATAGGTAGAAAGAGATATGCTATGGGCCATCACCTGCAGAGCATAAAGGAGACGAACACTAGCTGGCTTAGAGATGACCACCAGTGTTTTCCGCTCGGAGGAGAGTGGACTGATCCTTTACTCGTCCAGAGAAGGATCACCGGGTTGGGAAGTCATGGTACGTCGCTGGTACCGCTGCAAGCCCCGCTTATAAGGAGTCAGGAAAGGCGTCGTTGCTCGTTCAACATCCAGAATGTACTGTTGGAACGTCGATCCTGGAGCAGGTGGGTATTCTTCAAACCCCAGGCCCTTGCTGAGCCTGATTCCTTCTGGGGTATCACTGACTGCGTAAAACCTCTTCAGAAGGATTCCTCTCTCTCCCATCTCTTCCAGATGTCGAATGATGCCAGCAAGCAGCCGCATGCCATATTTCTCGGGGCGATAAACTCCTGCCCGAACAGCAATCCCGGTGTAGCATTCCAATTCCTGGCCTGGTATGAAAGGCAGGATATCCTCTTTGCGAATATCCCAGCCTCTCAGCCGACCCTGCATCAACTGTTCAATGACCTCGCGCTTGAGGGGCATGATCGTGAGGTAACCGATGACAATGCCCTCTTTCTTGACGACATAGTCGATCTCCGGATTCTGCTTGTACCATTCGAGCCGCTTCGCGACAGGCGTGGCTTTCAGCTCTCCCCACAGACTAGCGCTCACTTCGTAGATGCCTGGGACGTCTTCGGGTGTAGCGACGCTGAAGGTCGCTGGCTCCTCTGCATAGGCTATCAAGAACAATTCGTTTGCCCGAGCAAGCGCGTCGATATAGGCCTTCTCGTAGTATCCTTCTTTGCGGCCAGGAGGGGTAATCTTCTTGATTTTGCCAGTTTTGACGTAGTAGTGAAAGGTCGAAGGGGGCATTCTGAGCCGCTTGATGGCTTCGCTGGCAGTATAGAGGTTCTTCGAGGGCGATCTACTGCTTTTGGCCATGCCTGGTTGTTTTCCCTCCCCTGGAGTCTTTCCTGATTATAGCATACCTCTCTTTTTTCTGGTGTACCCGTTCTGCTCTTGACAACGGACCTGAGATAGCTTAGAATCTTTGTACTCTTAGATTTTTTGATGTGTCTGTCATGTGGTAAGTTAAGAAAGGGGAAAGGACATCATGCGCCCAGGACCCACCATTCTCGTGGTTGACGATTCGCCGGTCTGTCGGACGGTGCTGCGCGTGGCCCTCAGCCGCGCCGGCTACCAGGTCCAGACCTGCAGCGACGGCCTCAGCGCCCTCTCAGCGCTGACCAGTCCCGGAGCACCTCCGCCCGATCTGCTCCTGCTCGACTGGCTCCTGCCCCATCTTTCCGGTCTCCAGCTCACCTATCTCCTGCGCCACCAGACCCGCTATCCCCAGTTGTCCCGCCTGCCCATTCTGATGCTGAGCTGCCGTCACAGCACCCTC
>NZ_JADGHT010000460.1 GCF_019683755.1 Thermogemmatispora sp. | reverse complement strand
TTTCCACATCGAAGCGCGTCCCCAGACTAGGGGTGCGAGTTGGAGAAGGCACCTCACAATTACGCGCCGGGCGACGAGAGAAGCGCAGTTCCATGGCTTCCTCGCTCTGGTAGGTGATCATGCCGAGCATACGCGCGATTGCCAACCCGGCATCAGGCCCCTCGCCGGGCGGATAATCCCCCCCCTGCCAGCGGGGATCGAGCATAATGGCCTGGCGGCCCACTTCACTGAAGGCGATGGCTTGAGCCGTCAGAGCCGACGTGGCCGCCACCACGATCACCTTGTCCACCAGTTCGGGATAGCAGACTGCCCACTCCAGGGCTTGCTGACCTCCAATCGAGCCACCGGCTACAATCAGGCGCCGGACGCCCAGATGCTCTATCAGACGGCGCTGGGCCCGGACCATATCCCGGATCGTCACCAGTGGAAAGCGCATGCCATAAGGTCGGCCCGTGCTTGGATCAATCGACGAAGGGCCTGTACTGCCATAGCAGCCGCCGAGCACATTCGAGCAGACGACAAAGTAGCGCGACGTATCGAAGGGCCGGCCAGGGCCGATCAGCGGGTTCCACCAGGCGGCCTTCGGGTCGTCCGGGTGCTCAGGATCATGGGCATGCGAACTGCCCGTCAGGGCATGAGCAATCAGGATGGCATTATCGCCCGCCGCGTTGAGGCGCCCCCAGGTTTCGTATGCCAGCGTCACAGGGCCAAAATGACCCCCATACTGAAGCGGCAACGAGTCGAAGGTATAGCTTTGCAAGCCCTTCACAGGAACAGGCTGTGTACCTGTCACAACGCTGTGCTCGACGCGAGCCACCATGTGCACACTCCTTGCAACAAAAAGGGAACAAAAAAAACCCTCACCCTACCCAGGGGCGAGGGACAGTCTCTTCGCGGTACCACCCTGTTTTGCCAGCGCCTCACGACGCTGGCCTTGGAGTGTTGCCGAGACGCATGCTCCCAGGTGCTCCAGTAGCCTGGCATTGCATCACCAGCAGCTAACCAGCAACCAGGCGTGACATCACTGGGACAAAACCAGGCTTCTACCGACCAAGCCCGGCTTATCTCCTGCTGACAGACTGTTGCTTTCTCCTTGAGGAGCACCAGACTGGCGCTATGCTAGCCAGGGTTCAGCGCACTCGCAACACTACAGCCTTTAACGGAGCCACCCGGCACAGTCTACTCGCCCGCCCATCACGGGCCTTCAACCTGCAACTCGGAGGGCATTTTCAACGCCGCCGCAGCGCCGGCATCTCAGCACCACCGGCTCTCTGTAGCCGCACACGACGTCTACTCGTCCTCGTCAACGTTATTCTCGATTCGATTGACCGACCGCTAGACGACTGGTGAAGCGCTTGTACCCACCCGGTACGCGGGGCAAGAAAAAACCCCTTTTTGTGAAAAGGGGTCTTTAGCATCATTGCCAGGTTCCCCTCATCTTGCGGAACAGTGTTCCGCCGGAATTGGCACCTTACCAGCAGCTCTGCTGGCGGGTTGCCGGGCTTCACAGGGCCGTCTCCCTCCACCCGTCTTGATGAGAGCGCTAACCGCGTCGGTTCGATTGTTCGGGTACATTATAGTTGTTAGTTAGTATAGCGGAGATGGCTGGAGCTGTCAAGGGTCAGTATGGCGCTAGTCACTCTGTGGCCTGACATGCTTTCCAGCCTGGTCAGGTCGCTCCCCACCTGGCCAGAGCGGGGTGACTGTGATGGAGCGGAGCCTGGCGGGCAACATAAGAGGCTAGCCAGACCGCTACACCTGCAACTCACTAGAGGAAGAGGAGAAGGACCACAAAGCATACTATGAATCAGTCGAAGCGTGAACCAATTTTGCTGCCTGCCGAGCAGGCGATTGACGCGTGCCAGGTGCTGGCGCGAGCTTTTCAGCATGACCCGCTGATGGCCTTTGTTCTCCCCAATGAGAGACGCCGCGCCGCACTCTTACCAGCGCTTTTTAGGGTGACTGTCCATTATTGCTTGCGTTACGGTCAGGTTTATGCCTCACCAGGTCTGGAAGGGATCGCTTGCTGGCTGCCTCCTGATCATACGACGCCTACTCTCGGACGCCTGCTGAGCGTCGGTCTGCGTTTCCCTCCTTTGCGCCTGGGACCACGTGGCCTCTGGCGCCTCGGACTTACCGAGCGCTACGCCGCTCAGCAGCATGCGTTCCATACACATGGACCACACTGGTATCTCTGGGCCTTGGGGGTTGATCCGCCTTACCAGGGACAAGGTATCGGCAGCGCTTTGCTAAGAGTTGTCTGCCAGCAAGCCGACGCTCACCACCTCCCTTGCTACCTGGAGACCCAGAATCCGCGTAACGTCGGTTTCTACGAGCGTCATGGCTTTCAAGTGGTCAGTGAAACAGCTATTCCTCATGGCCAGGGCCTGCGCCTATGGGCTATGCTGCGCGAGGCCCAGCCTTCTCCAGGTTCTTTCTCTCCCTAGTTAGTGCGTTCCGTAGCTCGGCGTGCCAAAGGCAACATGATGACGCCTCTGCCCAAAGAGCAAGTAGAGGAGCGGCCCGAGAAATGGAATGAACCAGACCACCGCTAGCCAGAGAAGCTTGCCAGCGGTTGAGTGATCATCTTCCAGAATCATGACCGTCTCGATAATGTGCCCTAAAACTGGCACAAAGACAATGATGAGAAAGAGCAGTGAATTGAAGAAGCATCCACGCTCACCGAACATAGTGCCTCCTTAGCACAGAGCTGCCTGAGTAGGCTAAACAGAGGAGAGCAGACCAATTGTGGGGATGGTCTGCTCTCTCTATCGCCGGCTGATCGGCTCCGCTCTCGGGGAGCTGCCCGCGCTAGCAGAGAGTATCTCTCTACCTTTCAGGCAAATTGATCGGCAGAGCATATTGACTATCCCCGGCTCTCCCATGCAGAGACACGGATCAGCCCAGCTTGACGGTGACAGAGTGACAGCTCTGGTGAGAGGAAGAGGAGAGAGAGGGCGCCAGGGAGGGCCCTGTCTCATATACAGATCTCCGCGCCCA
>NZ_JADGHT010000002.1 GCF_019683755.1 Thermogemmatispora sp. | reverse complement strand
GGCAGTTGTAGATCGCCAGGTCGTACTGAAGCCGCAGGTCGGCGATGTCCCTGATGTTCCTGGCTTCGACCATGCGCAAACCTCCTTGTTAGTCGACCGGTGCAGTCACTCACTTAGGCGGATGGCAAAGAGACAACGGCCTCGCCGCTTGTCACTCGCTCGCCGCGCTGGTTTTCGGCCCAGCACTCGATGGTGACCTGCTCGCGCCCGTCAGGCTCGCGGCTGCGCCCCGTGACCAGACCACGGCAAGTCAAAACATCGCCCGGACGCACCATGTTGGCGAAGCGAACCTTGAAGCGAGTGAGCAAAGCATCGGGGTAAGCAGCAATCTGCTGCTCGATAAATTGACCGAGGAACGCCATGCTGAGCATACCATGAGCAATGACCCCATCTAGTCCAACGCGGCGCGCCGCCTCGTCGTCCAGATGAATGGGGTTGTAATCGCCAGAAGCTTCGGCATAGCGACGGAGTTGTTCGCGGGTAATTGGCGGCTTCACCAGTGGGGGAAGTTCTGTACCGATGGCTGCTTCAACAATGCTGCTACTCATAGCCTGCCTTTCGTTACTCTGGGGAGAGTGGACTCACGCCGTCCCACCAGGTTGATCCTCTCCGATCGCCCTGGTATTGGCTGAGGAGCACACACTCACTTACTCACCGACTGACACGCTTACGCAAGCAAGCACATGCGCTCGCCCTTACTTGCAGTTTGACTGCCAAGCAGGGCGGTGGCGGCAGCAACTGCTCTCGCTAAAGACTGTAACATGATCAAGCCGCTTAAGCAAGGGCCAGGGGAATGGCATGGCTGTCCCCCCTTTGCTCTTGTCCTGGCGGCATAGGGCGGCTCGCTAAGCTGTCAGGTAAGCGGGTCCTAAAGCATTCGACAAGCTTCACCTGAAGACTCCGATTCTGCTGCTATCTTGCCATGAAACATACGAGCAATAATCGAGACCGAGGAGGAAAAAGGCAAAGAGCTATCTGGGGGGGAGATAAGGCTTAGTCGGGGAGAAGCTGATTGCGCCACTCGCTCGGCGGTTCCTCGATCACTGCTGGCTGCCAACCAGGTTCCCCGTAAAGGATATCCCCTTTCCAGTCTGGGTTCTTGCGACAGAAGTGGTAACGAACGCGCCAGCGCTGGTTCAGGCGCTGCTTCTCGTGATAGGCCGTCTCTACTCCCAGGTGAAAGCTGAGCAGACGCGCGTAGTAGGGCTGCAAACGATACTCCAGATCATCGGTATCGAGGTCATGCTCCGTAAAAGCGAACTGCAGAGTGAAAACATAGGGATAGCTGAGCACCTCTGGCGCTCGCTCTTCTTCATCAAGGTAATGAATGAGAATGAGCATACCCAGCATTTCAAACTGATAGTAGAGCGCGTCTCGGCTTCGCTGTCGCGTGAAGGGAGGCAGGGAGAGCAGCGTACCTATCTCGCTGGCGAGTTGATGCAAGGGTTTCTCTGTTTTGATGAAGACCTGGAAAGACATACAGGTACTCCTTACAGGGGCGGAGATCCGAGGATAGTCGCGCCATCTGGGTGACAACCTGATTGATTGTGTCGTGTGCCTCATCTTACTGCTCATGAGGAGGCCTGTCAATGTTTATCATGTCAGCTCTTTCTTTGCCTTGACAGTGTCATAAGGGATCGAGTAGAGCTGAAACAGACAAGCAGACAGATAAAGCTGAGCCAGATGGCCTCGTCGTAGCCAACTCACTTGGGGAGGACTGGGAACGGTGAAGCAAGCGAACGAGTGTGTGAGGCTTGGCTGTTTTCCCTGCGCCAAAGTGATCCTGCCAGACACGCTATCCTCGGGCCTTGTACCTCTGCAGTCAAGAGCGCGCACTACAGGTCACGTCGTTGCGTGCAGAGCTGCATGCGACGTTTCCCGAAACTTCGAACGTTGCTCGCCTCTTCCACTTGCCCCTCCCGATTGTGATTGAAGACCATCTCTATGCAGACTCGACCCCGAAGTGGGCGGCCCTCGCTACAGCCCATCATTTTCAACGCGCTCAAAGCTTCAATGTCCCCGCATACGTTGTCGATGGGAGGGACGTTATCGAGGTCCTCCGTGTAGCCAAAGAGGAGATCGCGAGATGAGGTACAGCGGAAGGCGGAAGCGGCCATTCAATTTGCAGAGAGCAGCCCGTTGTCAGAGCCGAAAGAGGCTTTTGTGAGGGTCTTCCAATGAGAAAGCTCAGAGTACCCGATGTACCAATCCCCCCTTTTCGGAGCCGTTGGAGAGCGCCGTCATTCCCAGCGGCCAACGCATCTATGAGGCTGCTCGCAGCCTGGTCGATGCAAAGGCGATGGCCTGAGAAGGGTGAAGACGAGCGAGGAGAAGCAAGCCTCCCTTATTTCTCGCTCCTTCTCGTTCTGAGGCGCGGGTAGGGCTGGGCTGACCGGCCCTGCCTGTGTTTTTCTTTTGAGACAGGGAAACTTGCAGCCCTTGGCTCCCCTTGCTATACTGGGCAAAGGCTGATGGTCAGACTCTGCCAGCTAGCCGCAGCGCAGAGGAGCAAAGGAGAAGCAGGCAGGGCAAGTTAAACGCGGTAGGGCTATCTCTCGTGTTGTAGGTGAAGGGTCCTGACGCTGTGTGGAGCCTGACTAGACCTGCTTTGATGTGGCTACTAGGTGGGCATGGCTTGCGTTCAACGCTCACAGCGAGCTGTTCGGCTTGTTTAGCTGAGAGAGTAGAGCAACGCTGCGAGTTATGAGCAGGCGCGCCTGCCTTGACCAAGACGCAAACACTTAAGGGCAACGGAATCATATGGCTGCGAAACGCAAGCCCGGCTTGCCGGCCCTTCCGCCTGTGCAAGCCGGTCCCATTCTGCATGCCACACCGCTGGTGGAGCGCTGGTTTTGGCACTACTGGCAGCGCTTAGGGCTGCCAGAGAGCGAGCTAGCGCTGTTAGCGCTGACCCAGGATCGTCGTGAGTACCAGCGCTGGACAGGCAAGCGACTGAACTTCATGGTACTCGGCTGCTATTGCTATGTACAATTCGCGGGGAAGGTCAGCTCTTCCATGGCTGATCGTGCCAGTTGCAAGCCTGGTCAAACGGAGGGCAGGCGTGCGAGTGCGATGGTCCCACTGCCGGGCTTTAGCGAAGGGTCGCTCTCTCGTCCAGCAGTCATGGAGGGAGCGAGTGAGCTAGCACGCCATCGGCACTGTATTTTCATTGAACCGGATATGCAGCCGCGTTCCATTGAGGTCACGGTCGCTCACGAGCTGATTCATCTCGCCGATCGCGTGCGCGGAACCCCACGGCGCCATCGCCATCATGGCTATGATTCCATTGCCGCCGATGAGGCTGCGATCACTGGCTATGACCTGGAAGAGCTAAGGCGGCTACTTCATGAAGAAAGCGCCCGTCGTGAGCAGCTTCGACGGGCGCGAGCGCCTCTGCGCTATATTTATGTCTGCCCCAACTGCGGCAAAGAATACCCGCGTGCCCGCCGCTACAGTCGTCCTGTCTCGTGCAGTCTCTGCGACAAAGCCTATAACCCGCGTTATCGGCTGCTACTTGCGCGCGAGTTGCTCTGAAGAGGATGCCAGAAACGAGGAGCAGCAACGAAATTGCTCTGGTCTCGTATCAGTCGAGACCAGAGCAGCGGCAGAGGAGATAGAAGAGAACCTGTGCTACGGCCAGGCCATCGCACTGGCTAGGCCATGACCTGCTGCTACTTAGCATAACTATGCAGACTGGGTACCAGGAAACTCACACCGTAGTAGGTGAAGAGCGTAGCGGCGAAGCCAATGACCAACAGCCAACCAATGCGCTTGCCGCGCCAGCCGCGGATGCCGCGCGCATGCAGGTAGACGGCATAGATCAGCCACGTGATAAGGGCTGACGTTTCCTTGGGGTCCCAGCTCCAGAAATGGCCCCAGGCATAGTTAGCCCAGTAGGCGCCCAGGATCAAATTGAGGGCCAGCAAGGGAAAACCAATGATCACCGCCTTATAGCCAAGCTCATCAGCGGCCTCTGCGGAGGGCAACCAGGCGATGCGCTGGCCGCTGCCGCCCTGAAGCAAGATAATCAGGCCAGTCCCGAAGGCCACACTGAACAGGGCATAAGCGAAGATGGCCATCGAGACATGCAGGGTCAGAATAGGCTGATCCTGAAGAGCAGGAATCAACTGCGACGAACCAGTAATCAGATTATAGGTGGTGCCGACATAGATCGCGATAACCAGGGTCACCACCGAGAGCAGGCAGACATAAAGACCCCAGGCGCGCACACGTTCATGGAAGCGGGCCTCGAAAAGGAGATAGCAGAGCAGCAGGGCCGCCGTAAAGCTGACGCTGAACTCAAAAAGATTGCTCCAGGGAGCATGGCCCGTTACAATGGTGCGCAGCCCTTGTGAAAGAACCAGGGTCAGCGCCGCGAACCAACCGACCGTCGTGCCAATGCGCCCAACGGCGATCAAGCTGCGGCTCAGGGGGATCGGCTTTTCGCCGTCGGGCTGCTCATTAAGAATAACCTCCTGGCGTACCAGAGTGGCGACGCTGCCTTCACCATCCACTGCAGCGACGGCAGCAGTCTGCTTGGCGCTCTGAGCCACCCTTTGGTCTTTGCTCCGTTGACGCTGCACCTGGCGGGTTACCTGCTTAGCCAAGCGAGCGGTGCCGATCGTATACCAGAGATAGGCCACCGTCATGACGCCGATCATACAAAGGCCAGTAGTGAAAAGATACTTAGACAACGTCGCCAGCCCCTGCAAGGCCGCCGTCTCGCTACTGGCCGTCACCATGAAAAGCTGCATCGCTAACCTCATTGATCATGTCATATCAGGACTGTCTGGCTGATTCAATGCGTCTCACTTTCCACATCTTTCGCGCATCAAAGGCGCGGAAAGAAGAGAGGTCAACGTAAGGCTGGGATCTGATTATTAGAGATAGTAGCATAGCTGAGGAGGGGCGTCAAATGAACGAAAGTGGCACGGAGGAGCACACCATAGTGGTGCGGGAATGGCGTCAGAACGCAAGCCGCTCGCCCTAAGGCACCCAGGAGCAAAGCAGCGATCAGCTTGTCTAACTACGGCGATCTCTCTCCCCTTCACCTATGAAGAGGTCCCCACGGGACTATAATCGTGCAGCAGCTCTTGCAGCCAGGCGATCAGAGCACGTGTCTGATGAATGCGGCTGCGGAGCACGACGCGATCGAAGAAGGTCAGGTCCTGAGCGGGTGCGCGCTGCTCCTGGCCCTTTGGTAACTCTTCGAGATGGCGCAGGAAGGCCTGACAAGCGGCGATCTGGCGCTCGATCAGCGCGGGCATCTCTTCAGGCAAAACATGCCGGATAAAATACAGCTTCAGTAAGAAGAGGATACGAATATCGCGCGGGCGCTCGACCGGCTCTGTCAACCAGTGGCGGAAATAATCCCTGCCAGCGGAGGTAAGGTGAAAAACCTTCCGTGGGGGGCGCGAGCCTTGTGGCTCCAGCTTCGCAGCAATATAGTTGAGCCGCTCCAGCTTCTTAAGAAAAGCGTACATCTGGCTCATTTCCAGGTGGACAATCTGGCCCAGCGTGCCGCCCTGGAAATGCTGGAACATCTCATAGCCATGCATGGGGCGCGCCTCCAGCAGCCCCAGAATGGCATATTCGGCAGGCTCGCTGACGTGCATACGCCGCTCCTCTCGTGCAACGACCTGGCCTCTGGCTGGCTGGCGCGGTCTATGCTCTCATTATAGTCTACTCCAGAGAAATGGGGCAAGCCATCGCTCCGGTTGAGGGCAGCCGTTCTGGAGCGAAACCTGGCACAGAGAGGCCAGCGATAGACGAGCGCGATAGAGGAGCAGGAGATAGTAAGCGGGGAGAACAAAAAGGTAGCCCAGGTAAGAGCCACTTGAGCCGCAGACCGGCAAGCTACCCTTGATCCAGTGACGGGAGGCGGGCCAGGCCTGGTTAACTGATCAAGGCAAGCGCTGCTCCGTCTTGGCGAGAGGGCGTGAGCCTACCTGTCTGTTCCTGCGACCTCGTCGGCTTCCCTGACTCAGAGATCGGGCAGTGAGCCAGGCCATGCCAAAGCCGAGCAGCAGCAAGAGAAGCGCCCAACTGCTGCCTTGAAGCAACCGGCTCAGCAGAGCGTACTCACTGGCCAGCAGGTAGCCGAGGCCGCAGTAGAGTAGGCTCCACAAGCCGGCGGCCAGCAGTTCCCACAGCAGGAAGCGCCGGTAGCGCATGGCCAGCATACCAGCACTCATAGCAGTCAATGAGCGCATATGGCCGACCAGATGGGAGAGCAGGATCGCCTTACCTCCATGACGCTGAAGCCAACGCCGCGCCAACCGCAAGCGAGCGGCCAGGCGCCAGCGCCGGTCAACAGAGCGGGGGAGACGGCGATGCAAGGCCTTAACCAACAGCAGGCGTCCCACAAGATAGTCGCAGTGGTAGCCGAGCACAGTACCTAGCCAGACACAGAAGAACACACCAACAATCTCGAGCTGACCCGTGCGAGCCAGGAAAGCGGCCAGCAGAGCCAGGGAACCGCCCGGCAATAACAACCCCAGCAGAGCCGTATTCTCACTCAAGGCTCCCAGCAGCGCGGCGGCATAACCATACTGCTCATAGAACTCCACTAACTTGGTCAGTGCCTTATCGCTAAGATCGTTCATTGGTCCCTCGCTGGGGGAGCGCCTGATCTCGAGAGGTACCTGTTGCTGCGGGCTGCGATCCTGCCGGTGTCGCAGATGGAGAAGAAACGGCAACCGGAGAAGACGAGCGACGGGCGCGCAGCCGCAGCGCGACATCGACGGCCAGCACCAGACCAAGACAGAGGGCGTAGATGACATACTCGCTCCACCAGGCCTGCTTGAGGAATGGCCCCAGGCGCAGATCACCCAGGATCATATGTCCCGCTGTCCAGCCCAGCACCAGCGCCGCCAGATCAAGCAGCCAGGGAAGACGTCCGATCAGCTCTGCAACCAGAGCGCTTCCAAAGAGCAGAATGAGCAGGCTCAAGAAGATACCCGCCGCTAGCAAGAGCAGATTGCCATGAGCCAAGGCTCCGACGGCAATCACATTATCCAGGCTCATTGTGACATCTGCGATGATGATAGTGAGCAGAGCCTGCCACAGGGAAGGCATACCTTCCCTCGCTGGCGCTCCGGTCCCAGACTGAGGCTGAGCGGCGCCGTGAGGACTGGCTGGCGTTGCATCTTTGTCCGGATGATTAATCCGTTCCATCAGCAAATGAAGCGCGATGTAAAGAAGCACCGCGCCCCCCACCGCCTGTAGAAGCGGTATGGTCAACAGCAGAGTCGCAGCCACTGCAAAAAGGATACGCAAAACCACTGCGCCACCACCTCCCAGCAGAATAGCCAGCCAGCGTTCTCGCCGTGGTAAACGAGCCGCCGCCGCGCCGATGACCAGAGCGTTATCGCCACTAAGTACCAGGTCAATCAGAACAATACCGCCAATAGCACCAAGGAATTCCAGCACCGTTTTCCTCTTTCCTCGTCTCCTGGCTAATGTACTCCCTTGCCTCTTTTTTTCCTTTTGTCGGCGCCTGGATGCGCCATAACCTGAGCTGGCCTCTATCAGAAGACGCCCAGGTCTGATACCCTGTCTACTCCAAGCAGACTGGTCCAAGCTCAGGCTACAAGCTTTGCCGCAATGCAAAGTTCCTAGTGGGAAGTACGGTGGACAGGCGCCTCTAGTTGTCAGCAATCCTACTGACAGCACAGCCAGGGCAGAAGTTACCTGAAAGTAGTGACTCTCTTCCCTTGTAATCAAGGGCCTCAACTGGCATTTTTAGCAGGTCTATGGTATGCTCTCTAGTGCCAGGACAAGTACAAATAGATGTCAACCCATCGCTGCACAGCATGCAGTTACTCCTTGCATCCGTGCGAGGCACTGTGCTACAATAGCCACGCCTTTGCATTGCAAGACAAGAACAAAAGTTCTAAGAGGCCTGTGCATGGCTAACGGGAGCAGCTACGGACGCAATAGCCGATCAGAAGAACAACCGCTCTTATTTGAGCCGCCGCGGCGCAGGGCGACGCGCATCCTGCCCTCGGACGATGGAGTAGTCACGGAGCCCCCGTATAAACGGGGGCGATCACCGATGCCGGTGACCACCATTCAATTGCCAGAAAGCCGCCCTGTCCCGGCTCCGGGGCTGCTACGAGCGCACGGGCACTGGCTTGGGCCTTTTTTACTCTGCCTGAGCGCTGTAGTGCTTGGTCTGCTGGTCATGCTAAGCGCCGTCCTTTATGAAAGGAGCGCTCATCTCGATCTTGTCACCGTACCTGGCCAGGTCTATCCTGTCCAGATTGGGGGTTCTTTCGATGCCTTCAACACCTGGGAGGCCAGTACCGGCCCGCTGCCTCCCAAACAAAGCATTCCCTCTCATCCGGGTCCCTACTCGGTTCTGGGGAAACCAACCATCACCGTCGACTTTATTAATAAGGTGCTGGCGGCCTATCATTCGCCTGCGGCGGGCAAAGGGAAGGCCCTCTACGATTATGGGGTGCAATATGGCATCGACCCAGTCTACGCGCTGGCCTTCTTTATGCATGAAAGTACCTTTGGCACCCAGGGAGTGGCGCGTGAAACTAAATCGCTCGGCAACATCCGCTGTATTCCTACTCGCCCCTGTACCAGCCCCGACGGTCACGGTTTTGCCATCATGTATAGCTGGGAGGATGGGTTCCTCCAGTGGTACAAGCTGATTCGCAATCTTTACGTAGCCCAGTGGGGGCTTGTAACCATTGAGCAGATCATACCCAAGTATGCACCGGCTGCCGATCACAACGACGAGAAAGCCTATATTCGGGCAGTTGAGCACGCCGTCGATACCTGGCGTGCAGGGAACATTTACGTGATCTGAAGCTCTGCCAACCTCACTGCGCGGCTGCCTTTACTGATTGACTGAGTCACCTGAGCTGCTGGCACTACATCCCTGGCGGCTGTTATCTACAAGCTGAGAGAGCTGGCGAGCCTGCTCAGCCCGTTTCCCTGGTCCTGACCACTGTAGCTGGCTCTGGCCGCGCTGGCCGGGCAGGGGCGCACGACTGAGCGAGGCTGGCCAGAGAAAGGTTGGTAAGAACCCTATTTCTTTCCCAGCTTGGCCATCACAGCGCGGGTGAGTAGGTGAATCTCCTCAACTCGCAGCACGAGAATACAGGAAAAGTAGACTGCGACAGCCAGCCCACCGGTGACAACCACCGTCAGGAAGGCGCCTAAAGTCGTCGCCGACGAGAAGAGCGGCAGATGTCCCAGGCCCATCTGTAGCAGCCAGGCGGTAACGCTCATAATGGCGGCTGCCAGCAAGATTTTCCCCAAGGCTGGCAGAGTCTTACGCAGGCGAAGCGAGCCATGCTGTATGCGCCAGATCAGGAGCAGGATCAGCGCGTGCGAAGAATTTTGCACCGTATTGGCGAAAGCCAGGGCGGGCATGCCAATTGTGCTGTATCCCGGCAGAGCGACAGCGAGGTACCCAAAAATCGTAATGAAGCCCACGGCAACCGGCACGACGGTATTTTTGCGTGCAAAGAAAGCGGCCATCAGTAGCTGATCAATAGCCACAAAGGGTAACTGGTAGGCGTAATTCTGCAAGGCTGTCGCTGCCAGAATGGTATCATGCTGAGTATAGCGACCGTGGCGATAAATGAGATCGCAGATCGGTTGGCGCAGAATGATCAGCCCCAGGGCCGCCGGAATCATGACCAGCAAGCCCAGGCGGATACCGGCCATCAGCGTCTCTTTGAATTGCTCCTCCTCGCCTGCATTGGCCTGCACTGAGAGCAGCGGCAGAATCGAAAAGGCCAGGGCCGAGGCCACCAGCCCGACCGGAAACTGCAGCAAGCGCGTAGCGTTTTGCAAAGCGGTGACATTGGCTGCCCCGTCGCCGGGAGTCAGCGAGGCCAGATGCAGATCGAAGTTAGCCAGCAACACATTGAGGACAAAATAACTGACAGCCACTGGAGCATAGAGCTTTAGAATGCGTGGAATGCCTGGGTGGCGCACATGAAAAGTGAAGAGATAGCCGAGCTTCTGACGCCGGATGCCTGGTAAAAGCAAGAGGATCTCGCCCGCGGCTCCCAGCAGCACGCCGCAGGCGATGCCATACTGGCCAAAGTGCTGCTCGCCCACCAGAGCACCGACAATGACGCCAATAATGATCCCGATGTGGAAGGCGGCGGTCGCGAAGGCTGGCCAGCCGAACTCTCGCAAGGTATACAGAGCGGCTAAAAGCACGGAAAATGGTCCCAGGCCAACCAGGGAGAAGAAAATGATCTGCGAGTAGTGCAGGGTCAGTGTTCTCTCCGCCCCCGTGTAGCCCTGAGCAATGAAATTGACGAAGAATGGTGCGAGCAAGGCATAGCCCGTGGCGATCAGCAGCATGAGAAGCGTGACAACATTCACCAGCGTAAAGACAAGCTGGCGAAACTCCTGGCGTTTCTCGGGGGCAACGTAGTCACTGAACGTAGGGATAAGAGCCTTATCGACTGCGCCGTTAATCACAAAGTCATAAAAGGTCTGCATGGAGACGCTAGCGGCCAAAAATGGCCCGGCGATACTTTTGCCCAGGGCCGCAATCACGATCTGGCGCACCATTCCCATGATGCTGCTCCCCAAGTTGCCGAGCATGACCAACGACGCCCCGCGCGCCACCTGGCCGTGAGGGCTAGAGGAGACTGCCACGGTGGATGCGGGCGCGGCCTTCGCCTCGCTCTGCTGTTCTACCTGCTCTAGCGCCACTGGTAGCGGTAGCTCTCCTTCTGCTGCTGGCGTGCCTGGTGTTCCAGATGTGCCGATACCTACTGTGATGAGCGGCAAAGAGTCTTTCTGCGCCTGCAATCGCTCAACTTCGTTTTCTGCATGAGTAGATTGCTGTGCTTCATAATCTGCCATAGGTTGGACCGATCCTATCTCCATGCGATTTAAAACTTGGGCCTTGGCTAACTGGCAGGCCACAGCACAATCGACTGGTAGGTCAGGGCTAGCGGTCTGCTACTGACTACGCTGACTAAGGAGCGTACCCCGAACCAGGTGGTTCAGGTCAACGTGGGCCAGCTAACCAGGTTAGTGCGAGCAAATTCAACAAGCACAATATCGACTGATCAAAATCAGCGGTCATGGCAGGCGCTTAATAGCCATGATCAGCTCTGTTGTCGAGTGGTGTGCCAGATATGGGATCAGGCGCACGCTGCCACCATAGGTCTGGACTATTCTGGCTTCTGGTAGGCGGCTAAAATCAGGCTGGCCGGGATTAGCCTCTGTCGAGGAGGCGGCATAGTCGCCTCCTTTCACATAGATCGCTGGGCGCAGCAGGGTCACCAGGTCACAGGCCGTTGGCTCCTCAAAGATAGTCACATAGTCGACACAAGCCAGGGCAGCCAGGATCTCCGCTCGCTCTTCCTGGGGAACCAGCGGCCGCCCAGGACCCTTCAGCGTTCGCACACTCTCATCGCTGTTAAGAGCAACAATCAGGAAGTCACCCAGAGCGCGAGCCTCCTGAAGATAGCGCACATGACCGAGGTGGAGCAGATCAAAGCAGCCGTTGGTGAAAACGGCGCGCTCTCCAGCTTGCTGACGCCGATGCACCAGCGCTGCTAACTGCTCGCGTTCCATAATCTTAGCCTGTGTTGCCGCCAGTGCCCCAGTACCGTAAGAAGAGTGAGAAGCTCCTGCGGCGCTGTGGATGCCGACACTGCCGATTGTTAGATCGGATTCTCCGCAGTTACTCATGCAAAGCATCCATTAATTCTTCAGGTGTATTGCTGGCGCAGCCGAGGCGACGCACCACCAGTGCGGCGGCGACGTTCGAAAGAAAGGCGGCCTCAGCCATCGTGGCGCCAGCGGTCAGGGCCAGCGTGAAAGTTGCGGCCACTGTATCGCCAGCACCATTGGTATCAACCACCTCGCTGCTGTGGCGATTCAGACGATAAACCGGCAAATGCAGCGGCTCCTTGCCGATCTCGAACAGGCTCATACCCTCGCTTCCGCGCGTGATGAGCACACCGCGGGCCTGGCTGCCCTCCAGTAGGCGCCGCCCTGCCTCGTTCAGCTCCTCCTCATTATGGATCGTCATGCCTAGCGTGGCCTCGGCCTCCGGCTGGTTAGGAGTCAAGGCTGTGACACCCTGGAAGCGGAAAAGCGAGCCATGCGAATCGACCACGATAATCTTGCCCAGTTCGCGCGCCAAAGGCAAGCAAGCAGCGATGATATCGGGACTAATGACGCCATTCTCGTAGTCGGCGACCATGACTGCGTCCATCGAGGGGAGCATGCGCTGAATATAAGCGATGATCTGGCTCTTGCAGGGTTCTGTGACCTCCGACGTATCGACGCGGTCCAGGCGCACGATGTGCTGACGCACTACTTGCGGACTGCCGGCCAGAATACGTGTCTTTGTAGATGTTGGGCGACTGGGATCGGTAAAGAGGCCTTCCTGGTGGATGCCCCAATCGCGGATTGCCTGGCGAAGGCGGGCGCCGGGGGCATCATCGCCAACCACACCAGCTAAAAAGACCTCGGCTCCCAGGGCGCGCGCATTGACGGCTACATTGGTAGCGCCGCCTGGGATTGTGCGCTCCTCGCTCAGCTCGAGGATCAAGACCGGAGCCTCACGCGCGATGCGGGTCGGGCGCCCAATCAAATACTCATCAGCGACCATATCGCCGATGACCAGCACGCGCTTGCCGGCGAAAGAGGAAATAAGAGAGCGCAGGTGTTCAAGCCTGCTGGAGTCAAGCTCTGGCTGCATCATGCCTGTGACTGCCTTCCTCGTCCCGTGAAGATGACCACCAGTGCAAAGCGGGGCAGAGCCAGCATGCGGCGCCAGCGCCACGGCTCGCGATAGAGGCGATAGAGCCATTCCAGGCCCAGGCGCTGCCAGGCGCGGGGTGCCCGCTTCTTACGGCCCGAAAGGAAATCGAAGGCGCCGCCAACTCCCATTGCCACAGCCACCGGCAAGCGCGACAGATTGCGCCAGATCCACAGCTCCTGAGCGGGAGCGCCGTAGGCCACGCAGAGCAGGTCAGCCTGAGCGGCGGCCAGACGCTGCAGAATCGCCTCCTCTTCGGCAGGGTCAGGCGAACCGGCGTAAGTACCGGCGATCTGTAAGCCGGGAAAGCGCGCGCAGAGGCGAGCGGCAGTAGCCTCGGCTACGCCGGGAGCGGCGCCTAGCAAATAGAGGCGATAACCGTGGGCGGCGCAGCGCTCCGCCAGAGCCGGAATTAGATCAGTGCCTGTAATGCGCTCCGGGGCGGGCTGGCCCAGGTAGCGTGTGGCCCAGACCACGCCAATGCCATCAGGCACGTTCAAAGCGGCCTCATTGATAGCCCTGCGAAAGGCGGGATTACGCTGCGCCTCCATCACGAACTCTGGGTTGACAGTCACGATCTGACAACAGGGCAAACAGTTGCCGCTGGCGCGCCGGCGGCGGATCTGCTCCTCAATAAAGGCGAGAGCCTCCTCCTGCGTAACGCGATCGATACGCACGCCGAGCACAGAGACGGAGCGTATTCCCCTCCGGCTCTGGCTAGGCGTGCTCGCCACGTGCTCTAGTGATGACATCATGCCTGTCTTGCTTCTCTGATGCTCAGCTCGATGAGGCGAGCCTGGCGGGGGCGGGCATCACCATCACCAGCTCATAATTTCGGTCCTGGCGTCGGTCACAATCACATCGGGGCGTGTCTCCTCGATGAAGCGCCAGACATGATCAAGCACCTCTTCGGCGTGTTGACTGCTGGTGCTCACATAGCACAGCCCCAGGTGCGCGATCTGCCAGCGATCATGTCCATCCACCTCGGCGATCGCTACCTCGAACTGATTGCGCACGCGCGCCATGATCGATTTGAGAACCTGCCGTTTGGCCTTGAGCGAGTGGCACGACGGCAGATGCAATGTGATTTGACAGACTCCCACGACCATGAGGCTAGTATAGCACAGTCGGTCAGCTAACGCGATCTGCTCAAGTTCACTATCCCGGTCTCAAGTTCCCGATCCAGCCTGGCTCATTCCCCCTATGGGAAGCGTCCTGATAGCGCCTTGATGTGCTGTCTCCTCAGTCGCTCACTGCCCCTCTTTGGCTCACGCAGATGCTGCTGCCGGATTAAGGAAGGCCCGTGCGGCGCAGCTTGTACGCATGCTCATCCTCGCTGTCGTGCACGACGCAAGGCCGAAGCAGCTTGGGGTAGGCAGAGCCGCTGGCTATGCCTGGCCGTTTGCCAGATGTCAGCTCATCATCTGCTGAACACTGAGCAGTTTGCTGGCCATTGGCAGGGTGGAACGGGATACTCTCGACGCCCTCAATTATGTCTGATAGAATGCATGAAGGCAACCATACAGGCCACTTTTCTTTGGCCAGGAGCATGTAAGGAGAAGGCGACATGACAGAAGTTGGTACCCGGCGCGAAGAACAGCCCGTACTCCCAATGCAGGGAGTGCCGCAGCCTCGCCGAGAAGAGGTGCTTCATCTACCGCGTGTGCATATATCGAATCACCCAGTGGTGGCGCATAAAATGACGGCGCTGCGCGATAAACGCACGCCACCAACCGAGTTCTATCGCCTGCTCAAGGAGATCGGCGCCTTGCTCGCCTATGAGGCCACGGCAACGCTCTCACTGGAGCCGGTGGAAGTTGAGACACCGCTGCAGAAAACCATCGGTCAGCGGCTGGCCGGCGGTATTGGTATTACGCCGATTCTCCGTGCCGGCCTGGGGCTGGCGGAGGGGTTCCGTGAAGTCATCCCTGACGCTCAGGTCTGGCATCTGGGCTTGCGGCGCGATGAGCGGACGCTCAGAGCCCAAGAGTACTACAATCGGCTGCCGAGTACTGTCAATCTGCAGGTCTGCTATGCTGTCGACCCCATGCTGGCTACCGGCGGCTCGGCAATCGATGCCATTGCAATTCTGAAGCAGCGTCATATTCCGCGTATCTGCTATGTGGGCATTATCGCCGCCCCCTACGGACTGCTGCGGCTCTCTCAGGCTCATCCAGATATCGACATTTATATTGCCGCTCTTGATGAGAGCTTGAACGATTACGGCTTTATCCTGCCTGGCCTTGGTGACGCCGGCGATCGGCAGTTTGGCACTTTCTAAGGAAGGAGGATGGCGGGGGGCGCGATGTCGGATGTAAAGTATGAACCTGATCAGCCAGCTTCTGGAGCGGCTCAGAAGAGCGATGGTCAGGAGACAACTCTAGAGGAGGTCACAGTCTCTAGAGCAGCTTCCCAGACCAGTGGTCACGAGGCGCGGACTGAGGAGGGTGGACAACCCACGCCGGCGGCTGCTACTACTGCCGAGTGGGAAACCAACGGGGGGCCGTTAGGCTGCTGCCTCGGGGTGACTATCGGTCTCCTGCTCAGTCTCTCCCTCCCTGTAGCCACGCGTCTGATTGGCTCGCCAGTCACTGATTTCCTCAGTGGCGCTTTATTACGAATAGTAATGATTCTGGCTGCTCTGGTGGCGGCTAGCATCTGTGGCTACTTCGGCTGGAAGATTGGGCGGCGTCTCTACCGTGAATATGAGTTGAGTCCGCGCCAGCGGCGCCGTCTAGAAGAGCTAGAGCGCAAATATGCCCAGCGGCAGCGGCGACGCTTCTGAGGCGCTGTCTGAGGAGTAGGTGGCTGGCGAATGAATGCTAGAATGTCTTATCTGACCCGGGTCGGAGGGCGGGGAATGCCGGGGAAAGATGGGATGGTCTTATTTTTTTGCCCTTTGATACCTTGCTACGTCATATTAAGATGGAGGAAGCCTATGCGCAAACAGCAAACCTATCGGAGAGTATATAAACGGCTCCAACATCGTCTGAGAGAGAGTTTTTCCTCATGCGTGTCGTGATTTTTTGTGATATGGAAGGAGTGGCCTGCATTGAGAGCTGGGAGCAGGTCACGGCAGGTCATCCGCTCTACGAAGAGGCACGCCAGCTTTATACCGAGGAGATCAATGCGGCGGTGCGCGGGGCGCGCGCTGCAGGCGCCGCAGAAATCACTGTAGTAGACTGCCACGGAGCTGGTGGGGCCTATAACTTCAGGAGCTTACTTCCCGAACGTTTGGAATCGGGGGCGCAATATGTCCTGGGCCACCCCTGGGCACGTTACATTGAAGCCTTCGAGCGTGGCTGTGACGCCATTCTGTTTGTGGGCGCCCATGCTATGGCCGGCACACCTGACGGAGTGCTCTGCCATACCGTCTCTTCTGAGTCATGGTACAATGCCTGGATCAATGAGACACGCGTTGGCGAGAGCGGCATCCTTGCCGCGATCGCTGGCTGCTGGGATGTGCCCGCCGTTTTTGTCTCGGGGGACGTAGCCACCTGTCGCGAAGTGACAGCACTACTCGGCCCGCAAGTAGTCACTGCCGAAGTCAAGCGCGGCCTGGGCCGCTTCTCTGCTGTTCATATGGCGCCACGTGACGCCCGCTCGCTAATCGAGATAGGCGTTGCGCGGGCACTCAGTACACGCAACTGGCCCAAGCCCTACAAGCCGACCACAACGCCAGTAACCTTTAAGGTTGAGCTAGCTACCCCTGATCGCGCGAGCGACTTTAAGGGCCGACAGGGAGTGGAAATTGTTGGGCCACGCATGGTGGTCTCAACGGCGGCCACCTTTTGGCAAGCCTGGGACCAGTTCTGGTATCGCCAGGTCTGACCGGGAAGGAGATGGCGCCTGAGCAGGGTGGCCCTCGTTCCTCAGCGCTGTCTGCGCTAGCCAGCGATTCAGGCGGGGTCAGGACCAGAGCCAGGCCTGCCCTCCTGACCCGCTGACACCATCTCCAGATGGGCGCTAACTGGCCCTCAATGCGGCTACAACGGGCTGGCCCGCTTCTCTATTGCGGTTCATAGCAGCCTCCAGACTGGCAGCAAGCCTGTCTCACAACTCTTCTTTCACCTTGAGGGGAGCCACACGTCGGCGCAGGCTCTCGGTCAAGCCTACCATCGCATCGACTGTCTGTTTACAGCGCTGCAAATGCTCATTAAGCTCCGCGCTCATGCGAGACATCTCCTCGACAGAGGCGATGGCCAACTGAGAGCTTTTGCTCTGACGCTCTGTATCGACATGGATCACATCGGCCAGATCGGCGATCTGCTCAGCCACCGTCAGGATGGCATCCAGCTCGATGCCCGTCTGCGTCACTAGATCGGTCTGAGTGATCACCTGCTGCGTATTACGTTCCACACTTTGAGAGATAGCCGTCGTCTCATGCTGCACTGTACGGATATGAGTAGCGACCTTGCGCGCTGCTTCAGCGCTGCGAACAGCCAGCGTGCGAATCTCCTGAGCGATCACGGCAAAGCCCTGACCGTACTCACTGGCGCGCACGGCTTCAATCGCCGCATTGAGCGCCAACAGATTCATACTGGCCGTCAAGTCAGTGATGGCTGTTACCGTCTCATTAATCTCCTGGCCGCTTTCGCTCAAGCGCTTCATAAGGCGCGCCGACTGCATGGTCGCCTCACGCACTTGACGAATGCCCTCCACGGCACGGTCAACAGTCTCCTGACCTTTAGCCGTCACATCCAGGGCCTCAGAGGTCATCTGCGTAAGCTTACCGGCATGTTCGCCTAGCTGGCGAATAAGACTGGTCAGCTGGTCAACTTCATGGGAGAGATGGTAGACCTGGCGCTCCTGTTGATCGGCATCGCGTACCAGCAGCTCAGTGCTGCGCTGCAGATTATGGGCCTGATCATCCAGAGTGCGCGCGCTTTTCTGAACCTCAGAGACAATGGCATGAAGCTGGTCGATTGAGGCATTTAGCAGCTCTGCCACCGGCTGTAGCGAGGCGTGCCGTGCCTGCAGACGAACCCGCAGATCGCCGCGGCTCAGCGGCTCCAGATCGGAGCGCAGAGCGGCGATGGCCTCCTGCAGAGCGCGATGCTCAGCCTCCTGTTGGGCGAAGACCTGGGCGTTATCGATCGCAATGGCTGCCTGGTTTGCAAAGAGTTCGAGCATCTCGATGCGCTCGAGTGTAGGGATCTGGCCATCCTCTGGCTCATCGAGGGAGATGAAGCCGACGAGCTGTTTCTTGCGCGGACTATAGAGCGGCACGATGAGCATATCGAGCGGATGCCAGCCACCGGGTCGATAGTCGCTGAGCGGCATATTGCCGACCAGAGTCACATCGGCAAACTCATGAATGTGCTCATGCGAAATAAAATAGCTCTGGCTGATGCGGAACTCTGGTCGCATCTGGCGCAGCATCTGCTCCACCCGCATCGGATGCTCAATGAGGCGGCGCTGATCCTCAGCAGAGATACCTGCAAAGGCCACAGCTTTCAGATACTCACTGTCCTCCTGCAGTAGCTTGATCACCGCGCTACGGAAGCCGGTACAAGCGGTAATTGAGGCCGCAATTTGCTGGAGCACCTCCTCAAGACCCAGCTCAGCGCGCAGCATGTTCCCCAGGCGGATCAGCTCCTTGACCTGGCGTGTATACAGCGCCTGTTCCTGAGTCGCAGGGCCAGTTGCACTGGACGCACTCGTGGAGCTTATGGCGGGCACCGTAGGTACTGCGGACTGAGGCCGTGAGGTGGAGCGCTCGCGCTCCGATGAGGTATTAAGCGGGGGGAACGTTGTCATAGCTGCCCTACTCCGTGCATGGTTAGTCTCGTGATGAACGCTCCGTTCCTGGCGTGTCGGCTCATTGCCGCTGCGCAGGCGTACACGCAGGGGAATAAACCAGTTCTGGTGTTTTCTCTCTGCCATGCCAGCATCGTAATCCTTTCCAGTGCGGCCCGCGCGGTCTGGCCTGGCGGCAAAAAGCGAGGCAGCCGGTTTTGCCTCCTGTGCTCCCGGTGGGCGAAAAGGACTCCCATGCCGCGCTAAAAAGTCGCCTCCAGTCTCAGGGTGAGGATAGCATATTCTCATGCAAGAGTACAAGGTGAATGGGAAGATGGTTTCGGTTGTCACTCTGGACAAGCCGGGTCCATCGCTCGATGGTAAGCAAAGATTACAACGGATACGTGCCGCTGCTTAGCCGCCAGCTTGTCCTATGCCTCAGTCGAGGTCAGAGCATCAGGCGAGAGCAGGCCCGCCTCTAAGGCTCGGCTCAGTGCCTCGGTACGCCCAGAAACGTGGAGCTTCTGATAAATATTGGCCAGGTGGAAGTTTACCGTTCTCTCGCTGACCTGCAGACGACGGGCGATTTCTTTATTGCGCAGACCGCGTGCCAACAGCCACAAGACTTGACGTTCACGCGCTGTCAGTGAGATTGTCGCTAGGGTGTCCTCGGTCGGTCGACTGAGGCGCGTAAGCAAGCGGGCCGCTAGTTGGCGTTGGACGATAGTTTCGCCCTGCGCGACCAGGCGGATTGCCTGGACCAGCTCATCGGGAGCCACTTCTCTGAGCAGATAACCGTCGGCCCCTGCCCGGAGAGCCGCTGCAAGCTGCTCGGGTTGATCGGAGGCGGCAAGTACAAGAATGCGGGTATCGGGGCTGAGCTGCTTCATCTGGCGCAGCGTGTCCATTGCTTGCTCATCGGGCCGCGGAAGATCAAAGATCACGACTTGCGGTCCAAGTTCGAGCGCCTCACCGGTGGCCTGGATACCATTGGTTGCCTCACCGATGACCTGCAGGTCGGCATAGCTCTCTAAAAGACGGCGCAGACCAGCGCGCATCACTGGCTGACCAGCTACCACCAGCAGGCGCAGGCGCTGCTGGGGTACTGACGTAGCCTGGGTGGGGCGCAAAGCGGGCAAGTGGGCACCAGGAAGGCGCTCGTAGGGCAGACTGGCGCTGATCTGATGACCCTGACCTGGCGCAGCGCTGATAGACAGCCTGCCCCCGGCGGCCCGTAGCTGCTGGTCTAGCGCCTCGAGCGTTTCTTGAGCAGCAAGAGGAGGAGCAAAAGGCGGCGCCGCCAGGTCCGTTTCCTCTTCAGCGCTTACTCCATCATCAGTGAGAGTCAATTGCAGGCCCTCGCGGCCATAGTGCAAGGCCAGGCGCACATGCTGGACAGAGCGATGACGGGCGACGATAGCGAGAGCAGCGCGCGTCAGACGGTAGAGCAGCACAGCGATCAGTGGGTCGAGCCGTCGTGTCTCACCTGTCACCTGAACCCGACTCGACACGCCAAGGGCCTCAGCACGCTCCTCCACTAGCCGTCCCAGAGCCTCCGTCAGTCTTTCCGTCTGGTGCTCCGGCGCCTCGCTAGCGGAGGCCTCGCCCGTCAGACGCAGCTCAGCTAGCAAAGCGGTCACCTCTTCCTCTACTAGCGCCAGGCCGTGGCTCACAGTAGATAACTGCTCGGAAGTCAGAGGCTTGCTCAAGAGCGTGCGCAAGGTGCGGAGCTGCACAGCGACCGCGCTTAGAGTATCAAGGAGGTCTGCGCTGTATTCAGGCTGAGGGACGTAAGCGCTCTCCGCCGGTAGTGATAGCATAGCAAGCACCCCCAAAATAGAGCAGGCCAGCCGTCCGTAGCCTGCTGCTAACGGTCCGGTCCGGCTGGCGCCGCCCAACCAAAGCCAGTAGCCAGCGGTGAGGCCTGCTGGCTCAGACCTGGGCTGTCGCTCGCACTGGCTCAATTACAATCTGGCCATTGCGGGCATCGATCTGCACCGTATCGCCCTCGCGGATTGTCCCGTCCAGCAAAGCGCGCGCCAGCCGGTTTTCGACCTCACGCTGGATCACCCGCTTGAGCGGGCGCGCTCCAAAATGCGGATCGTAACCCTCACTCGCCAGCAACTCGCGGGCCGCCTCGCTCACCTGCAAAGTGATATGGCGCTCAGCTAGGCGCGGGCGCAGGCGATTGATCTGAATATCCACGATCTCCTTGATCCGCTCGGGTGTCAGCGGATGGAAGATCACAATCTCATCGATGCGGTTAATAAACTCTGGGCGGAAGCCCTCCTCACGCAGGCGCTGCCGAACCTGGCGCTGTACCTCCTCCTCGTCGAGGCCCTCCAGCTCGGGCAGCCAGCTCGTGCCCACGTTGCTCGTCATAATAATGACCGTATTCTTAAAGTCCACGGTGCGGCCCTGGCCATCTGTCAAGCGACCGTCGTCGAGCAACTGCAGCAGCACATTAAAGACATCGGGCGCCGCCTTCTCGATCTCATCGAAGAGCACCACGCTGTAAGGATGACGACGCACGGCCTCCGTCAACTGGCCACCCTCTTCATAGCCCACATAGCCCGGTGGAGCACCGATCAGGCGCGAGACACTGTGCTTCTCCATGTACTCTGACATATCGATGCGCACCAGCGCCTGTTCATTATCGAAGAGGAACTCGGCCAGAGCGCGGGCCAGCTCTGTCTTACCGACGCCAGTCGGGCCCAGGAAGAGGAAGCTCGCCAACGGGCGATTGGGGTCCTGCAAGCCAGCGCGGGCGCGACGAATAGCATCCGAGACCGCGCGCAGGGCATGGTCCTGACCAACCACACGCTCGCGCAGGCGCTCCTCCATCTTCAACAGCTTCTGGACCTCGCCCTCCATCAACTTCGCGACCGGGATATGTGTCCACTTTGAGACAATCTCTGCGATATCCTCGGCGTCAACTTCCTCCTTCAACATACGCGCGCCCTGGATCTCGCTCAGCTTGCCCTCCATCTCGCGGATGCGGCGCTCCAATTCTGGAATGACTCCATAGCGCAAGCGTGCCTGCTCCTCCAGATTATACTCGCGCTCGGCCCGCTCCAGAGCCACCTGAGCCTCCTCCAGCTCTGTTTTCAGGCGGCGCAGCGTCTCCACCGGCTCGCGCTCGCGCTCCAGCGAGAGGCGCAGACTATGCAACTGCTCATTCAAATTCGCGATCTCCTGCTCCACTCGCTCGCGCCGCTCGCGGCTCGCCGGGTCCGTCTCCTTCTTGAGAGCCTCGTGCTCGACCTGGAGCTGACGGATGCGGCGCTCCAGGGCATCGATCTCACTTGGTGTACTATCCAGCTCCACGCGGCGCCGGCTGGCCGCTTCATCGATCAAATCGATAGCCTTGTCTGGCAAGAAGCGATCACTGATATAGCGCTTTGACAACATCGCCGCTGCCACGAGAGCGCTATCCTGAATGCGGACGCCGTGGTGAACCTCATAGCGCTGCTTCAGGCCGCGCAGGATACTGATCGTATCCTCGACCGACGGCTCCTCAACCATAATTGGCTGAAAGCGGCGCTCCAGAGCAGCATCTTTCTCGATATATTTACGATACTCATCGAGAGTCGTTGCGCCGATGCAGTGCAGCTCGCCGCGAGCCAGCAAGGGTTTCAGCATATTGGAAGCATCCATCGCTCCCTCAGCGGCGCCGGCCCCAACCAGCGTATGCAGCTCATCGATGAAGAGGATGATGCGCCCCTCCGAATTCTGGATCTCGCGCAGCACCGCCTTCAGACGCTCCTCGAACTCGCCGCGGTACTTCGCGCCCGCGATCAGAGCACCCAGATCGAGAGCGATGATCTGCTTATCCTTCAGTGTCTTCGGCACATCACCGCGTACAATGCGCTGGGCCAGGCCCTCGACAATCGCCGTCTTACCCACACCAGGATCGCCGATTAACACAGGGTTATTCTTCGTACGCCGGCTAAGGACCTGGATCACGCGGCGGATCTCCTCGTCGCGTCCGATCACCGGATCAAGCTTCCCCTGAGCTGCCAGAGCGGTCAAATTGCGCCCATACTTCTCCAGGGCCTGATACTTTCCTTCGGGATTCTCATCCGTCACACGTTGCGAGCCGCGAATTGCACTCAGCGCACGCAAAGTCGTATCGCGCGTCACGCCGGCGGCGCGGAAAGCCCGCTGAATCGTCTCGCCGCCGACCTCAAAAAGCGCCAGCAGTAAATGCTCTACACTGAGATATTCATCCTTGAAGCTACCCATCTGGCGCCAGGCCTCTTCCAGCACCCGCCGCAGTTGCGGCGAAAGACCTGGCTCGCTGCCACCATAGACGCGCGGCATGCGCTCCAACTCATTGCGCACCACGCGCCGCGCCGCCGCAAGATCGCCTCCGGCCTTCTGAATAATCTCGCTCGTGATGCCCCCCTGCTGCTCCAGCAGGGCATAGAGCAAATGCTCCGGTTCAATCTGGCTATGGTTGTAGCTACGCGCTAACTCTGACGCATCCGTGATGGCCTCGCGGGCCTTCTCGGTTAAGCGCTCTAACTTCATAGCTCTGTGGTCTCCCCCTGTCTGCAAACATCTTACCTTGTCTGTTACTATACCACATTGAGTGGCTCATTGCAAGAAGATTTGAGTGTAATCTTATCAAAGTTTTGGGGCGAGCGTCAAAAATGGCGGCTATCCTGGATAGGGAGGCTATGGTATAATGGCCGCACCGTCTCCATCCCCTCAGAGAGGGGGGAGCCGATCGAATTGCTCAAGTCAAGCAGTTGACTCACTCACTCACTCACCCATCACCATCCACTCACTATGCAGAGGCAGGACAAGGTGAGCGCGGAGGCGCCGAATAGTGCGACAGAAATAGCGACTCTGCCGCAGGCGTTACAGGGAGATGAGGCGCGCATCGCAGCGGCGATTGAAAGCCTGCTCTTCGTCGCAGGGCGCCCGCTGGAGCAGAATGAGCTGCGCAAGGTTCTGGGTATCAGCGAGGAGGAGCTGCAGGCGGGCCTGCACGCGTTGGCACGTGCTCTGGAAGAGCAGCGACGTGGGCTACGCTTGCAACGTCTGGGCAGCCAGGTGCAGCTAGTCACGGCGCCGGAGAATGCGCGCTATGTGGCGGCATTGCTCGGTCTGCCATTGACTGCCAAGCTGACGCCAGCCGCTCTGGAAACGCTGGCGGTCATTTGCTATCGGCAGCCGATTACGCGCGCGCAGATCGAGGCCATTCGTGGAGTCAACAGCGATCGAGCCCTGGCGAGCCTGATCCAACATGGACTAGTCGCTGAAGTGGGCCGAGCTCCGACGGTGGGTCACCCGGCACTCTTTGCAACCACCCCCGAGTTTCTGCAACAGTTTGGGCTAACCAGCCTGGATGAGCTACCTCACATTGATGGCCTGCCGGATGTGCAGCGCGCTGTTCAGGCTCTGCAAGAGCGGCTGCCCTTGGGCGAAGGCTCTGCGGCGCGGGGTGAACAACACGAGCCGAGGTCGGAGACCGAGAAGCGTACTCCTTCTAGCTAGCTAGTGGAGGAGCGGCACCCTGACTGCGGCGGCTAGGCTAGGAGCATAGGGTCCGTACCTGCCGGAGCCAGAGCACCGGATCAGGACGAGCTCCAGACTGAGTCGGCGCAGCAGAGACCTGGAAGCAGCAGAGGAAAGGGCAAGATGCGGATAGGACGACATATGCCTCTCAACGGCAGGCCACTGCGGGCACTAGAGATAGCCTGCTTCCTGGGCTGTGAGACAGTCCAGCTCTTTGCCAGCAATCCTACAGGCTGGAAGCCGCCAACTGCTGGAGAAGAAACGGCGCGCGAGTTTGCGCAGGCTGCGCGGGAGCGGGGCCTGGCTCCAGTAATTGTGCATGCTCCCTACCTGATCAACCTCGCCTCGCCGCGTGAGGAGATCTGGCAAGCCTCGATCAGGCTGCTCTCCTGGACGCTGGAGCGGGCGGCCCTGCTGGAAGCCTCCGATGTGGTAGTGCACATCGGCAGTCACCGCGGGGCGGGCCTTGAGCAAGGCATCGAGCGCCTGATCGAAGCCTTGCGGCTGGTACTCTCGAAGATGCCAGCCGGCGTACGCCTCTTGCTCGAAAATGATGTCGGGGCCGGCTATACCCTGGGGCAGCGCTTTGAGGAGCTAGCCTACGTGCTGACCCGCTTGCCAGAGGAAGAAGAGCGCTTGGGCATCTGTCTGGATACGGCCCATCTCTGGGGGGCTGGCTATGATATCGGCTCACCGGCAGGCGTGGAGGCCGTACTGCAGCGCTTTGCGGAGCTGGTAGGTCTCTCTCGGCTCAAGGTGCTTCATCTCAACGATAGTCGGCAGCCGCTCGGCAGTCATCGCGATGTGCATGCACGCATAGGCGAGGGGCTGATCCCGCTAGCCGGGCTGCGGGCACTGCTCAACGATGCTCGCCTGGCCACGCTGACAGTTGTGCTGGAGACACCCATTAAGCGCGACGAGCAAGACCGTGAAGATTGGGAACACGATCGGAGGCATCTGCAGTATGTCAAAAGCCTGTGCACTCCTGGCGGCAGCCTCTCCTCACCGCAACTGAGGCAGGAGCTGGCTGAAGGCTGAAGGAAAGAACGGGCACCGCTCAGGCTGCGGAGGCCTGAAGAGAGCGGCAAAGCCAAGAGCAGAGGACAGAGGCAAGATGAGCTGGCTCGTAGCAGAGCACGTGCCAGTGAAAGCCTGCTTCTGTCCTCTGACTCTGAATGAAATGAAGGGAAGATCCCAAAGGGCTACAGAGGCCACGGCTTGTGGCTGGCGCCCGGCTCAGAAACTGATGTGATCTGCGGCGGTAGCGGAACGGAACGTATTGCCATCGTTCAGCAATACAAGACGCTGCTCGCCAATATGGACGATCAGGTCTGGCCGACCGTCGCCGTTCACATCATGCACCTCGGCGGTAACTGGGACCAGGTCCTGATTGGAGCCAAAGAGCACTGGACCATTGTAGACGCGCGCGTTATTGCCGTCCCCACCAGGGAATTCAATGATCTCAACATGTCGATTGAGATTGATAAAAACAAAATGGGTGGGGTGGCTCGGGCTATCGTTGTGCCCGACCACGGCGTCCATCTGCCAAGTGCGTGGGCGCCCAAACTGGACATCCTCCTGATGGAGCTGCCACCAGGAGCCGAGGTAAGCCAGGCCCAGACCGAGCAGGGCAGTAAGCAGGAGGCCGAGAAGGAAGAGGCGCAAGGCCCAGAAACGAGCCGTACGCCGGGCCTTGATGCGTGTCGGAGCGAGCGCACGCAGACCCTCGGGTACCACCGCTTTGGAGGTCGTGCCATATTCCGGCCTCATCTGACTACTGGCGCGCCGCCGTTGGATGAAAACCGCCGACTGTGCGCCAGTGATACCGCTCAACGGGCCGGCCACATCCGCGCGTGCGGGTGGCAGGGGCTGATAGCGGCGTGTGCTGCTCGGCAGCCGCGGCGCAAGGTAGATGGCATCATCCTCCTCCTCCCCGGTGATGGCCTGCCTCTTTCTGGTCACCCCGGGCGGCTGACGAAGCTGTATCGTCATGGAGTACTTTCCCCTTTTTTGCCGGCCCATGTGGGCCTAGAATGCATGTTCTATATACTAAGGTGATCACGGCTCGTTTGTCAAGTCCCCCGGTATGAAAATCTTAGATGCCATTTGGGTGAAACAGCGTATAACAATGTGAGACAGATGCAACTGTGCTGCAACGCCAATGTCCGCCTTGCAAGGATTCCAGCTTGACTCTCATGATTTGTCTATGCTATAGTTGATTGTGTCTCGGGATGCTTGCCGGGCATGAACCTCAACAATTCTTCTGAAGAAGCGAAAGTCCATCCCTGAGCGGAAGTCTCTATCACAAGTCTCGTCAGAACAAGGAAACGCCCATTGCTTCAGGGAAGAGCTGGTCCTTGAATGTCGTGTTGTTAGCCTGTGCTGCGCCCAGGAGGAGAGACGACGGACCGGCTGAGGGCCTTCCGGCTGTGCTGCTTACATCGGAACCTCTTGCCTGCTCCTTTGCTTTGCTGTCTTCGTCGTTGTAGTGTCCGCCCTTCATTCTCGCTATCTGTAAGCTGGTCTGAAGCCAATCCGAGCTGAGTGTTCTCCGCGCCCAGCCTGGCTTTTGCCCTGGTGACCGGTGCTGCCTTTGGCTGCGCTTGCCTGGCTGCCTCAGAGGGCAGGGAGAGGCTGCGCCTGGCGCTCTCGAGGAAAGGGCTGCTTGTCCCTTCTGTCTGATGGTGGGTTGTAGGGAGGCGCGGCTGCAAGAGAGGATTTTCACCCAGAGGTCTGCTCAAGGTCAGTCAGTCAGCCGGGTCTTGTGAACTCGCAGCGCAGGAGAGTGCTTTGTGCCTCCGCCTCTCTCGGGGTGGGTGATCACTATGTGCTTGAGTGTCTGGCTGGCGAGGAGGCTCGTGATTTGGTGCTGCTCGCTATCCTCAATATAGGGACGAGGGATCGATCGCTTTCGTCGATGGGATGGATGCGGTCTGCTACAGTGAGCAAGGAAGTCCGGAAGGGGCTGCATCCTCAGACAGTAGAGGCTGTAGTGTGTGCGTGTGTCTGGTGTTGTTCATCCGAGAGCCAGTCAGTGAGCTGGCCTAGCTAGCTGCGAGCGCGCGTGAGTGCGCTCTTGTTGAAGGAGGCACCGCTATGACCAGGACGCGCGTGGAGGCGGTCCATATCGTCTGGATCACTGCGGGCCTGGGCTGTGATGGCGACTCGGTTTCCATTACTGCGGCCAGTCAGCCAAGCCTGGAAGATGTGATCCTGGGAGCCATTCCGGGACTTCCCCGTGTCTATTTGCACAATCCTGTCCTCGCCTATGAGTTGGGCGGTGACAGCTTTATGACCTGGTGGTACCAGGCTGAACGCGGCGAGCTTGATCCTTTTGTGCTGGTTGTTGAAGGCTCGATCCCCAACGAGCGTATCAAGCGAGAAGGCTATTGGGCCGCGCTGGGAACCGATCCGGCAACCGGTCAGCCGATCACAACCTGCGAGTGGATCGATCGTCTGGCGCCGAAAGCCTGGGCGGTGGTGGCCATCGGAACCTGTGCTACCTACGGCGGTATCCATGCGATGCAGGGTAACCCTACTGGAGCAATGGGCCTGGCTGACTACCTGGGCCATTCCTGGAAGTCGTGGGCCGGTATCCCTATTGTCAATGTTCCTGGCTGCCCTGTGCAACCGGATAACTTTATGGAGACGCTCCTCTACCTGCTCTACCAGGCGGTGGGTCTGGCGCCAATGATCCCCCTCGATGACCTCGGACGCCCCACTTGGCTCTTTGGCAAAACCGTTCATGAGGGTTGCGACCGCGGCAGTTACTATGAGCAGGGCGACTTTGCCACCGAGTATGGGGCCCCTCAGTGCCTGGTGAAACTCGGCTGCTGGGGTCCAGTCGTACAGTGCAATGTACCAAAGCGCGGTTGGATGGCCGGCATCGGCGGCTGTCCTAACGTGGGCGGGATCTGCATTGGTTGTACGATGCCTGGCTTCCCCGATAAGTTTATGCCCTTCATGGATGAGCCACCCGGCGCCAAGTTGTCAACTGGTATCGCTGGCGCCTACGGCGGTGCGATTCGTGCTCTGCGCAATATTACTAGGTCGACGCTCAATAAGGAACCTTCGTGGCGCCGTAAGGGCCAGGAGTTGGTAACCGGTTATCAGCCGCGCTGGTAGGGAAGAACAAGCGGAAATCCTCTGACAGGCAGCAGCGCCTTGCTCCTGCTGAGCCTCACTCTGTGCTCTGCAGTCTCTTCTTGCGTTGCTTGCTTGTCTGGGCGCTTGCTAATTGAGTGGAAGCGAGAAGAGTTTGGCCAGCCTCTCTCTGGCTCGCTTGTGCCTGTTCAGCAAAGGAGAGAGCACAATGACCACTGAGGTACGACGTCAGGCTGCCCCGGCTGAGCCTGGCCAGTTAATTGAAATGGCCTGGGACCCGATTACGCGCATTGTCGGCAGCTTGGGAATCTATACCAAGATTGATTTTAAGAAGCGACAGGTAGTAGAGTGCTACAGTACATCGTCGATCTTCCGCGGCTATAGCATCTTTCTGAGGGGCAAGGACCCGCGCGATGCGCATTTCATCACCAGCCGCATTTGTGGGATCTGCGGGGATAACCACGCTACCTGCTCGGTCTATGCGCAGAATATGGCCTATGGCGTGAAGCCGCCGGCTCTCGGCGAGTGGATTCTCAACCTCGGCGAGGCGGCGGAGTACATGTTTGACCACAACATCTTTCAGGAGAATCTGGTCGGGGTTGATTTCTGCGAGCAGATGGTGCGTGAGACCAATCCCGGGGTCTGGGAGCTGGCGCAGAAGACCGAGGCTCCACATGCTAAAGACCACGGCTATCGCACGATCGCCGATATTATGCGGGCGCTCAATCCCTTCACGGGCGAGTTCTATCGCGAGGCGCTGCAGATGAGTCGCCTGACGCGCGAGAAGTTCTGCTTGATGGAGGGGCGCCATGTGCATCCGTCGACGCTCTATCCCGGCGGCGTGGGCACGGTGGCGACGGTCCAGCTCTTCACCGATTATCTAGTGCGCCTGATGAAGTATGTGGAGTTCATGAAGAAGGTCGTCCCCTTACACGATGACCTCTTCGATTTCTTCTATCAGGCCCTGCCTGGCTATGAAAAGGTAGGCCAGCGGCGGGTTCTGCTGGGCTGCTGGGGCTCGTTCCAGGACCCTGACGTCTGCGATTACGATTATCGCACGATGGATAAGTGGGGGCGGGCGATGTTCGTGACACCGGGTGTGGTGGTCGATGGCGAGCTAGTGACAACCAGCCTGGTCGATATCAATCTGGGAATCCGCATTTTGCTGGGCAGCTCCTACTACGAGGATTGGGAGAACGAGCGCATCTTTGTCGATCGTGATCCGCTAGGCAATCCGGTTGATCGGCGCCATCCCTGGAACCAAACGACGATTCCCAAGCCGCAGAAGCGCGATTTCAAGGGAAAGTATAGCTGGGTGATGTCGCCGCGCTGGTACGATAAGCGCACGGGGCAGTATCTGGCGCTGGATACCGGCGGGGGGCCGCTGGCGCGCCTGTGGGTGACGGCGCTGGCTGGCCTGGTCGATCTGGGGGGCTACATTAAGGCCACCGGGCACAGTGTTAAGATCCGCTTGCCGAAGACGGCGCTGAAACCCGAGGTCGAGTTTGAGTGGAAGATTCCGAAGTGGAGCAATGCCCTGGAGCGCGATCGGGCCCGTTCGTACTTCCAGGCCTATGCGGCGGCGGTGGCCCTCTATTGCGTGGAGAAGGCGCTGGCGGAGATCCGGGCGGGTCGCACGAGGACCTGGAGCGATTTTACGGTGCCCAAGGAGGCGATCGGCTGCGGCTTCCATGAGGCCGTGCGCGGGGTGCTCTCGCATCATCTGGTGATCGAGAACGGTAAGATTGCCAACTATCACCCCTATCCGCCCACGCCCTGGAATGCCAGCGTGCGCGATATCTATGGGACGCCAGGCCCCTATGAGGATGCGGTTCAGAATACGCCGATCTTCGAGGAGAATGGCCCCGACAAGTTTAAGGGCATCGATATTATGCGCGCAGTGCGCAGCTTCGATCCGTGCCTCCCCTGTGGGGTCCATATGTATCTAGGCAGCGGCAAAGAGCTGCAAGTCGTGCATTCTCCGACCTTCGGGCGTGTGTCGTAAGGAAGATGGTGGCGTCGCAGCAAGGAGGGGTTGCGGTCTGTGAGCTGGGGCAGCCCATCGGCCTGCATTGCCGCCTGATGGGCTGCCGAATCAGGAGGAGAAGGCCATGAGCGGTGGTGCGCAGGAGCACCAGAGGCCCCAGGAGCCTCATCCTGCTCAAGAGATTGAGCGCCTGTTAGCCGAGATCGAACATCTCCCTGATCCCCATGCGCGTGCTTGCGCAGAGGAGCTGGTCCGGGCGCTGGTGGCGCTCTATGGCGCGGGATTACGTCGCATCGTGGAGCTGCTGACGGCTGTGGAGAGTGCACGTGCTTCGTCTCCTGGTGTCGAGTCGCGCCTGCTCGATCTGTTGATCAGTGATGAGTTGGTGGCCGGTTTGCTGCTCTTACATGATCTACATCCTGTCCCTCTTGAGGAGAGGGTCGAGCGGGCGCTCGAGGAAGTGCGGCCTGTGGTGCGGGGACATGGCGCTGAGCTGATGCTCCTGCGTGTAGCCGATGGCGTGGTCTCGCTGCGCTTGCGTGGGAGCTGTCGCGGCTGTCCCGCCTCAATGCAGTACCTGCGGCAGAGGATCGAAGAGGCGGTGTATCGTGTGGCTCCCGACCTGAGCGGATTGGAGATCGAGGAGGGTGATGAGGAGGCTAAGATGCCGGCGCGGGCTGGGACGCCAGTCCCGGTGGTCTTTATCCCGCGCCGGCGTGGTGGGGGATCTCCGGCTGTGGTAGGGACGCAGAAGCCGGGGACCAGCGCGAGAGGGGTGTGAGCAGCGATGAGGTGTGTGGGCGGCAAAGGGTTGGTGTCGGGACCTGGCCTGCTGTCCTGGCGTGAGGAGGCGGGCGGCGCGAGTGAGCAGCAGACTCGCCAGGTCCCTCTGGCGCTCCCTTTGGGCGCGCTGCGGCGCTTCGTACAGCGCGAAGTTCAGCCGCAGCGCCGCCCTCAGGAGCGCTGTGAGCTTTGCCGGGCGCCGCTGCTCCCCGACCATCGTCATCTCTTTGTCCCCGAACGGCGTCAGGTGCTCTGTGTGTGTGATCCCTGTGCGCTGCTCTTCCGTGCCACGGCCCAGCCAGGTCAGGGACAGTATCGCCTGATCCCCGAGCGTGTTCGCTGGCTGCCTGATCTGGTGCTGACTGATCCCGAGTGGGAGGCGCTGGGCTTGCCAGTGAACCTGGTCTATCTCTTTTACAGCACTCCAGCGGGGCGTATGCAGGCCTTCTATCCAGGGCCAGCGGGCGCAACGGAGTCGCTGCTGCGCCTCGAGGGCTGGCAGGGATTGGTCGCGCGCTATCCCTTGCTGGAGGAGCTGCTGCCCGATGTAGAGGCGCTGCTAATCAACCGGATAGGCGGGGCGCGCGATACTTTTCTGGTGCCGATCGATATTTGCTATCGCTTGACGGGCCTGATTCGGGCCAACTGGCGCGGCCTGAGCGGTGGCGTGGAGCTGGAGCAGGCGCTGCGGACCTTTTTCAGTGAACTGCAGGCGAGGGCTGAGATTGTGGCGGCTAGAAGGGCGCCGGACCTTGGGGAGGGGGAACATTATGCCAGATCTTGATTTTGCCGTAGTAGGCGCGGAGGTGCCAGCCTATGCCGCCGCTCCCATGCTACTCTTTCGCCTGCAGCTCATCAATCGCCTGGCCGAGGAAGCGATCCAGAGCGTTGTCTTGCGGGCACAGATCCAGATTGAGGCCGCGCGCCGGCGCTACAGCCCTGCGGCTCAGGCGCGCCTGCTGGAGGTCTTTGGCGAACCAGAGCGCTGGGGCGAAACCTTGCGCTCGCTGCTCTGGGCGCATGCCGGAACAGTCGTGCCGGCTTTCAGCGGGCGTATAGAGGTTGATCTGCCGGTCGCTTGCACCTACGATTTCGAGGTGGTCAGCACCAAGTATTTTGCTGCCCTGGAAGGCGAGGAGGGAGTGATCCCGCTGCGCTTCCTCTTCAGCGGCACGATCTTTTACGAGAGCGAGAACGGGCGTCTCCAGGTCGCTCCGGTCCCCTGGTCAAAGGAGGCGGCCTTTGCGCTGCCACTGCGCTGCTGGCAAGAGCTGATCGCGCACTTCTATCCCGGAAGCGCCTGGATTCGCCTGCAGCGCCAGATCCTCGACCGACTTGCTGCCTATAAACTGGCCCACGGACTCCCGACCTGGGATGAAACCATGCTGCGCCTGCTAGAAGTGGCAGAGCGGGAAGAGAGGGAAGGATGAAGCTGGAAGCGATCCAGGCTATTGCCGAAGCGGTGCTCTATGAGGGCTATCTGCTCTATCCATACCGTCACTCGGCGCTCAAGAACCGTCAGCGCTGGACCTATGGGGTCATCTATCCACGGGCCTACAGTGAGGCGGGTGGCGAGGTGGAACCCTGGTGCATGCAGACAGAATGTCTGCTCGAGGCCGAGACAGATGCTGATCCGCGCCTCGCCGTCTCTGTACGCTTTCTTCATCTGATGCGCTGTTGGCGTGCAGAGGTTGAGAAGAGCGTGGGGGCAGAGGAGCCAGGCCAGTCGCAAGAGAGAGCACCGCTGTGGGTGCAAAGTTCCTTAGAACATACGTGGGAGGAAGGAATCGAACGCAGCGTGAGCGTGATGGGGTTGCCGCTGCCTGATCTGCTTCAGGCTGAACAGCGCCTGTCCTTCGCCTTTCCGGCACGGCGCCTGATAGAGGAGACGCCAGTCGGAAGAGCGAGCGACCGATCAGGAAGCATCGTGCGCGAGGGGCGAACACTGAGCGGCGAGGTCCGCCTGGCCGCCGAAGCGGTACCGCAACATCAGGGTCTCTGGAAGCTACGTGTGAGTGTGGTCAACACGACCGCAGTAGAAGCCCCGGAAACTCTGCGCGCGCAGGAGGCGCTGCTCTCGGCCTGCGTCTCGACGCATACTATCCTCCAGGTAGAAGGAGGCGCCTTTGTCTCCCTCATGGAGCCGCCCGAGGCGTTGAGCCAGATCGCAGCCTCCTGTCAGAACCGCGGCACCTGGCCGGTTCTGGTCGGCGAGCCGGGGCAGCGTGATAGCCTGCTCTCCTCGCCAATCATCCTCTACGACTATCCACAGATTGCCCCAGAAAGTCCAGCTCCACTCTTCGACGGCACTGAGATCGATGAGTTGCTGGCCCTGCGTATCTTGACCCTGACGGACGAGGAGAAAGAGCAGATTCGCCGTGGCGATGCTCGCGGACAGGCTGTGCTGGAGCAGATCGAGCATATGACTCCGGAGCAGTGGCGACAGCTCCACGGCGCCATTCGCGGACTGCGCTCTCTGGAGGAGGCAGGTCATGAGCCTGACTGCTAACGATGGCTGGGTCTTTCCTGGGGAGGATTCCCGCCCGCCGGAGACCATTACGATCGCTGGTCATCAGGTAAGGGCAGGTACACGTGTACGCCTCTGCCCTGGGCGAGCGCCTCGGGAACACCTGGCCGATGCCTTTGATCTGCTGCTGGACGGGCGCACCGGGCGCGTCGAAGTCATCCAGCAGGATTTTGAGAACCGCCTCTACCTGGTGGTGACCCTCGATGATGACCCCGGTAGAGAACAATGGGACGAGCGCATCCTGCCAGGTCACCGCTTCTTCTTTTTCCCAGAAGAAGTGGAGCCGCTCGCTGCAGAGGAGTGAGGTGGGCAATGGGTATGGATAGGAATGAGCAGCAGCAGTTACGACAGGCGCTGGAGGAGGCTTTTGCACAAGCGGCCCGCGGCGGGCTGCATCGGCTGCTGGTGGCCGGCATCGGCAATCTCTTTCTCGGCGATGACGGCTTCGGCTGTGTGGTGGCTCAGAGAGCGCGCGGACGCTATCCGCCGGGGGTGAAGGTGGTTGACTTCGGCATTCGTGGTCTGGAGCTAGCCTATGCCCTCCTTGATGACTACCAGGCGCTGATCATGATTGATGCGGTGCCGCGTGGTGGCAGGCCGGGCACACTCTATCTGCTCAAGCCACTATTGCCGCCGGAGGACCAGGCGGCCGATCTGGCTGCTGGCAGGCTGGGACTGGAGGCCCATAGTCTTGATCCCGTGCGCGTGCTGGCTTATGCCCGAGCCCTTGGGGCGCCGGCCATTCCGACCCTGCTGATGGGCTGTGAACCGACGCCGCCTGACGAAGAATCGGTTGAAGAAGAGCTACAGATTGGGCTGACTCCGCCGGTGCAGGCGGCGGTCGAGCGTGCCCTACTGCTACTCGATGCGATTGTGGCCCAGCTCTATGCTGGTACAGCCCCTACTAATTGACACCAAAGCCTGCCCATGCTGGTGAAAAGCTAGCTAGCTGAAAGGAGGTATTGATCATGGTCAAATGGATTATGAGCGTGGTTGTGCTGGCTCTGCTTGTCCTCATACTCAGGCAGCAGCTTCCTGATATTCAGCGATATTTGCGCATTCGCTCGATGTAGAGGGGTACACCACCGTGTGTGGAGCTGCAGGTCAGCAGGTGCTCGGACGATGGCGAAAGGGAGCATTCTGGGCGAAGCGAGCGCTGAGATGAAGGAGTAGATGCGGTCATGCATGAGCTGTCGCTTGCCCAGAGCATTATTGAAGCGGTGGAAGCCCGGGCGGAAGAGTGCGGTGTAGAGCGGGTGCGCGCGGTCCATCTGCGTGTGGGCGAAGCCAGTGGGGTTTTGGTGGACGCGCTTCAGTTCGCCTTTGAGATGCTGGCTTCGCTCTCGCCTACCCTTACCGGAGCGCGGTTGACCATCGAAATCACCCCGCATCGGGCCTGGTGTGAGCCGTGTGCCCGTACCTTTACCGTCATGGACTTCGTCGCGCGCTGTCCCACCTGCGGCACCTGGTCCACGCGCATTCTCTCGGGCACCGAGCTGCAGATCCTCGATATGGAGGTCGGGGCTGACGGCGAGCAGGGAAGCCAGGAGTAGGAGAGCACCGTGTGAGGAGCGGCACTTATGCCCAGAGTGACCATTGCCAGAAACATACTGGCGGCCAATGAGGAGATTGCAGCAGATGTGCGGCGACGGCTGGCAGCGGCTGGAGTGCGCTGCATCAACCTGATGAGCGGTCCAGGGGCGGGTAAGACCACCCTGCTCGAACGGAGCGTTGCCCGCCTGCGCGGACAACTGGCTGTAGGGGTAATTGAAGGCGACATTGAAACCAGCCTGGACGCCGAACGCATCGAGGCCGCCGGAGCGCAGGTGGTGCAGATCAATACGCGTGGGGCCTGCCACCTGGAGGCCCATATGGTGCGTGATGCCCTGGAGACCCTTAATCTGCAGCGGCTAGACCTGCTCTTCATCGAGAACATCGGCAATCTGGTCTGCCCAGCGGCCTGGGACCTGGGCGAGGACCTGCGGGCGGTCGTGGTCTCCACGACCGAGGGTGATGAGAAGCCGGCTAAGTATCCGCAGATCTTCGCCGCTGCCCAGGTGCTGGTACTCAACAAGATGGATCTCTTGCCTTATGTGGATTACGATCCCGAGCGGGTGTGCACTCAGGCGCTGGCCGTCAACCCAGGGCTGCAGATCTTCGCGCTGAGCTGCCGCAGTGGCGAGGGATTGGACGCCTGGTGTGATTGGCTGCTGGCCTTTACCAGCAAGCGCTCCGTGACCACCGCCCGTGAGACCCCATACATAATGGGAGGCGCAGGATCATGAGCGAGGGTGTGCCAGGAGGAGCGCCAGCCACTATGACGGCACGGCAGCGGCAGCGTCTCACCGTGAAAGGCCTTGTGCAGGGCGTTGGCTTTCGTCCTTTTGTCTACGGCCTGGCCCAACGTCTCCATCTGGCTGGCTTTGTATTCAATGATAGCCGCGGGGTGACTATCGAGATCGAAGGGCCGGAGGAGGCGCTGACCCAATTCCGCGCGCGCCTGCAGATGGAAGCACCGCCGCTGGCGCGCATCGAGCGTGTGACAGTCGAAACACTTCCGCTGCGCCAGGAGACGGCCTTTGTGATCACAGAGAGCCGGGAGGAGAACGAGCGCGCTGCCTTGATCTCACCTGACATGGCCACCTGCACCGCTTGCCTGCGTGAGCTATTTGATCCGGCAGATCGACGCTATCGCTATCCCTTCATCAACTGTACGAATTGCGGGCCGCGCTTCACTATTATTCAGGATATTCCTTACGATCGTGAACAGACGACGATGCGCGTCTTCAGCATGTGCCCGGCCTGTCGTGCCGAGTACGAAGACCCAGCCAATCGACGTTTTCATGCCCAGCCCAATGCCTGCCCGCAATGTGGGCCACAGATCGCGCTGGAACTCTGGGATGAGGAGCTGCACGCTCTGGAGCTAGCAGCCAGGAGCAACGGTGAGATAGGCGAGGAAGCCACGCTGATCGAGCAGGTAGCCCGCTTGCTCGCGCGCGGCGCAATTCTCGCCATCAAAGGGCTGGGAGGCTACCATCTGGCCTGTGATGCCCTGAATGCCGAGGCTGTCCAGCGGCTGCGGAGGCGCAAGCATCGCGAAGCCAAACCGTTTGCCCTCATGGTTCCCGACCTGGAGACGGCGCAGCGCCTCTGCTATATCAGCGAAGCTGAGGCGGCCCTCCTGCAGTCGCCGCGTCGTCCCATTGTCCTGCTCGAGCAGCGGCCCAACTCTCCCGTAGCGCCTGCTGTGGCCCCGGGCTATCGCACACTTGGGCTGATGCTTCCCTACACCCCGCTTCATCACCTGCTGCTGCAGGCCTTCGCCCAAGCCATAGCCCCTGGGCGCCTGCCGGTACTGGTCATGACCAGCGGTAACATCAGCGACGAACCGATTGCCTACCGTGATGACGAGGCTCGCCGGCGTCTGGCAGCCATTGCGGACGGCATGCTCACCCACAATCGCCTCATCCACATGCGCTGCGACGACTCGGTCACGCGTCTGGTTGCTGGCGGTGAGCAACTCTTCCGGCGCTCGCGGGGCTACGTCCCTGAGCCGATCCCCCTCGCCTTTGAGCTGCCCCGTCCCGTGCTCGCCTGCGGCGGCCATCTCAAAAACACCTTCTGTCTGGGTAAGGGGCGGCAAGCCTTCCTAGGGCACCACATCGGCGACCTGGAGAACCTGGAGACCCTGGCCTCCTTCCGCGAAGGCATCCAGCATTTCCAGCGCCTCTTTGACATCGTGCCCGAGGCCGTGGCCTACGATCTCCATCCCGACTATCTGGCGACCCGCTATGCGCTGGACAGTGGCCTGGAGCCACGCATCGGCGTTCAGCATCATCATGCCCACATTGCCAGCGTGCTGGCCGAGCACGGTCTGAATGGGCCGGTGATCGGCATTGCCGCCGACGGCACAGGCTATGGTCCCGACGGAGCCATCTGGGGCTGCGAGGTTCTGCTTGCTGATCTCTATGGCTTTGAGCGTCTGGCTCATCTGGCCTATGTGCCGCTGCCAGGAGGAGAGCAGGCCGTCCGCCAGCCGTGGCGCATGGCCGCTGTCTATCTGGCGCGTACCTATGGCGAGCGCTTCCTGACTCTGGACATTCCCTTCGCGCGGCGTCTCGACCGCAGCACCTGGCGCATCCTGGCGCAGATGATTGCCCGAGGCCTCAACTCGCTGCCCACCTCCAGCCTCGGACGCCTCTTCGACGCCGTGGCGGCAATCCTGGGCCTGCGAGACGAGGTGCTTTACGAGGGCCAGGCTGCCATCGAACTGGAAATGCTCGCCAGCAGCGTTCCACCTGACGAACAGCCGTCTTATCCCTATGTCATCCTGCGCCCGCCGCAGGGACCGCTTCAGATTGATGTAGCCCCCTTGCTTGCCGCTCTGGTCGAGGATCTTCAGCGTGGCTATGAGCTAGCGCGCATTGCCCGGCGCTTCCATCGCTCGCTAGTAGCCATATTCTCCGACCTCTGTCAACAAATCAGGGAGCGCACTGGTCTTGCTCAGGTGGCTCTCAGCGGCGGCGCCTTTCAGAACCGTCTCCTGCTCGAAGACCTTGTCAGCGAGCTGCAGGCCAGCGGCTTCGCAGTCTATCTCAATCGCCGTGTGCCTCCCAACGATGGCGGCCTGAGTCTGGGACAACTGGCCGTCGCCGCTGCCCGCCTGGCAGCCGGAGAAGGGCGCCGCGCCTGAGCGGTAAGCCTAGATGGCGCCGACTACCTTTGACTGAGGTCCTCAGCCGGGCGAATCGGCTTAGGCGGCTGAGTAGCGTGCTGTACTGATTGCCACAATACCACAAGAAGAGGAGCCAGTCCGATGTGTCTGGGAATTCCTGGTCAAGTGCTTGAAATTGTCGACGACGCCAATTCGATTGCGCGCGTTGACGTCTCGGGCGTCAAGCGCAACGTCAGTGTCGCCCTGGTGCGCTCCGAAGGCATTGCCCCCGGTGACTGGGTGCTTATCCACGTCGGCTTTGCCATGAGCAAAATTGATGAAGCCGAAGCGAGGGAAACCCTCAAGGCGCTCCAGATGATGGGCGACGTCTACACCGATGAGTTGAAACTGTTACACTCCAGTCAGATTGAGTGAGCATGAGCAGAGAGAGGGAATCGCAGCATGACAGCCGATGAGCAGGCACCGCTGCGGGCAATACTGGAGCAGCGCTTTGCGCTCAGTACAAGCCTGCCAGCGACCTTCTTTGAGCACGAGGCGCCGCGCATAGCCGAAGCCTGTTGGGCGATGGCCCGCCGCTTCCATCAGGGCGGGCGCCTGTTGGCCTTTGGCAATGGGGCCTGGGCCACCGACGCGCAACATGTCTCGGTGGAGTTCGTCCATCCGGTCATTGTGGGCAAGCGCGCCTTGCCAGCGCTGGCGCTCACCAACGACAGCGCGACCCTCAGCGGCCTGATGGCGGGCGGACGGCCTGAGATGCCCTTTAGCGAGCAGCTACGTGTGCTGGCGCGCCCATCAGATATTGCCCTGGGGTTCTCGCCAGACGGACGCTGTGCCAATGTTCAGGCCGCCCTGGAGCAGGCGCGCCGTATGGGACTGCTCACCCTGGCCATGCTCGGCGGCGATGGAGGGCTAATCACTACTGAGACTGTAGACTATCGCTTTGTGGTAGCCAGCGATGACCCCTTCATTGTGCAAGAGATTCATGAAACCCTGTATCATGTGCTGTGGGAGCTAGTGCACGTCTTTTTCGAACACGAGGGCTTACTGCAATGATGGCGGAATCTGAACAGAAGCAGCGGACACCGCTGACAGCGCAGCGACCGCTCTGTCAGCCTGATCCCGAGGGGCACTGTCCTACCTGTGCCGATGAAGCGATTGCGGTCACTGTGCTTAGCGTCGATGAAGAGGCTGGCATGGCCTGCGTCAGCCTTGGACTGGGCGAGGCCATGGTTGACATCACCTTGCTAGGCACGGTCCGGCCCGGTGATCGCCTACTCATGCATGGCGGCGTCGCACTGGAGCGCCTTGACGTTGACAAGCTGGCCAGGAGCCACCGGGGTCTGCCTGAGTGAGAAGAGCCTGGCCCTATCCAACGCTGGCCCGTTCCTGTTGCGTTCTGTGGCGCTCCTGAAGAGCGCGTAGGCGTACGCGATAGGCAGCAGAGCAGCTAGCATGACACAGGAAGCGAGCGAGCCATGACTGACCGTGCCAATAACGAGGCCAATGACACTGACACCCAGGGGTCGGAGTACGATCGCCTGTTTTATCCCTATCTGTTTGCAGGAGGAAGGGTCAGCCTTGACGAGGTCCTCAACCAGGTCCAACATTCTACCCTGGAGAAGTGCCGTGATGTGATCGCCCTGCGCCGGGCTACCCTGGCCACCGCGCGTGAAACGCTGCTGGCGGCAGCCGCGGCGATGGCGCGCGCCTTTGCTGCTGGGGCGACCCTGCTAGCCTTCGGCAACGGCGGCAGCACGACCGACGCCCAAGACCTCGTCACCGATCTGCTCCATCCTCCCGTTGCCCACTGGCGCCCCTTGCCGGCTATTGCCCTCGCCAATGACATCGCTGTCGTCACCGCAATAGGCAATGACGTCGGCTTTGAGAATATCTTTACGCGTCAGATCATCGCCTTCGGGCACCCGGGAGACATTGCCGTGGGCATCTCCACCAGTGGCAACTCACTCAATGTCTTGCGCGCCTTCGAGCAGGCCAAAAAACAGGGCTTACTCACCGTGGCTCTGGCTGGCTACGATGGCGGCAAAGCCAGACGCTCGCCGGCAGTGGACTTCTGCATCATTTCGCCGGGCGATCATATCCCGCGCATTCAGGAGGCACAGGCCACCGTCTACCATGCTCTCCTCGAGCTGGTGCAGGCCCATTTAGCCGCAGAGAAAGTGAGAGCTAACAGCGATGAAATTCGTCGATGAATATCGTGATCCTGAATTGGCCAAACGCATCGCCGCCGAGATCGCTCGCCTCAGCGATGGGCGCCCACTGAAATTCATGGAGGTCTGTGGCGGTCATACTCATACCATCTATAAACATGGCATCGAGGATGTACTACCGCGCAGCATCGATCTAGTGCATGGGCCAGGCTGCCCTGTCTGTGTACTGCCGATGGGACGCATCGACGACGCCATTGCCATTGCCCGTACTGATGGTGTCATCTTCACCACCTTTGGCGATATGATGCGCGTGCCCGGTTCGAAAGGCAGTCTCCTCGACGCCAAGGCCGATGGAGCCGATGTACGTTTCGTCTACTCGCCGCTGGACGCCCTCAAGCTGGCACGCCAGCATCCCGAGCGCCAGGTGGTCTTTTTCGCCATCGGCTTTGAGACCACGGCTCCCTCGACAGCGGTGACCCTCTTGCGGGCCAAAGCGGAAGGCATCAAGAATTTCTCCGTCTTCTGCAATCATGTGACCATTATCCCTGCCATCAAAGCCATTCTCGACTCGCCCGATCTGCGCCTGGACGGCTTCATTGGTCCTGGCCATGTCAGCATGGTCATCGGCATGCGTCCCTATACCTTCATCGCCCGTGATCATCACAAGCCGGTGGTTATTGCAGGCTTCGAGCCGCTCGACATCATCCAGGCCGTTTACATGCTGGTCAAACAGATCAGCGAGGGGAGAGCGGAGGTCGAGAACCAGTACACGCGCGTGGTGCGTCCCGAGGGCAACGTGCGCGCTCTCGAAGCAATGGCCCGCACAATGGAACTGCGACCCTTCTTTGAATGGCGCGGCCTGGGCTTCATCACCCATAGCGCCCTCAAGCTACGGTCCGAGTTTGCCGACTGGGATGCCGAGTTACGCTACGAGGTACCGGGTCTACGCGTGGCTGATCCCAAAGCTTGCCAGTGCGGCGAGGTGCTTAAAGGCGTCATCAAGCCCTGGGAGTGCAAAGTCTTTGGTACTGCCTGTACTCCCGAAACACCCATTGGGACCTGTATGGTTTCGCCCGAAGGCGCCTGCGCAGCCTACTACAATTATGGTCGCTTCTCGATGGCTGCCGAGCGTGACCACCTGCGTAGCCTCTCGCAGACGCCCTAAGCAGCCACGAGTGAGATCCCCAATTCCCTCGTCGTCAGTCGATCGGTCGTCAAAGCTTTGTCCTTGAATGAGCCGCTGAGGGCAACCGGCAAAAGAGAAGTCAGGCGGAACAAGGAAGGAAGGTGGATTCAAATGGAGGTCAAGCCCAGTTCTGAGCAGGAGGCGGCGCGACTGGACGCTGTCCTGCAGAAAATCGAGCGCGTCCGACAGGCGCGCCGGCATAAGTTCTATTTACGCGATGAGCGCATCACACTCAGTCACGGTAGCGGTGGCAAGGCTACCCATAACCTGATTGAGGGCGTCTTCGCCCCAACCTTCTCGAATCCCTTGCTTGATGCGCTCGACGATGCGGCGGTCTTCTCGCTCGATGGGAGCAACCTACAACTGGCCTTTACCACTGATAGCTATGTCGTCAGTCCGCTCTTCTTCGCCGGCGGCGACATTGGCAAGCTGGCCGTGCACGGCACCATCAACGATCTGGCGATGGCCGGAGCCCAGCCGCTCTATCTGTCGGCGAGCTTTATTCTAGAGGAAGGCTTCCCCATCGCTGATCTACGTCGCATTGTGGCCTCCATGCAGCAGGCGGCCAATGATGCGGGGGTAGCCATTGTCACTGGCGACACCAAGGTCGTCCAGCGCGGCAAAGGCGACGGAGTCTTCATCAACACGGCTGGAGTAGGTCTGCGACGCGCACGCTGGCCGCTGGGGCAAACCTGTCTGCAGCCTGGCGATATTGTCCTCCTCAGCGGCAGTGCTGGCGACCACGGCATTGCCATCATGTTGGCGCGCGAGGCGCTAGACATCGAAACCGATGTTCAGAGCGATACGGCGCCACTGCATACGCTGGTAGCGGCCTTGTTAGAGAGCGTCGGCGAGCGTCTGCACTGTCTCAAAGATCCCACCCGGGGGGGCGTGGCCACCGCCCTCAATGAAATGGCCCTGGCCTCAGAGGTCGCCATTGGTCTGGATGAACAGGCGATCCCGGTGCATCCCGGAGTGCGCGGCGCCTGCGAGATCCTGGGGCTTGACCCGCTGACCATTGCCAACGAAGGCAAGCTGTTAGCTGTGGTGGCATCTGAGGCAGCGGAAGAAGCACTGGCAGTCATGCGCGCGCATCCACTGGGACGCGAGGCGGCCATGATCGGCAGTGTTCAGGCGGAGCCGCCGGGCCTTGTCTTTCTGCGCACTGAGATCGGTGGCATGCGCGTCCTCGATATGCTAGTCGGTGATCCACTTCCACGCATCTGCTAGCCTCCCATACTTGCACATTCTTCCCAGCACACCGTTAGCATCCGATCGCCTTGGAAAGGAGAGCGTTCCACTCGTTCATTCTCATAGCGAGAAACGCTCTCCTTTCCGTGTGCTCGAGGGAGAAAACTGCGCAAGAATCATCTTCAGCATCGTGCACTGAGTGCCAAGTTTATCCTCCTGGCCAAAAATTATCGCTGCTTCTTGTAAAGCTGTTGTACCTATAAAGACTAGATTTTATCTTCTTATTCTCTTGTTGCTGGTCAACCATGAGACGATGCTAACCAACAGCCTGGCAGGCAAGCAGGGGGCGTACTGGATGTGGCGCAGGTCTGGCGTGGGAGCTCCTGAGAGATAGGAGCGCTCCTTTTTGCTTGCTACCGGGCGACTCTGTCAACCCTGACGCTACATAATCCGTATAAATAGCGTGGCAAGGAGCAACAATGTGCGGCATGATAGGGCAAAAAGAGGAGGGGAACGCATTCATGAGTCTCATACAAGTACCATTAGGTGGACCAGAGGCTGAGCTGTCGAGAGAGGGGGCTGTCCAGCGCGCTCGCCTTCTCGGGCTTAGCTGGCTGCGCCCGCTGCTGGCGCTCCTGCTTACCGGTCTACTGCTCCTGCTGACAGGTACTACTGTCTTGGCCGAGAGCGTAACCATTAGCGATGGGGCTGGCGTCCTGGATAAAGCTCGCGTCCAGAGCGAAGGGGCAAAGCTACCTTACCCTCTCGCTATCTATACAACCAACTCCTTCAGCGGTAGCCAGGCAGACTTTGAGGCGCGTACACAGAGCCATGTCACCAACTCGCGCCTCATCGTCATCGCCATTGACACCGTCCATCACTGGATGTACATCAAGTCCGGCTCGCAGGTGCCGCTCTCTCATAGCGCCGCCGAGGATGCCTACAACGCCTTCAAAGATAATTACAACAACGGCGACTACACCGGCGCAACGCTAGCGGCCATTCGTTCACTAGAAAGCTCGTTGGCCGCTGCACGCAGCAATGAAGGGGGCTCACCGGCAAGCTCTGGAACAGGTGGTTTCCTATCGGGTGGTTTGGGTACACTCTGCTGTATTGGCCTGCTCGTGCTCATCATCGGCGGCATTGTTTTCGCGGTTGTACGCCGGCGTTCGGGCCAGGGCTGGGGTTGGGGCTGGAATAGGCCTGCACCCTCTGAGCCGTATGAAGTTCCCCCAGCGGGAAGCTATCCGGGCTATCCCTATCAAGGCCCATATCAGGGAGGCTATCCACCTAACTACTACCCGCCCAATCAGGGGGGTGGCATGAATCCCTGGGCGGCTGGTGGCCTGGGTGCTCTTGGCGGCGGTCTGATCGGCTATGAGCTAGGCAAGATGGCCGGAGAAGAAGAAGCCCGCCAGCATGAAGCCGGCTTCGCCGGTGACCCTGGAGGAGGTGGCGGTCCTGACTTTGGCGGCGGCGACTTTGGCGGTGGTGCCGGCGGCGATTTTGGCGGCGGTGGTGGTGGCGACTTTGGCGGTGGAGACTTCGGTGGGGGCGATGGAGGCAGCTTCTAAAGCTAAGCTGCTGCCAGCCTGCCCAGATGCTGGCTAACATTCCTAGATGATCCTAACATTCCCCGCTCTGAAGCACAGCAGAGCGCGGAAGAGGAGAAAACGAGGGAGAGCGCTGGTTTGTTTAAGGGCGCTCTCCCTCGTACAGTCTCGACTGCGCTCGGAATTGCCTGTCTCAGTATTTCAAAAGAGATGCAGCGTACCGCTTGCGGCTACTCCTCCTCGCCAAAGCTCTGGCGAATGCGCCGCGTATGGCGACGACGAGCCAGCTCGGCGACGCGCAAACGGCTCACCGCACGCTCTAGAGCAGCCTGCAACTCGGCGCGCTCGGCATCCGTCTGCGCCTCTGCCAGACGCTCCAGCGCCCGCCGCCGGGCCTCCTGAGCGCGGGCCTCGTCGATCTCCTCCGCGTGCTCGGCGGCATCAGCCAGCACCGTAACCTGATCTTCGAAGACCTCCAGGAAACCGCCTGAGACGAAGATCGGCTCTTCTGCTTCCCCCAACCGGATCAGCAGCTCACCCGGGGCCAGCACAGCCAGCAGCGGCGCGTGGCGTGGCAGAATACCCAGGCGACCCTCCGTCCCGGGAGCATTGACCTGGTCCGCCTCGCCACTGTAGAGCGCCCGCTCAGCAGTCACCACCTCGACATGTAATTTGCCTGCCATATCAGAGTGACCTCTGCTCGCGCTCGTGACGCTCGATTACCTCGTCGATCGTACCCGCCATGTAGAAATGCTCCTCGCGGATATGATCGTACTTCCCTTCAAGGATGCCCTTGAAGCCGCGTACGGTCTCCTTCAACGGCACATACTTGCCAGGGCGACCTGTAAAGACCTCAGCCACAAACATCGGCTGCGAGCAGAAGCGCTGGATCTTGCGTGCCCGCGAGACGATCAGCTTGTCCTCCTCGGACAGCTCGTCAACACCCATGATGGCGATAATATCCTGCAGATCCTTATAGCGCTGCAGCACGCGCTGGACGCCACGCGCCGTATCGTAATGCTCCTGGCCGACGAACTGAGGATCAAGCACGCGGCTCGTCGAGGCCAGCGGATCAACCGCTGGGAAGATGGCCTGCTCAAAGATAGAGCGATCAAGCACGATCGTCGAGTCCAGATGCGCGAAGGTCGTCGCTGGCGCCGGATCGGTATAGTCGTCGGCTGGCACATAGACCGCCTGCATCGACGTGATCGAACCGCGTGTCGTCGAAGTGATGCGCTCCTGCAGCTCGCCCATTTCCTCCGCCAGGTTCGGCTGATAGCCCACCGCCGAAGGCATACGACCGAGCAGAGCCGACACCTCAGAACCAGCCTGCGTGAAGCGGAAGATATTATCGATGAAGAGCAGCACATCCTTACCCTCCTCATCGCGGAAATACTCCGCGATCGTCAGGCCGGTCAGGGCCACACGCAGGCGTGCCCCAGGCGGCTCATTCATCTGACCGAAGACCATCGTCAGGCGGTCGATCACGCCGGCTTCCTGCATCTCATGGTAGAGATCATTCCCCTCGCGGGTGCGTTCGCCGACGCCGGCGAAGACGCTATAACCGCCGTGGGCCTTGGCCACGTTATTGATCAGCTCCTGAATAATCACTGTCTTGCCCACCCCCGCGCCACCGAAGGCGCCGACCTTACCACCGCGCATGAAGGGGCAGATCAGGTCAATCACTTTCAAGCCGGTCTCAAAGACCTGCACCTCCTTGGCCTGCTCCTCCAGGCTCGGAGGGGGACGATGGATCGGCAGGCGAGGCGCATCGGTCACCGGTGGCTTATTGTCAATAGGCTGACCAAGCACATTGAAGATGCGCCCCAAGGTCTTCGGACCAACGGGGACAGAAATGGGCTGACCGCGGTCAATGACCTCCAGACCGCGCTGCAGGCCGTCGGTCGGCCCCATAGCTACACAGCGCACCCAGTTATTGCCCAGGTGCTGTTCCACCTCCAGCGACAGCTCCTGATCGGAGCCGGCGGGACGGACCACAAGCTCATTATAGATAGGAGGCAGCTGCTCGGGGGGAAACTCCACATCAACCACCGCCCCGAGCACTTGGACAACCCTCCCCTTGGCAAGTGTCTTTGTCGTCATGTATCTCTTCGCCTCCTGCGGAAGCCCTGACAACGGATGCAGCCGCTGTCCTCGCCCTTTCTTCCTTCTGTCACTCTGAGCAAGGCAGGGAAGACTACACCATCCAGCTTCCGTTCAGCGTCTGTTTCTTTTCTTTCTCTTTCTTGAGAGCCGTGTGTGGCTGTGGCCACTTGTGGCAATGGCTGGCGGCTTATCCTGCGGAGAACTGCGCCACATTTGCGAGGGAGGGCCAGGCGCCAGCTCTCCTATGCTGCAGCCCTGGGGCTACAGCTCGCCCGCGCCGGCCACCACCTCCAGAATCTGCGTCGTAATGCTGGCCTGGCGCGCCTTATTGTAGGCCAACGTCAGGTCATCGACTAGCTCATTCGCATTATCGGTGGCATTCTTCATGGCCACCATGCGCGCCGACTCCTCGCTAGCCCGCGCCTCGAGGAGCGCCAGATAGACCTGAATATCTACATAGCGCGGCAGCAGGGCCTCGAAGATCGCCCGCGGGTCCGGCTCATAGATATAGTCAATACGCTGACGCTCACTACTGCCCTCGCTCTGAGGCGGCTGCACTGGCAGCAACTGGATCGCGACCGGCTGCTGCGAAGTCGTACTGACAAAGCGAGCATAGACCAGGTAGACGACATCTACCTCGCCGGACAGAAAAGCGTCCATCGCCACCTGAGCCACCGCCGACGCATCGTTCATCGACGGGTTATCACTCAACTGCGTGAACTCCGCCAGCAGGTGCTGCTGTGTCCGCACAATGAAATCGCGACCCTTGCGACCAATAGCCACGAAGGAGACCCCGGGGCGCTGGCCCTCGGCCCGCAGGATCTCCTCCTGGACTTCCAGAGCCGTCGAGGCCGCCTTACGGTTAATATTGCTTGGCAGCGCACCGCAGAAGCCACGATTGGGCGAGATCACAATAATGCCAATGCGCTTCACCGGGCGACTGCGCAGCAAAGCAACCTCATTGCCCAGATCCTCGCCGGCCACCGTTGCCAGGCGCGAGACCAGCTCTCGAATCTGCTCCGCATAAGGACGTGCCCGCCGCACGCGCTCCTGGGCCCGCCGCATACGGCTGCTGGCGATCATCTGGAAGGTGCGTGTAATCTGCGCAATATTCTTCACCGTCCGGATGCGTCGCCGAATCTCGCGAGTTGATGGCATAGCTCTCTCCGCCTCCTGGCTAGCTGGCAGCAGCCTGAGCCTTCTGCGGCTGCGGCGCGGCGGTCTTCTTGAACTCCTCAATAGCGGCCCGCAGGCGTGCCAGCAGGTCCTCGGACATATTATTGCGCTGCTTCACCGACTTCTCAATGATCTCCTGACCGATCTCAGGATGGTTGGCCTCCATGTAACGGTGGAAAGCTGCCTCCCACTCCTGGATCAGCTCCAGAGGCACATCATCCAGATAGCCCTGTGTAGCAGCATAGATAATCATCACCTGCTTCTCCACCTCAAGCGGCTGATACTGCTTCTGCTTGAGGATCTCCGTCAGACGTTGACCACGCTCGATGCGAGCGCGCGTCGCCTTATCGAGGTCGGAAGCAAACTGCGCGAAAGCGGCCAACTCGCGGAACTGGGCCAGATCCAGGCGCAACGAGCCAGCCACCTGGCGCATTGCGCGCGTCTGGGCACTGCTGCCTACGCGAGAGACAGAGATACCAACGTTAATGGCCGGGCGGATACCGGCATTAAAGAGGTCTGTTTCCAGGAAGATCTGACCGTCAGTGATCGAAATGACGTTGGTCGGAATATAGGCCGAAATGTCGTTGGCCTTCGTCTCAATGATCGGCAGAGCGGTCAGCGAGCCGCCACCGTAGTCATCATTCAGGCGAGCAGCGCGCTCCAGCAAGCGCGAATGCAGGTAGAAGACATCGCCGGGATACGCTTCGCGGCCTGGCGGGCGGCGGATAATCAGCGAAATGTTACGGTAAGCCTCAGCATGCTTCGTCAAATCGTCGTAGACGATAAGAGCATCGCGGCCAGACTCCATGAACTCCTCGCCCATCGCACAGCCGGCGTAAGGAGCGATATACTTCATCGGAGCCGGCTCCGAGGCACCGGCCACCACCACAATCGTATGCTCCATCGCCCCATACTTCTCCAATGTCGCAATCGTGCGCGCCACCGAAGAATTCTTCTGGCCGATGGCCACATAGATACAAATCAGATCTTTCCCCTTCTGATTAATGATCGTATCGATGGCGATGGCCGTCTTACCGGTCTGGCGGTCGCCAATGATCAGCTCGCGCTGGCCGCGCCCGATGGGGATCATCGCGTCGATGGCCTTAATACCGGTCTGGACCGGCGTATTCACCGAGCGGCGCGTAATCACACCCGGAGCGACGCGCTCAATCGGACGCCGCTTATTAGTAATGATTGGCCCCTTATTATCGATCGGCTCTCCGAGCGCATTGACCACGCGCCCGATCAAGGCATCACCGACAGGGACCGAAATCACCTGACCGGTCGTGCGCACCTCATCATCCTCGCGGAGCTGCGTATAGTCACCGAGGATAATGATACCGACAGTTTCCTCCTCCAGGTTAAAGGCCATCCCCTTCAGCCCGGTACGGGGGAAATCCACCAACTCCAGATATTTCACATCCTGCAAGCCATAGACGCGGGCGATGCCGTCCTGGACAGCGATCACAGTCCCAACGCTGGCCGTGGCAGGCTGGCTTTGATCGAAGCCAACGATATTGCGTTCGATGATGGCACTAATTTCATCTGCCCACGATGCCATCGTCTTTCCTCCTCAGGTAATCTCCCCTCGCCATAGAGGCCAGCCGAAACAAGAACAGCTAGATGCACACCGCACGTCATCCATACAGGGTCCAGCGAACAGGTGTGCAGAGACTAGCCTGACAGTAAGCCTGCTGTGTCGACCCCCGCCAACAAGACAGGCGACAACTAGACAGACAATCAAGACAAAGCCAATAGACAGGGCAGCCGGCCCGTCACGGGCGAGAGAGAGCGATGGGCAAAGCGCTACAGTACGTACAAAAGTTAGCTAGCTAGCCAATGAGAAGTAAACGAATAAGCAAACCGATAAAAGATGGTAGTGGAGATCAGAGATCTGGCCGCCAGGATATATATAGCGAGCGCTGGCGTGCCGCACAGCAGATCTCCAGCGCGCCAGACGAGAACAGGCGCAGCCCTTATTGAGTGCGCGTCGGCTCAGCGCGGTCCTGGACAGGCGGATCGTTGACCGTCGCCAATTCAGCGGGAAGCTCCAGCGAAGCCAACAGCTCAGCGCTATGGGCGGCAGTCTCTTGCAGCAAGCGCTGCTGGAGCGTTGCCAGCCGATGCTGAACGCTGGCATCAATGACCTCATCGCCAACGCGGGCGATGATGCCTCCCAGAATCTCCGGGTCAACCTTTGTCTGCAGGATAATCTCTTTCCCTGTTCTTCGCTCTAGCGCTTGCTTCACGCGCTGAAGCGCGGCCTCGTCGAGAGGTGCCGCCGTGATCACCTCAGCGATGGCCTGGTTCTTATACTGCAGTACGAGCTGCTCAAGTTCGCGCGCGATATTCGGCATCAGCTCGACCAGATTACGCTGAACCACCAGCAATGCGAGGTTGAGCGACGTCGGCAGAACCCGCGACGCAAGCGCCTGACGCAGCGCCTGCTCCTTGCGCGCGAGTGGAATTTTTGGCTCGCTCAGCAGATAGGCCATCTTGCGCTGGGCAAACAGCTCTGCGATTGAACGCACCTCATCGAGAGTGCGATCAACCGTCTGCTGCTGACGCGCGATATTGAAGATAGCTTCAGCGTAGCGGCGTGCGATCGCTCCCTTAAGCATTACTGTCCCTTCGTAGCCTGGCTGGCGTTGACGAACTCTTCAACCAGGCGGCGGTTATCACTGCTATCGACGGACTTACTGATCACCTTACTGGCAGCAGCGATAGAGAGATTTACCACTAGGCGGCCCAGGTCGGCGCGGGCGCGGGCGGCCTCCTGGCGGATATGCTCAATTTGCTGCTGCTCAATCTGGCGAGCGCGCGCCAGAGCCTCCTCCTCGATGCGGCGGGCCTCGCGCTCAGCGGCGCGCTGGGCGTTAGCGATGACCTCCTGGGCCTCGCGACGCGCTTCGGCCAGCAGCTGCTCTGCGCGGGCGGTGGCATTCTTCAACTCCTCCCGCGCTCGCTCGGCGTTCTCGATGCCCTCGCGGATAATGGCGGCGCGTCTATCAAGCATGCGCTGAACAATGGGCAAAGCCCACTTGCGCAGAAGAATCAGCACGATGATGAAGCTAACGAGCTGCGAGAGGAAAGCAAAGGTATTGATACCCAGGCCCTCCAGCGGACTCGCTGCGAGAATCAAAGTCACGCCGACCCCCTCCTTCTTTCTTCAAGGCGTTCGGTTCGCGCCCTCAATGCGGGTAAGCCAGCGGAGAGACTGATCAGAAAGATCCTGTCGAATATCATAGCTCTCGGAAAGAGCTGATGTCACGCTGTTGATACGCGCGCTACGCATTGGACGTACCCGCATCATCAGGCTCACTGGATGTACTCCGGCAGGCGGGACGAGCTGCCCGCCAGGCACCATGAACGGCGCCGGGCGCCAGCGATGTGCAACGAGACCTGGTCGCAACTGCTTCTCACTGGCCGAAGCACAGACCCGGCGCCGAGCAGGGGTGTGCGTGCTCGGCTCGTCCTCACCTGTCCCTGCTGCCTTACTTCACGAACTGGAGCAGGATGGCGATAACCAGGGCGTAAATGGCAATGGCCTCGGCGAAGACCAGACCCAGGATCATATTGATACGGATCTGCGGCTCCGCCTCGGGATTGCGCCCGATGGCCGAGGCCGCCTGACCGGCAGCGATACCAATACCCAGACCCGGGCCAATGGCCCCCAGACCGATAGCCAATGCGACAGCTAACTGCGACATAGCTGAATATCCTCCTTTAAGGACAAAGCTTCGTTGGTTCGTTCCTGTTTGTTTGTTGATGTCAAGCGGGCAGGTAAAGTACGTATGAATTGAACGGTAGCAAGCAATCCAAGGGCGCCTGCCTTGCTGCCGCGCTCGGCCAGACAAGCGGCGCCTCCTCGCTCTGCCTGTTCTGCACCCGCGCCAGAGTGAACCCGCGGCACTCAGAGTAATCGGGCGGGCGCGTTCACAAGAGAACCTCCCCGGCCAGGCCAGGCGGCTGAGGAGGCTCGCAGACGGCGAGGTGCAGGCACTACGCGGCGGCCTTCTCCCCTTGTAGTACCTTCTGCTCCTCTTCGACAAGGTGCTCTTCATGAGCCTCGTGGCTGGTGGTGCCGATCTCCATAAAGACCAGGGTTAACAGGGAGAAGATCAAGGCCTGCATTACCGCGACAAAGATCTCAAAGGGAATAAAGATGATCGCGGCAACGAATGGCAGGATAAAGGCAAACGCGGCCAGCACAAGGCTACCAGCGAAGATATTGCCAAAGAGACGGAAGGAGAAGGAAATGATACGCGCAGCTTCGGAGATAATCTCCAACAGCCCAACGACAACATCAATCAGGCCCATTGGGCCTTTGCGTAGTGCTCGGAAATTGAAGTACTTTGACAGGTGCTCTTTGGCACCCAGATGGTAGAAGCCGAAGAACTGGGTTGCCCCC
>NZ_JADGHT010000459.1 GCF_019683755.1 Thermogemmatispora sp. | reverse complement strand
ACAATATACTGTAGACTACATCATTGTAGATCTCAATGCCGTCTTTCCCGAGGATCGAGCCAGTACAATCGAAATTCTCAATCGCCTGACAGCCTCGGGGCAATTTCGTTTGATTGCGCGTGCCGAAGGTGTCGTTTTACTCAAACGCAATAGTTCATAGTAGGCCATAGTATGTTATAATCCTTGCAGATGAGACTCTCTGCTTTATTCGCTCCTATGGATAGTTGACGAACAGAGGAGAGGTGCTATGCACGGGGACCCATTTTATAGCGATCCGACCAGTGTTGAACCAGGTAGAGTGCCACCGCCGGGTGCGTTACCTCCGATGGAGGAGCTGCAGCCGAAACAGGCACCTCCGTCACATCACGAGCCGATGCCGGCTCCGGCGCCGGTGGCGTCACCACTGCAGATGGCAGAGCTGGAGATGGCCAATCGTGAGAATGAGGCGCGCACACTGGTCTTTGCCATTGGCAAGTTTAAGGACTTCCTCTTGTGGTTCCTGGCGGTGTTGGAGGTAGCCTTGTTGCTCCGCTTTATCTTTCGCCTCATCGCTGCCGATCCCAACAATGCCTTTGCTGGCCTGCTCTATGCTCTGACGGGGATCATTCTGCTGCCCTTCAATGGCATCGTTAAGACTCCATCGCTACATAACTGGGCATTTGAATGGCCGACGCTGATTGCTATGGCCGTCTACGCTCTGATCTTCCTGGCTATCACCAGCTTCCTGCGCCTGTTGATCTCGACTCCCAAGGAGACAGCGGAATAATGGAGGGCCAGGCCTCTCTGTCCCTGGCGGCTCCTGTCTGCTCGGTGCTGGCCTATAGCGAGGCAGTCGCGGAGGTCATCGCTGGTGAAGTGCAACGTGGGGAGGTGCACAGCGTCTTTTCGGCGGCAGCTAATTTGCTCTTCCAGAATGACTTCGTGCTCTCACTGAACGCCTGCGATGGCGTAGCGGTGCCCAATGGCTTGCGCCTGAGTGCCGCACGGGGGGCCTTCCCATTCAGTGCCCTACGGCCCGGCATGCCGGTACTGCTGGGGGCCTGGCATCTGCATATAGAAGGTCTTCCTTGGTCTGTGGATCTGCGCCATTGCCCGCGTTGGCGTGCTCGGCTCAGATGTCCGCCGCAGCTTGAGGGCGGAACGTTAGTGCGCAATCGTGAGCGCTTGCGCCGCCTGCTTCTGGCGCCGGAGCTGGTAAGGGTATACGAGCAGCAGGGTCATCCCTTGCTGGCACTCATGCAAGCGGAGCTAGAGGGCAAGCATCAGTTGCCGACGAGACCGGAAGCACTGGCTGAACGGCTCGCTGGATGGGGACCGGGCCTGACTCCGGCAGGCGATGATCTGCTCCTGGGCTGGTTGGCCGCCGGCTGGTGGCTGCATGGCTCCGAACCGGACTTTCTCGTGACTTGCCAGCGGCTGGTGACGGTGGCTGCAGCGCGAACGCATCTACTAAGCCGAACCTGGCTGACCTGGGCGGGGCGTGGCTACTTCTCTCTTCCACTCCTCAGGCTGCTGGAGAGCCTGGCTGAGGATGATGAGGGGCGTTTACTGGCGCAGGCGCAAGCTGTGCTTGCCCTGGGGGCAAGTTCGGGCTATGATCTCTTATGTGGCCTAGTGTTGGGTCTGACCTCTCCGTCGCTCCAGCCCTAGGATCAGGTGCCGCGCCTGAGCGAGCGGCCATTGACAAATCCGCTTTGCTCCTGCACTTGTCTTGTTGTATCCTGCCGACTTGCTTTCTCCAAGCATGTAGCACCATTATTTCTCGATAGAATCAAAGTGGGTCCCTTTTAAGTCATCCATAGTTTACATGGACGTGGCCTTGTGCTATACTGGGCGCAGGCAGGCTGGAGGTACTATGAACAAGCTCAGTGTTTTCACAGGTAACGCCAATCCCGCGCTGGCTGCTGCCATCTGCCGTCACCTGGGGATAGAGCTGGGAAAGGCCGAGGTCTTCCAGTTTAGCAACGAGAACATTTTCGTCAAAATCAACGAGAACGTTCGTGGTCACGACGTTTTCGTCATCCAGCCCTTCAGCTCGCCGGTCAACCGCTCGATCATGGAGCTACTGATCATGATCGATGCTCTCAAGCGGGCCTCAGCGCAGCGCATCACGGCGGTGATCCCCTACTATGCCTATGGCCGCACCGATAAGAAGGATCAGCCACGGGTCCCTATCACTGCCAGGCTGTTGGCTGATTGTATTACGGTGGCGGGTGCCCATCGCGTGCTGACAATGGACCTGCATGCCGGTCAGATTCAGGGCTTCTTTAATATCCCGGTTGATGAGCTGACGGCTCAGACCCTGCAGGCACGCTATTTTCGCGCCAAGGGACTGGAGAATTTCACCGTGGTCTCTGCCGATGAAGGGTTTGCCAAAAAGGCTCGTCAACTGGCCGATCGTCTGAATGCTCCCTTGGCCATTGTGGAAAAGCGTCGTCTGGGCAATGATGGCGTGACAGAGGCCAAGAATGTGATCGGTAATGTAGAGGGACGCAATGCCCTGATTGTCGATGAGGAGATCGACACAGCCAGCTCGATCACGCAGGCGGTGCGTGTCGTGCGTGAGCATGGAGCGCGCGAGGTGTATTGTTGTGCCTCACATGGTGTCTTCTCCGGTCCAGCCATTGACCGGCTACGCGAGGCCGAGATCAAGGAGATCGTCGTGACAGATACCATTCCTCTGCCGGACGAGAAGCGCTTGCCCAATATGACGATTCTGTCGGTAGCGGAGCTGTTTGCCGGGGCGATCAGTCGTATCCATGAGAACCGCTCGGTGACGGAGCTGTTCCAGTAGCCAAGTAAGGTAAGAGTGGCTTTCTTTCTTCTTACCGCTCCAGGCCAGTGCTAGCGCGTCGATAAAGCGGCAGGCTGTCTAAATTAAGACTGGTAGTGATGCATAGACGACCTCCCCTGTGGCTGAGACGGCAGAGTTGCAGGGGAGGGCTGCCGCGAGCAGTGGGTGTGATGACTCTTATACACAACAACGAGCCAACGAGCCAGAAGCTAATA
>NZ_JADGHT010000458.1 GCF_019683755.1 Thermogemmatispora sp. | reverse complement strand
TATATGATACAGGTTTCTATCTGTACTGGCTCACTGCCAAGCAGCAGGGGGTGGCCTCCTTGTGAAAGCGGGGAAAGAACAATCTCGCTGGTTCTCCTAGTACATCAGCGGAGGAGGTAGTCTGACGATTTTCACCCCCTCACGCCAAAGTCGCTCAACAGTAATACTTGCTCCTAGAGCCTGGCTCAAAGCCTTTTTCTTTGCGAGATCTGACCAAGACCACGCGAGCCTATCCAAGTAAGGTGTAAGCAGTTCTTAACGGCCATAGCTCAGAACTCGCATAAGTTTCCGATATGGGCAACGAAGCCGCTTCAAAGCTGGGCTGGTACGCACCCAGGCCAATTGTCGTGAAGATCCAACTCGCCGGAGAAACTCCTCGAATAAGCACCTCTCCCTCAGCTCCGACGAAAAAGCCGCTCTAGGCGGTCCGTTGAACGGAACAGCTCTTTCGTCGGGGCCACAAACATGCTACAATAACAAGCATGAGTGAGCTGACCTTGCGTATCGAACGCCTGCAATGGCGAGTTCACGAAACGATGGTGCGTCTTTGACCTGGCGCACAAACGAGAACAGATAGCAGCGTTAGAGGCGGAGACTCTGCAGCCCGACTTCTGGGCTGACAACCGGCGGGCCCAGGCACACATGCAACGTCTCACGGCGTTGCGTGAAGAAGTTGACACCTGGGAGAGACTGGAGAAGCAACTCCAGGATCTAGGGGAGTTAGCGCAGTTGCTGGAGGAGGAGCCAGATGCCGATCTGGAGGCTGAGGTCGTGCGCTCGCTCAATGCAGTAGAGCAAGAGGTAGAGCAGCTTGAATTAGCCTTGCTCTTCAGCGGCGAGCATGACGAGCGCGATGCTATTCTCAGCATCCATGCCGGCAGTGGTGGCGTCGATGCCCAGGACTGGGCAGAAATGCTTCTGCGCATGTACTTGCGCTGGGCCGAGCGGCATCGTTTTCGTACCCAGATCTATGAGTACAATGAAGGTGAGGAGGCGGGCATCAAGAGCGCCACGGTCGAGATTGCCGGGCGCTACGCGTACGGGCATCTGCGTTCCGAAATTGGGACCCATCGCCTCATTCGCCTCTCACCTTTTGATGCTGCGCACCGTCGCCATACCTCCTTTGCGCGGGTTGAGGTGATCCCCGATATCGAGGATGCCATTGAAGTGACCATTCGTCCCGAGGATCTCGATATCGACACCTATCGCTCGACTGGCGCTGGTGGACAGCACGTTAACAAGACCGACTCGGCGGTACGCATCCGCCATATCCCGACGGGAATTGTGGTCACCTGTCAGAATGAGCGATCGCAGATCCAGAACCGAGAGGTAGCGATGCGCATTCTGCGGGCACGCCTCTACGAGCTGGAGCGCCGTAAGCGAGAGGAGGAAGTTGCGCGCTTAAAGGGTGAATACGTCCAGGCCGACTTTGGTACCCAGATTCGCACAGTCACACTGCATCCCTATACCATCGTCAAGGACCATCGTACCGGCTATGAGACCAGCGATACTCAGGGCTACCTGGCCGGTGATCTTGATCCCTTTATTCGCGCTTACCTCCAAATGCAAACGGGCCAGGAAGCGGCAGGCATCCAGCACTAGCCTGGCAGGCAAACAACACAACAGGCAAGCGGGGGCCTGCTGAGCACATGTCGAAGAACGAGAAGAGCAAGACCAGCGGTGGCCCTTCCCTCTGCCGCCGCTGGTCGTTTGGCATCTACTGTGTTATCCAGAGCGAGCCAGCCCCAGATGCCCTTTCTCCTTCCTGCTCTTCCTCTCTTATCCCTGGCGACAGAGCAGAAGAAAAAAGCGCAAACCAGCGCTGCGGGGAGAGTGCGACTCGCTCTCTCCGCTGTTCCTCGGGGGACAGCATGCCCTTCGCCAGCGCCTTACTCTTCACAGTGAGGCAAATTCTCGCAGGCCATAATAGCGCTCAGGATAGCGCAGCTTGCGCAGAGCTTTCACCTCGATTTGGCGAATGCGCTCACGGGTAAGCTTAAAGCGGGCACTTACCTCGTCCAACGAATGAGAACAGCCATCTTGCAGGCCATAGCGCATCTCAAGAATAGTGCGCTCGCGAGGATTGAGAATCTCCATTGCCTGCTGAAGGTGATCGTGAAGCCGCTGGCGCGCTTCACTATCCTCCGGAGCCATCATGCTGGGGTCCTCCAGAGTATCGGCAAGGTGGTATTGCTCGTCATCAGCCACCGGTGCATCGAGAGAGACGGGCTGCTCCGAGATATTGAGAAGCTCGACAACGCGCTCCTTGGGAAGACCGACCTCTGCCGCTAACTCCTCGGGCAGCGGCTCGACGCCCTGCTCCTGGTAGATGCGTCGAGCTACCCGCTTGATGCGATAAATGAGTTCTACGACATGCACCGGAATGTGAATGGTGCGCGAGTGCTCTGCAATCGCCCGGCTAATGGCCTGACGAATCCACCAGGTGGCGTAGGTGCTAAAACGGAAACCGCGGCGATAGTCGAACTTCTGAGCAGCTCGCATAAGGCCGATATTGCCCTCCTGGATCATATCAAGAAGAGGCAGACCCTGATTTGTATAGCGTTTCGCGATACTGACAACCAGGCGCAGGTTTGACTCAATAAGGCGCTGGCGGGCGCGGAGATCACCCTGAGCCACGCGCTCAGCAAGCATCAGCTCCTGCTCTGCAGTCAGGAGAGGATAGGAACCGATCTCTTTCAAGTAGAGCTTGACAGTATCGTCAATGGCACTGCGCTCTGACGTTTCCTCCCCCTCTTCGTCCTCTTCCTCTAGCTCAGCGAGCACGGCTTCCTCACTTTCCAGATCGAAATCGGAAGGGCCAGCCTCCTCGAAAGGTAGCGTTGTCTGACGGTGCCGTTTGCTCGCTATCCTGGAGTGGCCAATTCTCTTTTTAGAATGGTGATCCCCGACGGACATGTCATCCACCTCAAGCAGATCAATGTGCATATCTGCCTTATTGCCTCGCACTCCCATTACTTAAGCTCCTTATATGGTGCAGATGAGGTCGCGC
>NZ_JADGHT010000058.1 GCF_019683755.1 Thermogemmatispora sp. | reverse complement strand
TTCGAGACCAGAGTCAGCGACCAGCAAGTAAACAAGCCAACCTTAGCGGGAAAGAAGGGAGGAAGAGAGGGGAGAACAGGGGAGGAGATGCCCTTTCTGATTCAGAAAAAGGGCATCTCCTCTGCCCTGATTCCAGTGCGCTCACTCCGACAGATAGGATAGAGAGGTAAAGATCTACTTACTGGCTGGAAAAGTGGTTTGGTACCAGGAGCAGGGCCGACCAGGCAGCCTGTCTGGTCGGCCTGCTTGGTTTGGTTGACCTAAGCGCTAGCCCAATTGGCTTACTGGGTGCTGCAGGTCACACCGTTCAGCGTGAAGCTAGTTGGTGGTGAGTTGGTGCCAGTCCAGGTGCCATTGAAGCCCGGGGCGCTGCCCAGTGTGGCCCCTGCGGGTATGGTGGCATTGTAGGACAGGTTGGTAATCGTAACAGTGCTGCCCTGCTGGCTAAAGTTTCCGTTCCAGCCCTGGCTGATTGTTTGCCCATTGGGGAAGGAGAATCTGAGCGTCCAGCCATTGATGGCGCTGCTGCCGGTATTAGTGATTGAAATCATCGCGCCGAAGCCACCGGGCCATTGGGCGGTGATGACATACTGCACGCGGCAGCTCAGTCCGCTGCCAGGTGTGGCTGTTGGAGTCGGTGTTACCGCTGCTGTCGGTGTCGGCGTCGGCGTTGGAGTGGCGGTCACTGTTGGCCTTGGCGTCGGCGTCGGTGTTGGGCTGGCCGCGGCGGTAGCGGTGGGCGTGACTGTTGCTCCGGGCGTTGGCGTGCTGCCTGTCCCAGGGCTGCCGCCGGATTTCTGCTGCTGATGCTGGGAGTGTTGCATAAAGATGGCTAGCTCGGGAGCGCCGTGGGTCACACCGTAGATGCTGTCGGGGTTGCGCGCGACATACATCCAGAAGTTGTCACCATCGGCGTCGTCCTGTTCCAGCGTGCTATAGAACATAGTCCACCAGCCTGTCCGGTTGCCGACGTCCGAACGGCTGTTGAATTCGCCGAGGATGAAAGGTTTGCCAACGACGTTGTGGGAGTCGCTCACCCACTTGTTGATGACCTGCTGGGCTTGACTCATGCTGAGGTTCGCCCAGCTCTCGGTCGGATAGAAGTGGGCAGATGTGAAATCGATATATGGAGATTGATGGATATAGACAAAAGGATTGCCCGAGTTACCGCCGTAACCGTAGGCTGTTCCCTGGCCTTCCAGGCCCGTGCCCAGCATGTGGTTAGGGTCGATGCTCTTGATGAAGGCGCCCATTGTATCGACCCAGGCGCGCAGGGTAGTGCCAGTTGTGCTCTCATCGGGAGTAGCGTTCTCGTAGCGAGGCTCATTCATCAGCTCCCAGGCGAAGATCGTCGGCTCATCCTTGTAGGCGATCCCCGAGTAGTGATTAACGTGGTTGAGAGCATAGGACACGTAGTTCTTGTACTGTGTGAAGCAGCCTGGGCACTGCTGCTGGTTGAAGAAGCGCCAGCGGTTAGACTGACCGCTTGGCAAGCCCTCCCACTGCAGGCGCGTATCGATGCCGCCATAGGCCTCCCAGTAGTTTTCGAAGACGGCGATCAGGCGAATGTTGTGGGCCTTAGCCGATTGAATGATGTAGTCAAATTCATCGAATTCAGCGACGTTGTAGACCCCCTTAGCTGGCTCAAAGCCATGCCAGGTCTCGTGGTCGAACATCCAGGTGCGCACAACGGTAATGCCATCGCTCTGGGCATTACTGAAGTAGGCATCGATGGCCGCCTTGTCCATATACTTGTTTTCGATGTCATCTTGGGTGCTGCTGCTGCTTCCGTCGCCGAAGGTGAAGATGTCGTAGCTATTGGCTCCGGCGTAGTAGAAAAGTTGGCCGTTGAGGCAGAAGTGGATGCCGCAGCGGGTAACGAAGCCGGAGGCCGCCTGAGCCGGATGGCGTGGGCCACTGATCAACAGGATGCCGCTGATGGCGGCGAGGATGGTAATGGCCGCGCAGCTAAGCAGCGAGGGGAGGAGTCGAGCTACGAGCTTCTTGCTGCTTTTGGAAAACATGCTGCGTCCTTTCTTCGGGGCAGGGCCCCTTATGACTTCCTTGCTAGGGGAGAGCATAGAGCCACGGAGCTGAAAAAGCCAGAACAAGTAGCGGACATCTAGCAGTCAGAACCTTGACAGTTTGCCCACTCCCCCTATCGGCTTCTATTGCTGCCAGTTGCAGCAGTATAATCTACATTTGGGGCCTTGACGGCGTGACCAGCTCGCTCATTCAATGGAGTACAGTGTCCCGGCTCTCTCTGGGACCGCACGCAGGCAAAGGATAGATAGGCTGATTGCTCACGACGCTCCTGAGTCTGGCCTTGGTGATCTTGGAGCAAGACTTCCCGCTCTGTATGCAGGAAGCGAAAGGAGGAAGCTGCGCATGTTGCATGAAGCAAACAGACAGGCGTCATCTGTGCTGATTGGTACGACTCTGCCGCGCCCGGATGGAGAAGCCAAGGTAAGCGGGCGTGCTCGCTATGCGGGGGATCGCCTGCCAGCGGGGCTGCTCCATGCCCGCTTGGTAACCAGTCCCTATGCTCATGCTTCTATTAGGCGCATTGACCCGTCGGCCGCTTTGGCCCTGCCAGGCGTAGTTGCTGTCTTCACTGCCTCCAACTTGGGGCTGCGGCCCTCGGACGGGAGCGTACGCTCGCTAGAGCCTTTGGCGCGGGCCGAGGCCTGCTGGTGTGGTCATCCTGTGGCCCTGGTTGTGGCGGAAACAGAGGCGCAGGCTGAGGATGGAGCTGCCGCTGTCGAGGTCGATTACGAGCCTTTACCGGCGGTACTTGATCCCGAGGTCGCCTGTCGTCCAGAGGCGCCTCGTGCTTGCCTGGAGCGTGATTTTCGCCAGATAGTGCAACAGAGCCATGCTCTCTTTCTTCCGCCGGGTGCCTCGCTCGCGGAGGAAGGTCTTTCGCTCAATGCGGCTGCTCTTCCGCCGCTGCGCCTGGGTGAGATTGAGGAGGGCCTGCGGCAAGCGGACGTCATCGTTGAGGAACATTACACGACCTTGCCCGTGCACCAATCATATCTGGAACCCCAGACGGCCCTGGCTATCCCTGATGCGCTCACGAAGCAGTTGACGATCTATTCTAGCACGCAAGGGCTGCTCAATGTACGTCAGGCGGTGGCTTTGGCTCTTGGGTTACCCGAGCGGCAGATCCATGTGGAGCCGGTGCCGGTTGGAGGTGGCTTTGGCGGCAAAGAGGTGCTGCTTGAGCCGCTGGTGGCAGCGGCGGCTCTCCAGTTGCAGCGTCCAGTTCGTCTGGTCTACACGCGTCAGGAGGAGCTACTAGCGGGTAACCCGGCGCCGCAGACTGCCATCTTTGTGAAGCTGGGTGCGCGCCAGGACGGCACGCTGACGGCCATTCAAGTGCGGATGATCCTGGATTCGGGCGCCTATCCCTATCCGCTTGCCGGGCTGAGCGGTTTTCATTTCAGCAATCTCTATCGCTGTCCCCATCTTGACATCCGTTGCTATTTGGTGCAAACCAACAAGCCGGGCAGTGCTGCCTACCGGGCCCCGACTGGTCCGCAGGCTTATTTTGCTCTTGAGTCGACCATCGATGAGCTTTGTCGCAGGCTTGGGCTTGATCCGCTGGAGTTTCGCTTACGCCATGCTCTGCGCGAGGGTGATCCACGTGTTCCGGCTGGTCAATGGCCACGTATTGGCCTTGTAGAGTGTCTGGAGGCGATCGGGCAGCAGCGGCTCTGGCGGGAGCGCGAGCGCGTCCGTAACGAGTTACCGGAAGAGCTACGCGGGTGGCGGGTTGGTATCGGCCTGGCGGCGGGCGGCTGGCCAGGGGCGACGGAGCCAGCGGCGGCTCTTTGCCGCCTGGAGAGCGATGGCAGTCTTACGGTGATCGTTGGCAGTGTGGATATGTCGGGTTCTGACAGCTCGCTGGCCATGATCGCGGCTGAGATCTTGGGTCTGCCGGCGCGTGCGGTCACGGTGGCCCATGAGGGTACTGATACCATGCCTTACAGCGGCTTGACGGCTGGTAGCAAGACAACTTATGCTGTTGGCTCGGCTGTCCTGGCAGCGGCGCAGGATGCGCGGGAGCAGATTTTGACGATTGCTGCTGAGTTGCTGGAGGCTGCGCGTGAGGATCTCGAATTGCGCGATGGGCGAGTCTTTGTGCGTGGCGCTCCAGACAAGTATGTGACGCTGCAGCAGGTGGCCGCCAATTCGACTGGCTTTGGCGCTCGCTATGCTCCTGTCTTTGGCCGTGGTCGTTCGGCAAACGCGATGTCGGGGCCGATGTTCGCTGTGCATCTGGCAAAGGTAGCGGTTGATCCTGAGACGGGCGAGGTACGCGTCTTGGACTATGTGGCTGCCCAGGATGTAGGGCGCGCGCTGAATCGTGCGGAGGTAGAGGGTCAGATCTATGGAGGAGTGGCTCAGGGTATCGGTTGGGCTTTGCTTGAGGGGATCGCTTACGGTGAAGAAGGTCAGTTACTCACGGGGACGCTGATGGATTATGCCCTCCCGCATAGCCAGGATGTGCCGTCGATTACTCCTCTGATTATCGAGGTTCCCTGCGAGCTTGGGCCTTTCGGGGCCCGAGGAGCTGGCGAGCCTCCAGTGGTTCCAGTTGCTGCTGCCATTGCTAATGCTTTGCGTGACGCCCTGGGGCTGCGCTTAACAGCGCTGCCAATGACGTCCGAGCGCATCTTACAAGCCTGGCAGCAGGCCTGTAATCGTGCTGCATCGTAAGTGGGGAGTGGGTCACTGCTATCAGCAGTGCTGCTCTTCGGCGGCCTCTGCGGCAGCGTAGTGGCCCGGATTGGGGAGCTGTTCATCCAGGCCAGGCAGGCCGCTCGTGGAGAGAAGCCCAATCAGTCGCTACAGACAGGTTCTCCTGTTAGCGCTGATTGGGTCTTCTCCTGTTTTAGCATGTGGCCGCTCGTCCTGCCTTCTCTTTCTCTCCCCCTCCATTTGCCATTTAGTATCGTCTATATGCAGTGGGCTGCTTCTTGCCGTGGCCGTGCCGGGGACGGCGGAGAGCTGGCAGCAGGGCCATCGGTCCAAGCGCTGTTGTTAGCAGATCAGAGGGCTGGCTCGCTGATGGCGTCGGTGTAGGAGCGTAAGGCGAGCGCGGAAGCTGCTTCTCGATAAATTGGATATAGGAAGTCTTGCAGACGCGCGCTGGTTGATCGCCCGTTGCGACACAGATGGCAGCGGTGAGGTAGTTGGCAACGCCCAGAATATTCTTGGCGATAGGTGTGCCGGGGTCGGTGAGCTGGAGAGCGATATCGCGTTGAGACATCCCTGTAAGAATGCCTGGGTCGAAGCTCTGGCCACGTACAAGGTAGAGGTTGGCAATGTCCAGGAATGGGATGCTGCCATCAGGATTGAGCGAGGCGATGATCTGTTGCTGTTCGACGCTCGGTCCTTCCAGGGGGTGGCCTTCGCGATCTTCTAGCTCAACCGGAGCAAAGTCCAGGTAGTCGCTCTGGTAGACGCTCCCATGAAAGGTAAATGTTGCGGTGTTTGGATAAGCGTCTGTATCGGAGGAGGTCGTTTCTGGCAGCTTGCTGAAGGTGCCGAAGCGAGTGAGGGCTACGACTACTGGCCAGCGCTCTGCAGCACAATAGGGACAGAATTCAGCACCCCAGTAGAAGAACTCTGGTTTGCCAGTGGGACCGCGTAGCATTGGGCGATCGGCGATGACGCGCAGAGGGCTTGACAGGTTGCCAGTACCTACTTTGGAGAGCTGGCTATCGCCGATGAGGGCCAGATCGTTCATCACCTGCGGGTCCGTGGGAACACGTCTGCTGGCACTACTTCCTGTACTCTGATGGCCAAGAAAGAGGAAGAGGCCTATCAGTATCCCGATCAAGGCCAGTGTAGCACCGACAATCCACCAGCGATAGACCCGCCAAGCTGCAAGTCCACGCCGCTGGCTCATGCGCCGCGTTCGCCTAGCAGGATGAGCGGAGGCTCTAGTCGTGCGTTCATGTGAGCGTTGGGTTGAGGTGGGAGGGTTTGTCTGCTTCTTTGCCGCGGATGAAGACATAGTCCTTTCTTCCTTGATACAGATAGTAGACTGTCCTTCCTTGAACAAGGCTGGCTGCCGCTTGCCAGGTTTTTAATCTATTCTGGCACGGCGCCGGGATATCCACATTATAGCATGAAGGCCTGCGGTAGCACTGTCTTGACTGGATCACCTCGTTGTCTGCAGAGCATGGAGGATGACGGTCGCTCTTGCTGCTGGCATGGCGATGAGCGTTGACAGCACATAGTCAGGGCGAGGGAATGCTGTCGGCAGTGGCCTGCTACTGGTGGTGGAGAGCTGGCCCAGCGCGGCACGCCGATTGTTGCCAGGCCGTCAAAAGGCTCTCCTAGCGCGCTCTCCGCTGAGCTGCCGCGCCACAGGCCGACAGGACCAGCTTAACAGTTCCCTCACCTGGTCGCCGAATGGGTCCTTCCCCCTGGACCATCACCTGTAAGCAAGCAAGACTAGCTCAAGGCCTGCTCATAAGACAGCACTCTGCTTGAACTGACGCTCAATCCCGACTTCTCCTTGCCCTGACTCATTGTGCTGGATGGCCAGGAGGCACCCCAAGAAGCCGATCCGGATTTGTGCTGCCTCGTTTTCTCTGCCACTTTCGGGCATGTCTGCCCCTGTGCCTCTGGAGCTGTAATTACCTTGAGCGAGCGGTTTCTTATGCTGGCTGACACGAGTCGGACGCCTTCAGTTGCCACCAGGGAGTAGCGCAGCGGCGCAGGACGTGGGCAATGGCCTGAATCGCAGCGACTCCTTCTCTGGCCAGCCAGCGCTCCAGGGCCGCGGCTCCCTCTTTCGCATAGATAGCAATGCCATCCTGCCAGAGGGCGCGCCCACAGACCACGCCGCAGAAGGGTACTCCGGCTTCGGCAGCCAACTCCAGCAGCTCGCAGACTGTGGCGGAGCTGTAGCCTGCGCTCAGATAGACGAGTGGCTTTGCGGCTGCCATTCCTACCATACGCAGGTGTTCAATGGCTTCGTCCCGAGAATAAGCTGGGACTGCTGTCTCACAGCTACGCAGTCCAGCGATGTAGGTCGGCACGACCGGCCACTCTACTTTCAGGACATCAACACCGTAACGGGGTTGGCCAAACTCCGCTACTGTGCGTGCAACATAGGTCGGCTTTGCCCGGGCAAAGCTCAGCTCAGAGGTCTCCCCAGGCCGTTCCTCGCTAGGGTAAACCAGCGGCTCCAGAAAGAAAGGAACCTCCAGCGCCTGGCACTCAGCTCCTATGCGCTCGACATAGGCCCGCTTCACGCTATTGATGTGGGGGTCATCGAAGGGATTATAGTACAGCAGCACCTTTACAGCCTGGGCACCGGCCTCCACCAGTCGCCGTACGCTATAGTGCGGGATCACCTCGGGAGGCTGATTACGGCCATTGGCGCTATAGCCCGAGCGCTCGTAAGCGAGCATCACCCCCGTGCCGGGATGGCGTAGCCTCAGTGCCTCCAGGCCATATTCAGGATCAAGCAGCACCGCGCTGGCGTAGGGAGTCAGGATCTGCGTGACCAGGCACTTGAAAGTACGCAGATCGGAGGCAGCGGTCACATCCTGGGAGCCGCGGGCTGTAGCCAGAGCCTGGGCCAGATTCGTTCGGTGATCGATGGCCAGAGCTAGAATGATGCCATGCTCATCTGAGCAGGCCCGGAGCCGACTCAGCTTATCCTGCCTGGCGTTCGTCCCTTCCCTTTTCCCTCCAGACATGGTGACCTCCCCTCTGTCGATAGAAGACCTCTCCATCTCTTTGCCACCTCATAGTATTTGGCATGTGTTCTGCTAGGCTACCTCGCGTAAGGAGACCGGGCGATGCTCATGTAGAGAGCGCTGAGCCGCCAGGGCAATGGCTACAGGAACACGGCCATCGAATCCACTTACCGGCACAGGCCTATCGTCAAGGACAGCCTGGACAAAGGCTTGCAGTTCAGCGGCGAAGCTCTCGGCGTAGCGTTCCATAAAGAAGTAGAGAGGAAGATCGCGCCGCACGCCGCGGCGATCGCTGACTATTGCCGTGTTGGGATAGGCATTGTCGATAGCAATGCTTCCCTCACTGCCAAACAGCTCGACGCGTTGATCATATCCATAGCTGGCACGGCGGCTATTGCTGATCGTTGCAATGGCTCCACTGGTGAAGCGGAGCATTACGGCAGCATGGGCAACATCCCCAGCCGAGGCAATCTCAGGCTCATTCAGGCTGTGAGCAAGAGCGAAGACCTCTTCGACTTCACTGCCGAGCAAAAAGCGAGCCATATCGAAATCGTGAATGGTCATATCGAGAAACAGACCACCGGAGACTTGAAGGTAAGCCACAGGGGGAGGAGCAGGATCACGGCTTGTGATATGCAGCATCAAGGGCAAGCCGATCTCTCCCTGCTCAACAGCCTGCCTGACGCGGCGGAAGTTGGTATCAAAGCGACGGTTAAAGCCCGTCTGCAACTTGACCCCAGCTTGTGCAACGGCAGCTAAAGCCCGATCAATGGCTGCCAGATCAAGCGCCAGCGGCTTTTCACAAAAGATGTGCTTGCCGGCATGGGCCGCCTCTTCAATGAGCTGGGCATGGGTACTAGTTGGTGAACAGATCAAGACTGCCGCAATCTGAGGATCTGCCAAGACCTCTCGGTAATCCGAGCAGAAACGAGGAACGCAATAGTCGCGGGCGCAGGCTTCAGCGGCCACAGCAGAAGCATCGGCCACGACCAATAAGCGGGCGCGTGGGATACGTGTTGTCAGATGGTGAGCGTGCAGACGTCCGATCCGTCCCGCTCCAATCAGGCCAACAGTCAGTTCTTCAACAGTCATCCCGTCATCCTCTCCTATTCCTTGCTTGCTGTCTGCAGGCTAGTGCTTGTTAGTAGCTAGCAGCACGGCAAGCAATTCGTTCCCTGAGATCAGCATTCTGTACCTTCCTAAGCGAGGCCGCGCTTAGGAAGCCACCGCCACGCGGGCAAGACTAGAGGCCAAGGCTGCGCAGGTACTGGCGATTACGCAGGGCGCTGAGATAGGGACTGCCCATGCCAGGGAGTACATCCTGTTCAACAACAATCCAGCCCTGGTAACCGCGCTCCATAAGCCAATCCACTACAGACGCAAATGGGACCACCCCCTGCCCCAACTCGCAGAAAATACCGTGGCGCAGAGCAGTGAAGTAGTCCCATCCCTCAGAGCGAGCTTGCTGCGCTACCGTCGGCGAGCAGTCCTTAAAATGGACATGCCAGATCCGGGCCTCGAAGCGACGAAGGGCCTCTTCAACCAGCTCAGGCTCAACAGAGCCGCTGCCATAGAGATAGTGGCCGGTATCGAAAGTCAGACCGACAATGCTGGGATCAGTGAGATCCAGGAAGCGGGTGATCTCCTCAGGCGTTTCAACGTAGCCGGCGCAGTGATGATGAAAGGCCGTGCGCAGCCCCGTGCTTTCATAGACGGCGCGAGCGATCGTCTCGCTATTGCGTGTAAAGATTCGCCACTCGTGGGCATCTAGCCCTTGATTTGGAGCGATTCGCCCAGCGCAGGAGGTTCGCAGAGGATCACGTCCATTCTCATCGGCCAGTACCAGCAGCGGTTTCCAAGAGGCCCCATTGAGCTGAGCTACTGTAGCAAGCAGGTTGGCAGTGCGCAGAGCCTGATCAAGGCCCGCGCGTAGTGCCCTCGGCTCTTTGAGCATGATAGGGACAAAGGCCGCCACAAGCGTCAGATCACGCCTGCCCAACTCAGCAGCCAGGCGCTCAGCTTCTGTGGGAAGATAGCCCCAGTCACCCAGCTCGGTGCCTTCATAGCCAGTGGTGCGCAATTCATCAAGCATCTGCTCCCAGGGAACTGCAGGTTCCGCTGTCTCATCAAATTCCAGAGTTCCCCACGAGCAGGGTGCATTTGCCAGATAGATCCTCTCCTTTGCCATTTCCTACCTCCCTTGTAGACGCCAGAGGGTCGATCCCAGCTCACGATCTCCATTGACCTTCAGCAGGCGGTGCTTTACTTTTGCAGCCTATACCTCCCGCTCTGTATTCCATGACTATAAGAAGTATCGTTCTTCAGCGCGCATCGTTTCCCACTCGCGGCGAGCGGCCTGAACCTGAGGGCTAGAGCTTACCTCAGCCACAGCCACATCCCACCAGCTCTCATAAGAAGGCACGCTCTCGTAGCGATCGCACTGCACATAAATCACCGTTGTACGCTCCAGCGAGCGAGCGGCTTCCAGAGCGGCGATTACATCAGCCGTATCGCGACAGCGGATCACATAGGCTCCCAAGCTGCGGGCATTCTCTGCTAGATCGACAGGCAGCGGCACCACCTCAGCCCCCGCATCATCGCCTGGCAGAACACCATTGCGAGGGTAGACGTAGCGCGTACCAAAGCCGCCCTGACCGAGAGAGCGGCTGAGTGAGCCAATACTCTTGAAGCCCTGATTATCGAAGAGCACAATCACCAGCTTATAACCTTCCTGGATCGAAGTCACGATCTCCCCATTCATCATCAGATAGGAGCCATCGCCGACCAGGACATAGACCTCACGCTCGGGGGCAGCCATCTTAGCTCCCAGGCCTCCCGCAATCTCATAGCCCATGCAGCTATAGCCATACTCTAGATGGAACTGCTTCGGGTGACGAGCGCGCCAGAGCTTATGCAAATCGCCAGGCAAGCTGCCAGCAGCACAGACCATGATAGCGTCTGGAGAGCCGTATTCATTGATGGCCCCAATCAACTCTCCCTGGGAGGGAAGCGGCACATGACGCAGGCTATAGATGCGCGTTACCTCGGCCTCCCATTCGCGATGCAGTCTCTCAGCACACTCTCGATATTCAGGCGCGACCCGATAGTCCCCCAGCAGCGGCAGCAGCTCTGCTAGCGTCGCCTGGGCATCGCCCACTAGCGAAAGGGCCAGATGCTTTGCGGCATCGAACTCCGATATATTGATATTGACAAAGCGCACTGCCGGATGACGGAAGGCCGTCTTTGAAGCCGTGGTAAAGTCGCTATAACGCGTGCCGATTCCAATAATCAGATCGGCCTCGCGAGCCACACGATTAGCCGCGAAGGTGCCTGTAGCGCCGATTGCACCGAGATTAAGCGGATGATCAAAACGTAGACTACCCTTGCCAGCCATTGTTTCCGCCACAGGAATTCCCGTCTCTGAAGCCAGGCGCTCCAGCAGAGAGCAGGCCTCGGCATAGATCACACCGCCGCCAGCGATGATCAGTGGGCGCTCACTGGCCCGTATCCAGGCGGCAGCCTCCTCTAACCGCCGTCGATCCGGACGCGGACGAGGGATATGCCAGATGCGCTTGCGGAAAAACGCCTCGGGGTAAGTATAGGCCTCGGTCTGCACATCCTGGGGCAGAGCAAGGGTGACTGCTCCTGTCTCCGCGGGACTTGTCAGGACGCGCATCGCCTCTGGCAGGCTCGTCAGCAACTGCTCGGGGCGCGTGATGCGATCCCAGTAACGACTTACCGGCTTAAAGCAGTCATTGACCGAGATATCCTGAGTATGCTCTGACTCCAGTTGCTGGAGAACAGGGGCCACATTGCGGCGAGCGAAGAAGTCACCCGGCAGCAAGAGGACCGGAAGCCGGTTAATAGTGGCAGTAGCTGCTCCGGTGACCATATTGGTAGCGCCCGGCCCGATTGAAGAGGTACAGGCAAAGGTTTGCAAGCGATTCTTTACCTTCGCGTAGGCAATCGCTGTATGGACCATCGCCTGCTCGTTACGAGCCTGATAATAGCGAAAATCGGGCATCTCTTGGAGAGCCTGGCCGATGCCCGCGACATTGCCATGACCAAAGATCCCGAAGCAGCCAGCAAAGAAAGGCTGTTCCACGCCGTCACGTTCTACATACTGATTGCGTAGAAACGCAATCAGTGCCTGAGCCATTGTCATGCGTCGGCCAGCGTGCTCGTTCATAGTTTCCCTCCGGGTAATCAGCTTCCACAAAGTCTATGCGACGCTTAGCAGCGCACAGAGTGGGGTAGGCAAAAGCCTGGCAAGAGATCCAAGCCTATACAGCGCCTTCCCCAGGCATCTCTGCCTCCATCTAACAGCAGTCTGGTCTGGCTTCGACTGCCAGTCTCTCCCATTCAGCGCGGGCAGTTTAGAGACCACCATGCTCCTCGACAAAGGCCATCACCTCGGAATACGTGGGCATAAAATCAGCACAACCATGCCGTGTTACCAGGATCGCACCGCACGCGTTGCCCAGGCGAGCAGCCAGATACCAATCCCAGCCCATCAACAGACCATAGAGCAGACCGGCAGCAAAGGCATCACCGGCTCCCAGAATATTCTGCACGGCCACCGGGAAACCAGGCACTTCGAGGCAGTCAGGAGGGGCTTCTCGCTCAGTTGACCGCGCCAAATGAACCCGCGAGCCTCTTGCACCCCGCTTCTCCACCAAAGCTTGTGGACCTCGGCGCAACAGCTCACGAATGGCATGCTCAATATCGCCACTGACACGCGCATCAGAGATCTGGGAGTGGGCAACCTGGACCTGCTCAGGATCACGCAGCATCGCTGCCTTAATCTCATCCTCGGTCCCGATCACTAGATCAACTAGCGGCAGGGCCGAGCGGATAGCCACGCCAAAGGCGCGCTGATCATGCCACTGGTCGGGACGATAATCAATATCCAGTGCCACCATCGCCCCCTGCTCACGCGCCAGTTCTGCGGCAAAGATCGTTGCGCTGCGGCTTGGCTCCTTGCTCAAACCAGTACCGGTAATGAGCAACACGCGGCACTCTCCCAGGGGCGTCGCCAGCACATCGTCGATCGTCAATTCCACATCGGCGCAATGGTCGCGATAGTATGTGAGAGGAAAGCGATCGGGAGGCTGAATCCCCAATACCACGGCACTGCTGCGGTAGCCAGGTTTGCGCACGATATAACGCGTCTCGACTCCCTCACGCTTCAAGAAATGCAGAATAAAATTGCCGACCTGATCATCTCCAACAGCAGTTAGGAGCGCCGAGCGTAGTCCCAGCCGTCGGGCACCAACACAGATGTTGGTAGGGCAACCGCCAACGTAAGCCGCAAAGCTTTTAATTTCCTCGAACGGCGCCCCAATGTCATTTGAGTACAGATCGAGAGAGGAGCGCCCCATTGCGATGAGGTCATATGCACTCTGCCGCTGCTCCGCTTTCATCTACGGTCCTCCCATGCTTCACTTCAACACTGAATCATTGGTTGCGCCTGGCCAGGTAGGCTGCTAGCCGTCCCTAACCGGGCAACTGCGCTGGCAAGGCAAGTCACAACCCTGACCAGAGCCATTCATATTTCAGGAGTAATCGCGGCTGCCCGAGCAATGTCCAGCAGCGCTGATCACGCCTTGCAAGAGGCAAGTTCTCCTCCATCCCCATCCCTTTCCTGCGGTTGCCTTCCCTTGATCCACCTTACTGGGTCGTACTCCAACGGCGCCCGTCCCAAGACGCTTCGGGGGCATCAGCAGTCTAGTAGGAAGCACTCGCCCACATGCTCCCCTGCAAAAGCAGCCTGCTTGATCTGTCCTACGGACAAGCGCCTGTAAAGCCAAGCAGTCAAGCAGCGTAAGCCCAGAGATGTTCTTACTCTTGAGCTCGGCGCTGACAGTGACCTCTTCCCAGGAGATCTTTTCACTCTGTTGTGGTAGAAGGAGGTAACGCATCAGACGAGGCCAGTGGTGGGGCTGTGCTCTCGCGCACCACCAGCGTTGGAGTGAGTACATGGTTATGCCCTTCCTGCTCATGCAGCAGATCTAGCAGCACTTGCATAGCCAGACGACCGAGTTCGAGACGCGGCTGACGTACCGTCGTCAGTGGAGGAATGATACAACTGGCCATTTCGATATCGTCGAAGCCGGCCACACTCAGCTCACGAGGTACTGCGATTCCACGACGGTAGCAGGCCATCAAAAGACCGATCGCCATCATATCATTCTGGCAGAAGACGGCAGTGACTCCAGCATCGAGCAGGCGCTGAAGTGCCCGACGCCCACACAAGACATCCTCCTGCGGAGAAGCCTCCTCCGCCCTCATCATCGTCACCCACTCCTCTCGAGGAGTCAAGCCGGCATCCGCCAGAGCAGCTCGATACCCTTCCAGCCGCTGGCGACAGGAGCGTGGGCGGCTGCTTGTGCCCACATAGCCAATGGCGCGATGACCAAGAGCCAGCAAATGCTCAACTGCCAGCCGTGCCCCCAACACATCATCAACTGCTACCCAATGCAGCAGCTCGTACTGCGATTCGGCCTGACTATTGATCAACACTGTCGGTATCCGAATCTGGTCCAGGCGCTGCTTATACTCGCCCGTCATACGCGATGATGCCACCAAAATGCCATCAACACGCCGACGATGAAAAGTTTCGATTACCGCAATCTCCTGCTCAGGATCATTATGGGTAGCACTCAAGAAGACACTCAAACCGGCAGAGCGCGCGACCTCCTCGATCCCGCGTACAACCTCACTTAGGAACGGGTCAGCAATTGAAGTCACAGCCAGACCGATGGTATTCGTTCGCCGCGTTTGCAGACTCTGGGCGATGGCGTTCGGGGTGTACCCCATCTCCAGAGCTAACTGCTGAATGCGCTTGCGCGTCTCTTCGCTGATCAGAGGACTATCGCGTAAGGCCCGCGAGACAGTGGTATGGGAGACGCCAGCTACCCGTGCGATATCGGCAATGGAGACCTCGCGCGAGCGCTTTGCGCCAGCCACGCGAGCTGCAGCCAGTGGGCTATGTGAGCTATTCACAGTGCTCCTGTTCCTCCTGAGCCACGATTGAGCTGCCCCAACTTGGATGTTTGCACACGTGTGCATTAGCAGTATAGAAGATGGCGTAGGTGACTGTCAAGGGGGTGGCCCGCACTCGATTGCGTAGCTGTTTTTCTTTATGAGGGATGTGCTATGCTGAAAGGGCAGGTTTTTTTTGTTCAGGACCGAGAGAGGAGCAGTCACGATGAGCATTGTTTGCATGGAGGTGGAGGCTAGAGGGATTCTCACGCCGCAGCGTGGGGGATTTTTGGTCGCACCTCCTTATCCGTTCACGCATGCTCTCTCAGCGTATACTGGCTGCGCGTATGGTCAGACAGCCTGTGGCCAATACTGTTATGCGCGCTTTCTGCCTAACTGGATGACTGCTGGGCTGGGTGCTCCCTGGGGCCTGGCTGTCCAGGTTAAGGTGAACGCGCCTGCGCTGCTAGAACAGGAGCTACGCCGCATGTCTTCTGCGCGGCGTCGTCATCTGCGCATTTTTATGAGTACGACCACTGATCCGTACCAGCCGTTGGAGCGACGTTATCAGGTGACACGCCATTGCTTGCAAGTCTTTGCTTCTTTTAGCGACCTCGATCTGCTGGTGGTGCAGACCCGCTCGCCGCTAGCGGAGCGCGATCTTGATTTGCTGCAGCAGCTTCCCTATGCCTGGCTATCGGTGACAATCGAGACGGATGATATGGCCTATCTGCAGCGCTTGCGAGGAGGCCCTTCTCTGGAACGACGCTGGCAACTGGTCCGTCAGGCCAGTCACTTGGGAGTAAAGACGCAGATTACAATTAGCCCTTGCCTACGTTTTACTGATGTCAAGAGTTTCGGGGAGTGCCTTCTTAAGAGCGGCGCCCGTCGCTTGGTAGTGGATACAGTTGAAGGGGATGGAGCTGGTGGGGAGCGTACGGCACGCACGCCTTTTGCGCGTCAGGAACCAGCCTGGTCTGATACGCAACCTGCGCGTGAGTTGTATGCTTATCTTTGCGCTCATGGCTCAGAGTATGGGGTGACTGTCGGCTGGGGTGCCAGCGGTTTTTGTGGGATTGCTCCCCGCCACTAGCCTGTCCAGCTTTCGCCCATTGCTGCGGAGCGCCAGCAGGCGAAAAGAGCCTGGCTCTTTGCCTCGTCAGCGGCAGCTTGTTGCTGTTGCCGGGCGTGGTTAGTCCAAGGTGCCTGTTCAGCGTCTGGAGAGCAAGTTTTTCGCTCGCTCATTTTTACACTGAGATGGGTCAAGTATTCGACAACAATGGGGAGCTGGTTCCGAGAAGGGCAAGGATTAGCAATTGAGGCCCTCTGTCCTTCTCTAACTAGCAAGTAAGGAGGCACAGCCGTGGCCGAGCTGATCAGTACGAGTGGCTTCGCCAGCGATGGAGAGCAGAAGGCCGCTCAGGTTCTACGCGAGGGGCTTCCTTCTTCATGGCTGGTCATCTGTAACAAGATCCTTCCTGCCCCTAATGAGAGATCTTTCGAAATCGACTTTCTGGTCATCGGTGAACGCTGGGTCTTTGTCATTGAGGAAAAGTCTTGGGGCGGCGTGCTGCGTGGTAATGAGGAGTTCTGGGTCCGAGCTGATGGCTCGTCAGAGCCGAGTCCGCTGGCCAGAGTGGATCTGGTTTCCAAGCTTGTGGCCGGTTATCTCAAGCAGCGGCTGCCTTCCCTGAAGAGTGGCGGGCATTGTGTCCGCGGGGCCGTGCTGCTTTCTTCGCCAAGCGCTCAGCCCCATATTCACGATATCCGGGCCGCTACGGCCCTCTTCAGGTTAGATGATGTCTGCGCGCGGCTGCTGGAGCTGGATAGCCAGCCTGGCAATCCCCTGCTGGGCCAGTTGCACACGCAGCTTCGCAAGCTACTGACAGGCCTGTCGACGCGCCCTCCGATTCCACGTCGCATCGGGGAGGTCTTGCAGATCGAGGAGGCGGAGCAGGTCCGTCCGAAGCTCTACCGCTGCCGCGCGGTAGAAAAGGTCTCCGGGGCCGATCGCCCTCGGATCGTTATGCTTTATGAGCTGGACCATGACCCCCTAGAACAGAAGGCGGCGAAGGAATTCTACACGCGGACATATAAGGCTCTGGAGAAACTGCAGTCAACAGGCCTGGTGCCGTGGGCCGAGACGCCTTTCGAGTGGTCTAGTACATTCATGGTGGTGCCTATCGTACCCCCCGAGGGTCGCGCGTTGAGTACTCTGCCTTTACCAGAGACGCGTGAGGAATTTTTACAAGAGCTGCAGATGGCAGCCGCAGCTTTCCGAGGGCTGGCCCAGATCCATGCCCAGGGCGTGCTTCATCGTGCTTTGACCCCCGCCGCTCTGATCATACAGTTTCCAAAGGGTCAGCCTCCTCGCGTGGTATTCAGCGATTTTTATGCGGCGCGCGTGGGCGGCGGAGTATCGATCGCCGCCAAGCTCGATGCGACGGCTGTGGATGATCACTATGCTGCCGAGGATGTGCTGATCAGCTATGAGTTTGCTTCGCAATATACGGATACTTTTAGCCTAGCCCTGGTTATGCTTGAGCGCCTCTCAGGTGTTCCTATTTCTGTTCTTCGCCCATCAATTAATGATGCGCCACGTCTGCCTGACGCCCCCCGCTGGGTCACATTCCTCACTCCTGAGCAGTCGGCTGCACTGTCGGAGCTGTTCCGCTCGGTCCTGCTCCCCTCCAGACAGGCGGCACCTCTCAGCGCTGCGGAGGTGGCTCGTGGCCTGGAGGAGCTTCTGCGCCAGGCTCAGCAGACACAGATCAGCGAGCTTCCTTCAACACTGCTGAACGGCGAATTCGTTGTTCATCGCCTGCTCGGTCAGGGATCAATGGCCCGGACGTATCTGGTCAGCTATAAAGATTTGCCAGGACTGGGTCAGTTGGTGCTGAAGCAGTTCTTGAATCCGGCTGTGGTTTATGAACAAGC
>NZ_JADGHT010000457.1 GCF_019683755.1 Thermogemmatispora sp. | reverse complement strand
GTCCAAGGGATAGGGCTTTTGCTTCTTAATTAGATATATAGAATAAATAATGTAAAACAGGTCAGGCTCGCCGGGCCGAACCTGGCAGAGAGAACCAGGGCAGGCCCCTCCAAAATGGCCGCTTAGCGGGTTAGACATTGTCAATGTCAGATGGATCAGTAATAATAAAGTTTGTCCTGAGAGGCAGACGGCTGACTGTAAGCAAGTCGCCTGTTCTATCGAGGAGCCTCCGAGAATCGCGTTGGGAGGATCTAATGTCAGCAATGCCTATTTCCGACCTGGCAACTATTGAGGAACTAAGCAGGGGCTGGCAGGAGCGGGGCATTCGTCATGTAGTCTTCGAGCTGCCCGACATGCATGGTATGGCACGCTCGAAAATTGTGCCTCTGAGCCGCTGGGAGCAGTTCGCCCGCGATGGGTTACGCATGATTGGGGTCATGACGACAGTCGACTCAGGCACCAATCTGGTGCCCGGCACCTATCAAAGCGAAGAGCGCAACTATGGCGATGCGGTCCTGCGTCCCGATCTCACTACTGCAGCAGTTGTGCCCTGGCTGGATGCCAGCGCCCGTGTGATCTGTGATGCCTTCTGGCCAGATGGCTCACCTGTGGAATCGGCTCCGCGCTATGTCTTGCGCCGCGTCCTGGAGCGCCTGGCAGCGCTGGGTTATCGTGCCCATACGGCGATCGAGTACGAGTTTTATTTGCTGCAGGATCTTCTAAGCAAAGAGCCTGTTTTTGATCGGCTGCATATTTTCCATACTCAGCGCAATGTCGCCTGCCCGGTGCCTTTGCAGATTATGGATCAGTTACCCGAGTTGGGCTTGCAAATGCTGACCTGCAATTGCGAGTATGGTCCAGGACAGTATGAGATTACCTACGATGCTGAGGATGCACTAACTGCCGGCGACTATGGTTATACCTTCAAAAACGGGGTCAAGATGATTGCCCGTCGGCTGGGTTATCATGCTACCTTTATGACGCGTCCCTTCCTCGACCAATCCTCTTCGGGGGCGCATATCCATCTCAGCCTGCGTGATGCCAACGGGCACAATGCCTTTCTTGACACGAGCAATCAGCATGGCCTCTCGTCCCTGGCCTACCATTTCATCGGCGGCCTGATCAAGCACATGCCAGGCGCACTGGCCCTGCTTGCCCCAACCCCAAACTGCTACCGTCGCTTTTTACACCATTCCTTTGCGCCGGTTAATCTCAGTTGGGGGCTGGACGATCGCACGGCCCTGGTACGCGTCAAGAATACCCGCGATGCCGGCACTCATATCGAGAACCGCGCCCCCTCGAGCATGAGCAATCCCTATCTGGCGCTGGCTGCTACTATTGCCGCTGGCTTGCTCGGCCTCGAAGAGGAGGCGCTACCACCCGCTCTAGCGGAAGGGCCGGCGGAAGAGCATGAGGCCTTTGCTCCATTGCCAGCCACGCTGGAGGAAGCACTGGAGCATCTAGAGGCCGATACGGCTCTGCGCAATTTACTGGGCATGCAGTTCACTGAGATCTTCATTAAAGCCAAGCGTCAAGAGCTGGCGCGCCGGAGCGACTATGTGCGCCAGCGTCTGCAGGCAGCCGAACTAGAATGGGAAGAGCAGGAGTATCTGGCTGACTTCTAAAGCTCTCAAGCGGGCCTGAGTGGCGGGGGGTGGAGCAGCTCCTCTCTGAGCGCTAGAGATCTGCTTGCTTACTCACCTCTCTGCTTGACTGCACTGGCCCCAGACACCGAGAAGAGGGACTGAAGCCAGGGGCTGCTTGAGCAAAGCAACCAACGGCTTCAGTCCCTCTCTCTTCTCTATCTCCTCATGTTCGCTCGGCTCTAATAGCCAGGGCGGGCAGATCTACGCCTGCTGAGGGAGACTATGACTCAGCACGCAAAATGCGACCCAGAAATTCGTAGCGCTCAGGGTGGCGCTTCGCCAGATAGAAGGCGTAGATCAGTCCCACGATCAGCCAGCCGATGACGAAGAGCGGCAGAATATTTAGCGGGAACGGCGTCGGGAAGAAGCCCAGACGCGTGAAGTAGTCGCCGATGACCGGCAGCGGTGGCATAATGAAGGAGACCAGGGGAATGAGCAAGAAAAGGCAGCTCACAATCGGCGCGATCAAGTGGAGCAGCGGATTAAAGCTCCGGCGGTCAAAGCGCAGCGCGAAGGCCGGCAGCGAGAGGTTTACCAGAATATACACCACGAGAAAGCTAATCGTTCCGATTGTCGCCAACCAGGCATAGCTAGTAATGCCACTGGTCTGCGTATAGACCTTGCCATCGGCAATTCCCAGCGCGTAGCTTACACTGCCATCGGGGTTGTTCTTCTGGATGATGAAAGCCAGAAAGATAATGACCAGAATCGTGAACAGGCTCTGGGCCATGATAGCATAATAGGGACTCTTCCAGCGCGGATGCGTACGCCCGAAAACGCGCGGCAGAATGCCCTCGCGGCCCATTGCATAGAAGTAACGCACCATACCGTTATGGAACGCCAGACAGGCGGCAAAGCCACTGGTGGTCACGGCGATAATCATCAGCACCTTGAGCCAGCCGCCAACGTAGCGATCAGCCAGATCGTAGTAAGGCTTAGGGGCAATTGCGATGTTGCCCAGCGTATCGCCGGCGTGCTGCCAGCCGAGGCCGATAACGGCGCTATAGGTAGTCCAGATGTAGAGCAGAGCCATGATCACGATCACTGAGAAGATGGCCATTGGCACAGCGCGGCGTGGATTGCGCGACTCCTCACCGTAGACAGCTCCGGACTCGAAGCCAATCCAGGACCAGATACCGAGTGCCATAGCCACTCCAATGCCTAGCACACCGCCGGGCGCCACCCCCTTGAGATCAGAGCCAGCGGGGGTGAAAGTATGGAGCAGGTCATGGCCTGCGGCTCCGCCGTGGAGAGTGATCATCAGATCAAGCAGGACCAGACTCCCAATTTCAAGTACCAGGAAGGGAGCCAGCCACCAAGTGGACCACTTGATGTCAAAGAACGAAAGCAAGAAGACAAGCACACAGCCGATCAAGGCGTAAGTGACCCATCCTAGTGG
>NZ_JADGHT010000456.1 GCF_019683755.1 Thermogemmatispora sp. | reverse complement strand
TTATTGTAGACGCAGGAACAGGCTCTTGTCAAGAGAGGATGGTCTGCTATGCGAGGGAAGCGAAGGCATGGTAGCAGCAAGCAGGCGCAAGAGAGGGAGGTGAAAAACAGAGAGAAGGCTGAGCAACTGGCTGGTAGCAGCTTCCTGAGAGTCCTGTCTGTAGTCGGCAGAGAGAGAGGGCAGGGTTAGGCAGGGCCAGCCAGAAGAGAGATACCGACTGAGAGCACAAAAGAAAGACCCTACTCAACCAGTTGTCAGCCACCGCTAAGGCCTCAATGAATACATATTTACCGATGTGAAGGGCGTAAAGCGGCCACCAGCATCGCGGCCAGGCTCAGAGCGAACGACACCAAAAAAGCTGCATGTAAGCCGTGCATAAAGGTAGCCAGGGCTGAAGGGAATTGGCCCATACCGCCGCCATAGACAAAGACTTGCATCACAGCGCCCATTGGCACCCCCTTCAGGGCCAGAGGAAAGACAATCGCGATACTGAGCATCTGGCCGGTATTATTGAGCATGCCCAGCAACCCAGCAGCGGCGCCGCGCTGCTGGGGGGGAACCGCGCTCATAATTGCATTCGTATTAGGTGAGACAAAGAAACCGGAACCCCCGCCCATCAAAGCCATGTACAGAGAAAGCAGCCAAAAAGGCGTCGTGGGTGTAATCGTTGTCAGACCCAGCAGGCCAAGAGCTGAAACGGCCAAGCCGATCGGTGTCAAGATACGGGACCCAATATAGTCCGAGAGCCGGCCACTCAGCGGGCCGATGATCATAAAGGCTGCCCCGAAGGGAGCGAGCATCAATCCGGCAGTGAGGGGATCTTGCCCATAGGGTCCCTGAAGAAAGAAGATCAACAAGAAAAGCACCGCTCCGCGAGCGATCCCATTCAGCAGGCCGCTCAAGCTAGCCATAGCAAAGAGGCGCTCGCGGAAGAGCTGGATCTGCAGGATAGGGGCTTGACTGCGTGGCTCAATTAGCACAAACAGAAGCAGGCTCACCAATCCCATCGCCAGAATAACCATAGTAGCTGACTCACCCAGCAGCGGAAAAGCCACCATCGTCAGTGCCAGCAAAGTGCCGAAGAGGCCCACCGCCAGCGTCAGGCCGCCAAGCCAGTCAATGGGTGTCTGACGAGCCGGGCGCACTGGCTCGCGCAAGCGCCAGATGCCCCAGAGCGTGCCGAAGGTGGCCAGAGGGACATTAAAAAGAAAGACCCAGCGCCAAGACCACTCAGTCAGCAAGCCCCCGATAATGGGACCAATTAAGAAGCCCGCGGCGCCAGCGATCTGATTGATGCCCAGGCCGAGGCCAACCTCACCCTTGCGAAAGGCATCGGTCACAATCGCCGTGCTATTAGTCATCAGCAGGGCGGCCCCAATTCCCTGGATCAGACGTCCTGCCACCAAATCAGCGCCATGAAAGACCGGCTGAGCTAAACCTGCGACCAACGAACCGAGAGCAAACAGCAAAAAGCCACTATTGTAGAGGCGTTTGCGGCCCCAAATATCAGCCAGACGGCCAACGATAGGAGTCAGAACCGTCAGCACCAACAGGTACCCCATCAGTGTCCACATAATCGTAAAGAAGGAGGCCTGTAGCTCCACCAAAATTGCGGGCAAAGCGATCAGCAGAGCTGAACCTTGAATGGAAGCCAGCAACGCCCCTACTGTGGTCACCGATAGAGCTGTCCAGCGATAGCCATTATCGCCGCCCGCAGCCTCCGTCTCGAAGGGAGCCGAGACCTGCTCGTGAGCAAAAGGCATCTCTTGCGTCAAAGGCGTCGAAGAAGACTCCGAGGAAGCATGCATACTAAAACCTTTCTCTCTCCTTTTCTGGTAAAGTGTCTGTCACTAGAAAGGGATAAGCAAAGGTGGGGGAACGACTCGCAAAAAGCGAAAGGGCAGGAAACAGAGCGGGGTGAACAGGAGCTTATAGCAGCGTATCGCCAACACACCCCTCATTACCCCTCGATGAGGCGGCGCAGGGCGGGAAGCGCAGCGACAAGGTGTTCGCGCTCAGCCTCACTCAGGCGAGCCAGGCGGCGCTCTAGAGAGGCCAAGCGGCCACGGTCATAGAGTTGAACCAGGCGTTGGGCGCGCGCCGTTGGCTTCACCCAGACGGTGCGCCAGTCGGCCTCATCGCGGCTCCGTTCAAGGTAACCCTGAGCCTGCAAGCGTTTCACCATTGCCGTCACCGTTGAGGGCGTCACCCCGAGCTGGCGGGCCAACTCCTGCATCATGCAGCACTTGCGCTCAATGAGAATGCGCAGCAGGCTCAACTGACCACTGGTCGTACGGATCTCAGAGAGATCCTCGCGATCAGGCTCAGCCAGAACCTCAGAGTTGAGCGCATCAGCGTGCATCTGGCGCAGCACCTTGGGAACGATATCCAGCAGCTCCATTGCCAACGCTGCGCTATCATCCAGCGAATCCGGTCGCATGATCGCTCCTTACTTATTTTGACAGTCTAATTATATGATAGGCAAACTAGCGAGGCAAGTAAAGGGAAGAGGGCGATTACAGCAGAGCTGACGGCGGAGTCCAGTAGCAATTTTGCCTCAACTATGCTAGAATCGCCCATGATACAGAGACCAGGAAAACCATCGCAGGCAAGGAGAACGGCATTTGGCAACGCACGACAAACGGTACGTGATCATTGGAAACGGGATCGCTGGCACAACAGCCGCCGAGACCCTCCGCAAGCTTGATCCGAACTGCAGCATCCATCTGATTACGAACGAGCCCTATCCTCTCTATAACCGTGTCTCATTACCGCGTTTTCTGCAGGGAGTGCTGCCCGAGCAAAAGGTAATGATTCGTGATTTTGCCTGGCATGAGCAACGCCGAATCTGTCTGTTGACCGAGACTCTGGTAACAGCGGTCAACACAGACGAGCGGGTTGTTGTGACTGAGAGCGGGCAGCATTTCCCCTACGATGCGCTGCTGATTGCAAGCGGGGGGTGGGCTAAACCGCTGCAGGTGCCGGGGGCAGCCGGCACGAAGCACATTTACAACTTTGTCACCCTGGATGACACGAAGACTATTATAG
>NZ_JADGHT010000455.1 GCF_019683755.1 Thermogemmatispora sp. | reverse complement strand
CATGACGTATCTTGTCCCTTATTTTAAGGAGCGCTATCAGGCTTGTCAAGCTAGAGGTTATGCTTCTGCCATCATATTATTACGCTCGCCTGTCTGCATTGCTCACATGCGCGTAGAACAGCTTCCCACCCTCTCTTGCTCTGGCTGGGCTGCTGGCCTCTGCTGATTGGGCGCTGGCCTACTACGTGCGTGTGTGGTCGCAGTGATGGCACTACCTTGGCTGCTGGGTCAAGCAGGAAAACAGGCTAGAGAAGAGAGAAGAACAGACAGACGGACAACCAGGGGCTATTATAAGGAGCGATCGAGGAGCGGTCAAGGGCTGAAGGGAGGAGTAAGAGAAAAGATGGAGAGCCTGGGGAGAGGAGTGCTTCGACTCCTGCTCCGCCAGGCGTGAGCGCTGAAGGACTGGTCGCTCCGCCCGCCAGCTCAGGCAAGGGCTGGTGAGCTGCCGGCCTGGCTAAGCTGCCGCATGGCCAATCCTCGCTTCCAGCTATTCTCAGGTGCCAGTGCGATGGACGGGACGAACCTGAGCCTATCGTGAAGGCCGGGTTAGTGCTGAGTGATATAAATCTGCGACCAGTAGTCAGGCGGAATCAGCTGCTGCGGATTGTAGAAGAAGCCGTGAACATAGGTTTTGACTACGTAGGCAGCCTGGACTTGCTCCATTGGCAGCCAGGCGACGTCATTGACAAGCTGCTGCTCGGCCTTGTTGTAGGCCTGGTAGCGGGCTGGACCGTTAGGCATGGCATCGGCCTGCTCTAGCAGCTTCTGGGTAGCCTGCTGCTGTCTGGCATCGGGGCTGTTGTTCTGGCCATAGTTCATGTTGTTGTTCGGCACCCCGGCATCAAACTGGAGCGTCAGCCAGTCTTGCGGGTCGGGATAGTCAGCGATCCAGGCGATGCCCCAGAACTGCAGGCCACGCGGGTTATTGGTCGCGGCGACGATGTCTTCGAGCAGCTTGTTGAAGTCCTCTGCATGGGCCTTGACGCTAATGTGAAGTACCGTCTGCCATTGCTGGACCAGAGCGGCGACCTCACGATCAGAGTCGGCGGAGCCAGTGGAGTAGGTTAAGGTAATCGTTGGCAACTGCGAGACGTTGCTTAGCCCTTCATCTTTCAGGCCTGCCTCCAGATACTGGTTGGCCAAGGCAGGATTCCCGGCGGTGCTGGTTGTACCATCCGGCCCCTTGAGATTGGGGTTATAGCCCGGCATCCCCTGGGGCACGATGTGATTAGTGGGAATAAGGGTATCCTTCCAGACAGCGTGGACAATTTCGTTCTTGTTGATGGCCAGGGCAAAGGCCCGACGGATATTGATGCTGTCGAAAGGCTTGACCAGGTAGTTCATCGTATAGTAGTTGATCCATAGCTGAGGAACCAGGTGAAAGTCTTTCCCTTTACGCGCCTGGTCGATGTAAGGGCTAGGCACGCCTGCTTCATCGACCTGTCCGCTGCGGTAGGCCTGATAGGCGGTCTCTACCTTCTGATAGAAGGGGAAAATGACTTTCTGCAGCTGGGGCTTGGGGCCGTAGTAGTTGGGATTGGGGACAAAGACAATCTGCTTGCCGTGCTGGTACGATTGCACCTTGAAGGGGCCGGCACCGCCACCCTCGTCGAGATGGTCAGTCCAGCTCTTGCCGTATTTATCAATCAGCTTCCTTTCTACGACGTAGGAGCAGGAGTAGGTGAGGGCGTCCAGGAAGTAGGCGGCCTTCTTTTTGATAGTGATGACCACAGTGTTGGGGTCAGGGGTCTGGATGCTATCGTTGATGATGGTCTTGATCTTCCCTTTCTGTAACAGGTCAGAGTCTTTGATCAGGGCCAGATAGATGGGGGCTGTAGTCGAGTGCTCTGCCGGCTGCAAGGCCCGATCGATGCTGTAGGCCACGTCTTGCGAAGTGAGAGAGGTACCGTCGCTGAACTTCAGATTCGGTTTCAGGTGGAAGGTCCAGGTCAGGCCATCGTCGGAGCTTTGCCAGGAGGCGGCCAGTTGCGGCTGAACAGTGAGATTGTTGTCGAGCTGTACCAGGCCGGTGAAGACCATATCAATGGCCTGAATCGAGTAAAGATCAGTTGAGAGACCGGGGTCGAAAGTGGCGATGTCGGTAACTCCGGCCTCCGGGTAGACGAAGACCTGTTTGCTCGCTGGAGCTTTCTGCGTCGAGGTCGTTTGTGTGCCACCGCCGCAAGCGGTCAGCAAGAGCGTAAGTAGACAAACGAGGGTGAGGGCGAGACCCAGCGGGTAGGTTCTCTTGCGTAGCGCGGACATGGATCGTACTCCTCATTAGACGATGAACGTAAGCCACTGCAGCAGCCGGCCTCTATGGGCCGGATCTGCGCCTGGCAGTTACCAACGTTCAAGTTCCTGCTATCTCTCTTTCCGGGCAGAGACAGCAGGGTGGTAATAACCGATCCGAGAAACTGAGTACGTGCGGTGCTATGAGAGAGACACGGCACGCAAAGAGAACGGCCCTTTTTCGGGGCTGAACTGCAGCATGACTGTTCCTTGTGCGTGGCACTGGCACCCTGAGTAGCTGCATCGCTCTGAGTAGAGTGGCTTGGCTTTTACCCGAGAAGGGTGAAAGACACTATTACATACGTCTCGTCGACAGCCAATCTCTCGCCTCTCTGAGCAGGCCCCAGGATCTAGAAGGCAGCTACCGGAAGGATAGAGGGAATGGAGAGCGCAGGCAGAGAGCGGCTGCTTGCCTCTGCCTGCGCTGTTAGCGGTGTGGTGACGAACTTGATCGGCGACGTCTCATCCCGTGGCCGCTGAGGCTCTCGCTAGTGCACGCTGATGTACACTTGAGACCAATCGTCGGGAGGTACCTGCAACTGCGCATTCAAAACGAAGCCTTGTACATAGGGCTTGAGGACATAGGCGCTGCGCACCTGGGTGATAGGCAGCCAGGCGACGTCGTTGACAAGCTGCTGCTCGGCGTTCTGGTAAGCCTGCAGGCGCGCATTAGAATCGGGCAGGGTATCGGCCACCTCTAACAGTTTCTGAGTGGCCTGCTGTTGGAGACGATCGGACGAGTTGTTCTGACCGTAGTTCACCTGATTATAGGG
>NZ_JADGHT010000454.1 GCF_019683755.1 Thermogemmatispora sp. | reverse complement strand
GCTGGCACCACCTCCAGCAGCAGGCCAGACACTCCTGGTGGCGCGACTTCCCCTCCCCAGCGGCGAAGAGCCAGGGGCAATAACGCCAGGCGCTTCTTTGCCCCACGGGGGGCGCTTGTTGAGCGACGAAGGCGCTCCCCTCACCCGCTGACCTGATCTGCTACTTCTCCAGACTGGGGCCGGTTTTTTTTACCTTTAGCTGATCTCATCCCTCTCTTGAAACTACAGCCTTCCTGTGCTCTACCCAATTGAGAAGAGAATCACACGCTGACATTGAGGCAGCCCATCCACGCCCAACGCACCCCGATCGCCAGGTGGGGAAGGCTGCCATACTGGCTAGAGCACTCCATCTGGAAGCCTGTCAGGCGGAGCCGTAGCAAGGGCGCTAGCTTCAACTCCGCCCTTCGGGCGCCCTGCTGACGCTGGCCTGCCCTCAGACTACAGCTTCGACGCCCCCATTGCCAGTGCCAGCGCCTTCCTCTCCAGGGCTTTCTACTAGAACGAGTGGCACGAGCGCGACTGCTGGCAGCACTTTCCCTGGTATCGGCTAGCGGAGCAGGTTGCCCGCTTCCAGGAAATCAGGGAGCTATAATTTGGCATCCGGTGGGAGCGAGAGCTGATCACTGCCAGCTACCCACATGTCCGCCTCATCAGCGGAGAAGCGCCAAGCGCGGAGACACATCCTCCAGTGGAAGGACACCGCGAATCAACGCAACAGCCGGGTCAAGCCAGAACACCGCAGGGGCACACGGCCAACAGCAACAGGAGTCCACCACCCTGCTGGGCCCGATGCCCCCGGTGTCTGACTGACCCGGCTCACTTATGCAAGCGCTCACTCAACACAGCCAACCAGGCTTAGCCCACCTGGGCCTGAGCCGCCGACGGTAGCTCAGCCAAGGCCGCTTGCAGCGTCTCCTCCACCACCGCCGCCAAGGCCGCGATAAAGCGCGGCTCCACATTCAGCGACTCGATGCGCGCAAACTGCAAGCCGGCCTGCTCGGCCTGCTCACGCGCCCCGACATCGATATCGTAGAGGATCTCAAGATGATCGGCCAGAAACTGTACCGGCGCCATCAAGACATGCGTATGGCCCGCCGCCTTCAGTTCCGGCATCACATCAGCAAAATCCGGCTTCAGCCACTCCTCCGGCGTATGACCAGCGCTCTGATAACAGAAGAGCCAACGCTCAGCGGGCAGCCCCACCCGCTCGGCAATGGCCGCCGCCGTCTCCTTCAGAGCCGCAATATAGCCCGGCTCCCCATCTACCACGCGCTTCGGCATACTGTGGGCCGTAAACAACACCGGCACCCGCCCCCGCACCTCCGGCGGGAAGCGATCCAGCGCCTGACGCACCCGACCCGCCAGCGCCTCGATAAAATCCGGCTGCAGATGCCAATCTTCAGCCACCTTCACCAGCAAATCGGAGCGCTTCAGGCGCATCGCCGCCTCCGTGAGCGCCCTAACATAGCCTCCCATGATGATCGGCGAATACTGCGGCGACATGATCACCCCAATCAGGGCCTGAGCACCCGCCGCCGCCTCAGGCACCACATCAGCTACAAAAGGAGGTGAGAAACGCATCCCTGCCACAACCTGGAAACGCGGTCCCGCCGGATGACGCCGATTCAGCTCCTCCTCTAGCGCCGCCGCCTGCTGCTGCGTAATGCGAATCAGCGGCGAACCACCGATCAGCTCATAACGACGACGGAACTCTTCCACGAGCTCCGGCTCAGGCTTGCGCCCCCCACGCACATTGGTCATATAGGTCTCTACGTCATCGAGAGTGGCCGGCGAACCATAGGTCATCAAGACCACGCCGACACGCTTGACGCTCTCCATCGCAGTGTATCCCTCTCTCTTCTCTCAAGATAGATCTGCAGCTCTCTCGTCTTAGTGACGCTGCTGCTGTTTCCGATCACTGCCTGCGCGCTCTCACCTGGCGATGAGAGCCAGCTCCGCATCATGAGACCACGCCTCAAGAGCGACGCGTCTCCTCATGCACAAATTCGACAAGCCGACGCAGCACAGCCGGATCGGCCTCAGCAGGCACTCCATGCCCAAGATTGAAGATATGACCAGGTCGGCCCGCCGCCCGGCGCAGCACATCGCGCGCCCCCTCTTCAATGATCTCCCAGGGTGCCAACAGCAGCGCCGGATCAAGGTTTCCCTGAATACCATGCCCATAGCCAATGCGCTCCCAGGCACTATCAAGATCGACACGCCAGTCTACGCTAATCACATCACCACCGGCCTCGGCCAGCAGCTCCAACAGCGCAGCGTTACCTGTGCCGAAATGAATGCTCGGCGTTCCCGTCTGTTTGATCGCCGCAAAGATCCGCTGACTGTAAGGCAGCACATAGCGCCGATAGGCTGCCGGTCCTAGCGCTCCCACCCAGCTATCAAAGAGCTGAACCGCCGTCACACCAGCCCGAATCTGCCCAAGCAGATAGCGCGTCACTACCTCGGTCAGCTTCTCCATCAGAGCATGCCAAAGGGCCGGCTGCCCATACATCACCGCCTTCGCCTGGGTATAGTCGCGCGACGGGCGCCCCTCGATCAAATAGCAGGCCAGCGTAAACGGCGCTCCCGAGAAGCCAATGACAGCCTTCTTGCCCTCCAGCTCGCGCCGCACCAGACGCACCGCCTCCAGCACAAAAGGCGTCGCCTCTTCCGGCTCACGCACGTGCAGCGCCGCAACGTCGCTCATAGTGCGAATCGGATGATGAATGATGGGACCGATCTCAGGCTGGATCTCCAGCGAGACCCCCATGCCCTCCATCGGTAACATGATGTCAGCATAGAGGACCGCCGCATCGACCCCAAGCTGCTCGACTGGCATCAGGGTCACCTGCGCACACAGCTCAGGCGTCTTGGCCATTGTGAGAATATCGTAGCGCTTGCGCAGTTCACGGTACTCGGCGAGACAGCGCCCGGCCTGCCGCATAAACCAGACCGGCGTAGCGTCTGACCGCTGCCGACGACAGGCAGCCAGAAAACGCGCCAGCCCCGTCGAGGCCACCGACCCGGCGCCTTCCACCTGCGATTGATGCTCTTGCTCAGTCTGCATAAGAGAACACTATCC
>NZ_JADGHT010000453.1 GCF_019683755.1 Thermogemmatispora sp. | reverse complement strand
CACCAGGACTCCCCAGGGTCCAGCGAGCTTGCGCCCAATGAGCACAGTGATCGCTACCAGGTTAATGCCGGGAGTCATAATACAGAGGTTCCAGTCGCGGGCGAATTCCTCAATGGTCAGCCAGCGATGCTTTTCGGTAAACTCCCGTTGGATCAACAACAGGGTTGAAGAACCACCACCGAAAGACTGCAGGCCGATCAAGATCCAGATACGCAGCAGCTCCCAGAGCGACGGCAATGGCTCCCTGGGGTCCAGGTGAGCAGGCATCGCGTCCACAGAGGCAGGCCAAGGCTGAGCCGCTGGCTTGTGTTGATTTACGTGGAAATTGTCCATAAGCGTATAGTAGAGCAGAAAAGTTGCAGGAGGCGTATGGCAGTAACCAGCTCAGCTTCCATTCTAGCACATAGCTTCAGGGATCAGCCACCAGGCCAGGGTCTTTTCCTCCCTTTGCCAGCAGCGTGGCGAAGCCGATGAAGCCGGTGAGGAGCTGGACTGGATAGAGCCTTGCTAGAAGCAAAGTTGTCAGGTTCTCCAGAAAGGAAAGGTGGACAACAGTCGAAGATCGAGGCCGGAGGGGGAGAAGCCCGGGCGGAGGAGAAGAGGCCTCGCCCGGGCGAGAGGAGGAAGAGAGACAGACACTCACGTAAGGCAGCGAGAAGAAAACCTATAGCTCGCTACGGAACAGCGACAGATAGACCACCTCAGAACGGGCGCAGACGACCTGGCCGAGCCACTCGCCGTGGTTGATCGACAGCACGCGCAGCCCGGCATGCTTCTCAGCAAGGCGAGCATACTTGTGGAGCGTAGCCACCGAAGAGAGCTGCCCCAGATGCAGCCTTTGATCTTGATAGCGAACCTCCTGCAAGCGCCGCTGCAAATCATCTATATCGCGCAAGCCCGCCAGATCGAGAGAGGAACGAGATGGCGCACGGCCCTGGCGCTGGGCCAGCAGAGCAGCCGAACCATAGCAGTAGATCAGCAGCACCGACATCAGTTCGGCCCAGTAAGCACTATTGGGCGCCAGCTCCACGCCAACCAGTCTGCCGGCCAGGAAGAAAGCGGCTCCGATCTGACCTGGCTGCAGCTCTAGTGCATGGCGATAGGGCAGCAACAGGGCGAAGTTAGGACGCAGCCAGTGCTCCAGATGGCCGTTGTAGTTGATCCCGTAGCGGCGTGAGTAAGCAGTAATCGCCGTCCAGAGTCGACCAAAATCCCTCACCCCCTGCAGTTCAAAGGCAGCGCGGCGCAGCCCGAGAGGCAACATGCAGAAGCGCTGCTGGGCCTGGCGCAGCATTCCACTCTGGGTTCGCTGGATGCAAAAGCAGTCATCTACCGTCAGCGTTTCGCCGGCATCGAGGACCAGCACGCGGCTTGTCGCATGGTTCTGTACCCCTGGCTGAAAGAAAGCCACGTGCATCGGCAGCACCAACACCCCATCTGTAGCCCGATTGCGCAACACAAGCGTCCCATAGGAGGGAGATCCGACCAGCTCAAGAGCGCTGAGAGGAGGAGCAAAGCGTACATGACGCTGCTCGTGGTCGGCGCTGACTGGGAAAAGGCCGATGACCTCCAGCAAGCCCCAGGAAAGCAGCGGTCCCGGGGCCAGGTGCTCCAGCAGCCCCGCAAGAGGAGAAGTTTCCGCCGCCTCCTGCTTGACTTGTATCTCCATCATGGCTATCACCTCGTAAGCAAGAGTTGTTGCACCTGTTCCGCTTCAACCAGAGAGATAGATTCGGCGGCGTAATCCAGAAAGAGCCGCGCCAATACCTCGCGTATACCTTGTTCATGTTGCACAGGTAACAGAATGAAATCGCTGCCCAAATGACGCTGTTCTAGATGTTCGGAGCGAGAGAAGGCCGGGATCAGCTGATAGACCGGCATAGTCAGGCCCAGCAGACGCAAGCCTTGCAGGATTGAGGCGGCATCGCCCTGACGCACATTTTCGTAGCCATCGGTAATCAGGAGAATGGCCTGCGGCTGTGAGCGGGCGGCCTCCAGCAGAGCAGTGGCTAGATCGGTCACCCCCTGGGGTCGCGGCAGCAGTTCCTCACTGGCGAGTAGGCTGCCACCAATCTGATAGAGCATGACCGAAGTCACGCGGTGCTGCAACAAGCGCACCAGAGCCAGAGCCAGCGCGATCGGGTGATAGGCGCGCTCACCCGAGGAGGCCATCGAGGCCGAGAGATCCAGCACGACGGCAAGCCGCCCCTCGACGAGTGGCAATGAAGCTACCGCCTGCTCTGTTCCACGCCACAACTTCTCGGTGTACTGCTCACTCGGCAGCCCCTGGATCAGAGCTTCTCGATAGAGTCTGGTCAGAGGTCCATCTTGGCGCTCACTCCGCTTCGCCGATGGCGAAAGGGCACGAATCCGACTGGCGGGGACATCCCGGTGATAGATACCGCGCAGCCCAAAGAGGGTCTCGCGGGGGAGACCCTCCCCGCGCTCTAGTTGCTCACGCGCGGCCATGCGCTTCGCTAGCGTCGGATCGGTAGGATTGAAAGGTACCCCAGCCAGAAAACAGAGGGTCTCCCGCGCGATGGCCGAATTAGGCGCGTAGTGCAACAGCTCGCGCCGGAGGAATTTCTCGCCAACCTCACTCGGCTGCGCCAAGAAGCGCCGCACCGAAGACCATGTCCGCTCCCCTAGCAGATGCTTTAACAAGAGCGTGACCCGCTGTCGCCGCGCCGCTGCAAGCTGCGGGAATTGCTCATGGCCGATCAGCAGCTGCAGGCCGAGCTCACGTGCGCGCCGGTTATTGATGCGCCGCTGCCGGATCACATCAGCGACAAGCAAAGCCTCCTCAGCCGGCAACACGCGCAACTGCTCCACAATTCGCTGCCTGGTAATAGCATGAGCTGCTGGCAAACGAATCAGATTAACAAGCATCTCTCGCTTATGCGAGAGGTCCGCAAAAGGATCAGCCAGCAGGTAGAGATAGAATTCGGGAGCCGCCTCGCACAGCCTCTGATGCAGTGATACCATTTGCTCCTGTCCGGTCAGTGGAACCTGGCGGCAATTCAGGTACTCGATGAGTAGCTTCTTGTCCATAGGCAGCTTCTCCGTCACAATATTACACAACAATAACAGTAAAA
>NZ_JADGHT010000452.1 GCF_019683755.1 Thermogemmatispora sp. | reverse complement strand
GTTGTAGATGGTCCACCACGCCAGGTGCTAGGCGAGCATTTGGGGACATTGCAGGAGCTAGGGGTATGGGTGCCCCAGGTTGCCAGGCTGGCTCACGCTCTGCGACAACAGGGCTGGTCGCTTGAGCCGTTGCCTCTGACTCTCGAGGAGGCCGCGGAGGCCCTTCTCAAGGGTCGAGGAGCAGAAGCGCGCACCCTGTCTCAGCAACGATCGCCGGAGCCGTCAGTTGTTCATGGCCATCGTCCTGCCCAGAGCCAGCCGAGTTCGGGTTCAAATAGCCCCAGCCACGGTCACCAGGAGATGGCCATTGAGGTGCGCTCACTCTCGTACTGCGCAGGGGGACGCCAGGTGCTGCGGAATGTGTCGCTAGTGATCCCGCGCGGGGCTTTTCTGGCTGTCGTCGGAGCCAATGGCGCCGGTAAGACAACGCTAGCCCAGCATCTGGTCGGTATTCTGCAGCCACCCCGTGGCTCAATTCACTTGCTGGGCCGCGATCTGACCACGGTTTCAGCCCGCGAGCTGACCCGCCACGTCGGTTACGTTTTCCAGAATCCTGAGCACCAGTTTATTACGGAGACGGTCGAGGATGAGGTAGCCTATGGCTTGCGTGTGATGGGCCTGCCCGCAGCGGAGGTGCAGGAGCGCACGCGCTCGCTGCTGGAACGCTTCGGCCTGCTCGCTCTGGCTCGCGCGAATCCCTTTACGCTGAGCCATGGCGAGAAGCGGCGCCTGAGCGTGGCTACGATGCTGGCAATGGGACAGGAGATTCTTATTCTCGATGAGCCTACTTTTGGTCAGGACGCATATAATGCGACAGCCCTGCTAGAGCTACTCCGGCAGCTTCATAGTGAGGGGCGCACGGTCGTTGTGATTACGCATGATATGTCACTGGTGGCAGTGTATGCGCAGTACGTGGCAGTCATGAAAGAGGGACAATTGATTTTCTATGGGACAGCATCCGCACTTTTCTCGCAAGAGGAGCTTGTGAGGGAGGCGCGTCTGACCTTGCCTCCGCTGGCTCGTCTGGCTCGTCGTCTTGGATGGCCTGATCTGCTAACGCTCGAGGAGCTTTGTGAGCGCTGTCTCCAGGCGTACGCGCCTTCGCCACTTGCGGCGGAGCCGCTGCCCGGCTCAAGCGCCCATCCGCCGGGGGCGGCTTCCACAAGGGAGGAAAGCTCATGCAGGTAATCTACCAGGAGGGCAATTCACTACTGCATCGCCTGAACCCACTCACAAAGGTGGTGGCCCTTGTGCCTGTGGTGCTCTTCGTGGCACTGACTAATGATCCCTGGCTGCCCCTGGCCTTTATAGCCCTGGCGAGCACTGTGATTGTGGGGCTGGCGCGCATTGCCCCAAGAACCTTCTGGCGCATTCAGGCCCCTCTCATGATCAGCTTGCTGGTCTTCATGATCCTTTATCCCTTTATGGTACGGGCCGAGCTATTCAATCATACCCCTGTCGTGCTGAGGCTTGGTCCATTGGTACTCTATCAGGGCGCCTTGCTGGCTGGCACGGCTTCCGTTCTGCGCGTCTATGCCATGCTGCTGCTGTCGCTGATCTTTATGCTAACAACCGATATCAGCGACTTCATCCGTGCAATGGTGCAGCAGTGGCACTTTCCCTATCGGCTTGGCTATGGAGTCTTAGCAGCTTTTCACTTCGTGCCTTTGCTGCAAGAGGAATTTCGCCTGATTCAGGCCGCTCACCGCATTCGCGGTATCGAGACCCAGGGCGGAGCGAAAGCCCAGGCCGAGCGTCTGCGTCGTTACCTGCTTCCGCTGCTGACCAGCGCCATTCGTCGTGCCGAACGCACTGCCCTGGCGATGGAGAGCCGAGCCTTCGGTGCCTTCAGACAGCGCTCATATTTCCGGCGATTTCGCTTCGATCGCACTGATTACCTGTTCATCATTTGTTTCTGGCTGCTCTGCCTGATAGTTATTGGCCTCTTCTGGCTGACTGGCTGGATGGGGCCGCTCTCCTTCACGAAGGAGCTATAGCCATGCATCATACTACATGGTGAGGAGTATCAAGTGTGGTAGAACGCATCTTCTGCGCCCAGGTCTCTGAGGAGCGTCAGGTACCTTTTCATGGCCTGGCGCCCCTGGCCAGGCTCTGGGTGCTGGTAGAATATACAGGAGTCTGGGAACGGTCGGCAGTTCTCTCCAACGCCCTGCCCGAGCCGGCGCGCCGCTGGCTGGCAGATGTGGCTCTGAGCTACGAGACACGGCAAAGTATGGCGGTTTTTATCAGGCGAGGACCACGCAGCAGCGGCCCGGTGCGTTGCTTTGTGGCGATTACACAGCCCGAGCGCCAGGCGCTCTACGCTTTCCAGCTTGCAGGCTATGAGGAGTTGCCTCAGCTTCCTCTGGCAGCCCTAGAGCGAGGAGTGCCCGACTACGACCGCTATCTGAGTCGGGAGCCGCTCTACATTGTCTGCACACATGGCAAGCACGATCAATGCTGCGCCAAATTCGGTATGCCTATCTATCGCGAAGCGGCTCGCCTGGCCAGAGAGCAGGTCTGGCAATGCAGCCATATCGGTGGTGACCAGTTCGCTGCTAACCTGGTTTGTCTTCCACATGGCATCTACTACAGCCGTGTCAAGGTACCTGAAGTAGCTGCTATTCTTGAGGCCGACCGCCAGGGAAAACTGTACCTGGAGAAGTGCCGCGGGCGGGTGCTCTACCCTCAGCCTGTCCAGGCCGCCGAACAGTTTTTACGGGAGCGCACAGGCTTACGCGAGTTAGAGGCACTCATCTTTTTAGAGGCGCGTCAAGAGGGAGCCTGTCATCAGGTGCTCTTCCTCTCGCGTATCGACGGGTCCTTGCATAATCTGCAGCTCGTCGAGCAGAGCGAGCCGCTGGCCCCAGTCGAGGGCTGTTGCTGCAATCTCGCTGGCAAGCTTCAGCGGCAAAGCTATCGCCTGCTCGAGCATCGGGTCTATGTCCCACAGGCTTCACAAGCAGCGGTAAGCTGAGGAACATAGCCCAGCATTTCAGCAGACAACTGCACTCCCTCTCTCTCACTCAGCTCTCTCGGAACTCTTCCTCTCTTCCCTCGCTGCCGTACCGGCTAAGGACGGTAGCCGAGGGAAGAG
>NZ_JADGHT010000451.1 GCF_019683755.1 Thermogemmatispora sp. | reverse complement strand
GGCTGCCGATGACGGTGAGTCATATGACCTGTTCTCCAAGCTACAGGACGAAGAAACCATGGATGCCCTGGATACCAAGGAGCCACCGGCAGACTGGGAGCCTGGACCGGAGGACGAGGTCGACGTCGAAGCGATGGCGGGCGCCAAGTGGGATGATCTCCAGGATGGCCTCGGCATCGTGGTTGCCGACCTCGAAAACAGCCTCGATGATCCAGTGCGCATGTACTTGCGCGAGATCGGTCGGGTTCCTCTGCTGACCGCTGAGGAGGAGGTCCGCCTGGCGCGGCTGATGGAGCGGGGCAAGGCTGAAGCCGCCAAGCCGAACCCAAATCGGCGCATTATCGAGGAAGGCGAGGAGGCTCAGCGGCGCCTGACAGAGGCTAATCTGCGCCTGGTGGTGAGCGTTGCTAAAAAGTACATTGGCCGGGGCATGAGCCTGCTGGACCTGATCCAGGAGGGCAACATTGGCCTGATTCGTGCCGTCGAGAAGTTCGACTACACCAAGGGCTACAAGTTCAGTACCTACGCCACCTGGTGGATTCGCCAGGCCATTACCCGTGCTATTGCCGATCAGGCACGGACAATCCGCATCCCGGTTCACATGGTCGAGACAATTAATCGGCTGATTCGTATCAGCCGTCGTCTGCTGCAGGATCTCGGGCGTGAGCCAACTTCGGAAGAGATCGCCGAGCAGATGGACATCAGCCCCGAGAAGGTGCGCGAGATTATCAAGGTCAGTCAAGAGCCTGTGAGCCTGGAGACGCCGATCGGCGAAGAGGAAGATAGTCACCTGGGTGACTTTATCGAGGATCATACGGCCCTTGCTCCTGCTGATGCGGCCAGCCATCAGCTCCTGAAGGAGCAGGTTGAGGACGTGCTTGCCAGCCTGACCGAGCGCGAGCGCAAGGTGCTCCAGTTGCGCTTCGGCCTCGATGATGGTCGGAGTCGCACCCTCGAAGAGGTGGGCAAGGAGTTCCATGTGACCCGCGAGCGCATTCGCCAGATCGAAGCCAAGGCTCTGCGCAAGCTGCGCCATCCCAGCCGCAGTCGTAAGCTCAAGGATTACCTTGATTAGCTTCTTCCCAAGGTAGCTATGGGGCGCGTTTGACGCGCCCCTACTTTTTTGGTGTCGGCCAAGAATCGAACGCGACCGGACGGAGCCGAAGGGGAAGCCCGTACTGCATGTCTGCTTGGGGAGAACCTAGGATCGGTCAGGGCTAAGCTAACTCAGTGCTTAGCCCTGCAGCTTACTCTCTGGCTCTCGTTGTATCTCAGCTCACGTAGATGCTTCCCTCGATCAAGCCTTCCATTTCTCCCTTGGGGTCGCGCATCATCAGCTCCAGGACGGCTTTATAGGGATCATAGCCTTCGAATAAAACCAGGGCAAGCTGCTGAGTGATGGGCATTTCGACACTGTAGCGCTGTGCAAGCTGAAGGGCTGCGCGCGTCGTATAAACTCCTTCAGCCACGCTGTGCATGGAGGCAAGGATATCGCTCAGTTTTTCCCCGGCGGCTAGACGGCGACCAAGCTGGTGGTTGCGGCTCAGGGGACTGGAACAGGTGGCCACCAGATCGCCTAAGCCTGCCAGGCCTGCAAAGGTTAACGGATGGGCTCCAGCGGCGGTACCGAGCCGCGTGATCTCGGCTAATCCCCTCGTGATAAAGGCTGCACGCGCATTCTCACCATAGCCCATGCCGTCATTGATACCTGCCCCGATGGCGATGATATTCTTCAATGCTCCACCCAGCTCAATGCCAATGATGTCCTGAGTAGTGTAAACCCGGTAGCGCGCTGTACTCAACAGAGTACGCAGGTAGATGGCGATGGCTTCATCTTGAGCAGCCACCACGGCAGCAGTGGGTTTCCCTTCGGCGACCTCGCGTGCAAGGTTGGGACCGCTGAGAGCAGCAAGACGTTCACGCACCTCGGGTAGCTCTTCGGCCAGCACTTCTGACATGCGCTGGAGCGTGGCTAGCTCAATCCCCTTGCTGGCACTCACTACAATGGCGTTGCGCTCAAGATAGGGAGCAAGCTGACGCGCGTTTTCACGCATGCGCTGCGAGGGAGTGACCAGAATGACGACTTCGCGGTGGCGAACGGCTTCTTCTAGATCGGCAGTGATTCCTAAGTGCTCGGGAAAGCGAAAACCGGGCAGAAAGAGTCTATTTTCACGCAGGCGCGCCATTTCGGCGGCCCGCTCAGGCCGATGCTCCCAGAGGACTGTGTCGATCCCCTTGTTGGCCAGCAAAAGCGCCAGCGTGGTTCCCCAGGCACCACTGCCAATGACTGCAACGGATGCCATTGTCCTCCTCTCCTATGCTCGGTTGCCCGTAGGCTCGCTCGCTGAAGGGCTATGCGCTGCCTCTCATTGTAGCACAGGGGAGGGGACGGTCAACCTCGTGCACTTGCTGAGCGTGCCAGCTCCCCACCCTTTCCCAGCGCTTTCTCCGCTGCTGCTGCCAGACGCTTCCCCCTTCTCTAGTGCTTCCTGGACCCACGACTCTCCGCTTCCTTCTGCTCGCTTTCCCCGCGTAGGAAAGGTCCAATGTCGGCAGACTGGTGATCACAGGAGTGGCAATATTTGAAATGTTTGCGCAGTTCCTTAAGCGCTTTACTGGTTTCATCCGGCGAGGCGCCGTGACGATAAAGGCAAGCTTTCCATTGCAGACGCTGCAAATACTTTCTCCCAAACTCCCCTCCACATTCCTTGGATAAGAGATCTTCGATGCAACGACGAGTACGAATCAGTTGAGTGGCGGCCTCCTCAACGCGGCTGTGTTTCAGTTCAACCAGGCAGATTGTGCGTTCCGCGGAGCCATCCCGGCTGTAGAAGATCAGACCATCGCAACGGCGATCGTGCTCTTTGAGGCCTAGGCTCTGCAGTAGCTCGCGCGCCTGTACGCTGCCGTCGTCGAGTTGAAAGCAAAGGATGACTTCGCCGGCGTAGGGATCATCTAGATGGCCAAGGCGAGCCTTCGCTTTTTGATTTTTAGGGGCAACAAAGACTTTATCTCCCTTTTCTCCATTAATACATTTGGAGGAGCTAGCGCCGATCAACAGCAGGCGGGTGAGAGGCATGGCCGGTCAGCTTCCTTCCTATC
>NZ_JADGHT010000450.1 GCF_019683755.1 Thermogemmatispora sp. | reverse complement strand
AGGCGGGGGAGAAATGGGTGAGTGACCCGCACGTGGCACTGTCTCCCAGACAGGGGAGACAGCACCCGAACACTGATGATGGCCTGTCCATCGTTAGGGCAGTTTCGGAGAACGGCGTTGTACTATGTCTTCCAATGCACAGTGGCAGGGATCATTAGCTGACCTGCCCAGTATCATCAGCAGTATTAAGCGCCTGCGCGCCTTTGGGCGGCTAACCGTGCGGAACAATACGCGCCTGGGGCTGGCTCATCTCTATTTTCGCAATGGCAGGCTGGTACACGTGATTGGGACGCGGGGCGCAGTCGATGCCGTGCTGGCGGATTTGCAGAGCTGGACACGCGCAACCTTGCGCTTTGAGCGCGGCGTGATGGTCCAGAGTGAGAATGTGACACCTGCTCATGAGCAACGCTTTGAGCGCTGGCTGTCGCATTTGCAGGCGCGTTACAGCTCTGGAACGGTACCGCGCTCGGGGCCGGCTCCCACCACAGCCACGCCGCCACCAGTGGCCCAGCCGCGTCCACAGATTGTGGAGGGCCAGGTGGTGGCCCGCACCAAAGTCAATCAGCTCATCTCGCCCTGGGAGTGGCAATTGCTGGTAGAGGCTACACGGCGCGTCTCGCTTGCTGTAGCCCAACTGGTCGGGCCAAAGGAGGCTATGAATGTCCTGCGTGACATCATCGACGATTGTTCCGCCGCTTTCCCGGCCTTCTCTGGCCTGAAAATCTCCCCCAATGGCTATCTCTACGTAATGGATAAGTCCCACCTTGACCGCATGCCACGCGAAGACTTGCTTGAGGGGTTCTCGGCCCTCATTGCCATCTGTCAGTATTTCTGCTCTCCCATTGTCGGCGAGGTGGAGGCTCATAAGCTGATTATTCGCGCCTTGGGGGACATTGCGCCAGCCCTTGTCAGCCTGGGGGTCTTTCAGGTGGATAACCGCCTGCTTCTGAATGGTGGCTGAGTCAGGCAGAGGGAGAAAGCCACGCCACGCCGCTGCACCCAGTCGAGAGCAGAGCCAGACCACAGCCTGGTCTGGCTGCAGCGGCGTGACGCCGTTTTGTCTTCGTTTCTCCTAGCTGAGCGGGCTTCCCTGGAGCCGTTCGGGGTGTTTCTTCTGCCAGTAGCGCATGTAGCCCTGAACTGTCATTGGATAGTTTGTCGCAAGGTCGTAGCGTCTGACGGCCTGCGGATCACGGGCAACGCGTTCCAGTTCGGGCTGAGTCTCGGCGATGAGCCGCTCGCGAATCTCCTCCTCACTTTTGCCCTCGCGCATGGCTTGTAAGACGATCTCGCCCCAGGCGATGAGGCGTTCGCGCAAGTTAGCGATGTGGCGTGTGACATCACGCGTCGGACCAAAGTGCCCCAAATAGAGCACGTCAGGTCGCAGGCGGCTAATGCGGCTCAGACTCTCGAACCAGGCTTCCAGATCAAGATCAGGTGGTGGCGTTGGCGGACGCACGTAATCGACATCCTGGAGGCGGACGCCAGCCGCATCCCCGGCGAAGAGTTCCCCGGAGTGGACGTCGAAGAAGATGACGTGATGAACGGCGTGCCCCGGGGTATAGTGCACCTCTAGCCGGCGCCCGGCGACTGTGAGGACCTGCCCGTCTTCGAGGCTATGAACGCGCTCGGCGGGGACGGCCTCAACTTCGCCCCACAGTGTTTGCATCTGCTCACCGTAAATGCGGCTAGCACTGGCGATGACTTTTGAGGGGTCGACCAGGTGGGGTGCCCCCCGGCTGTGAACGTAGACCTGAGCTTGCGGTAGCAGACGGCTCAGGGTGCCCGTGGCCCCGGCATGGTCCAGGTGAATATGGGTGAGCAGGATATGGGTAATAGCCTCGGGATCAAAGCCTGCCTCACGCAGTTCGCTCAGCAAAGCTGTGAGGGTACTGGTTGGCCCGGGATCAATCAGGGCAGTCTGGCGCTCATCCGTAATAAGGTAGGCCCCGATGATCCCGTGTTCGCCGAGGAAAGGCAGAGAGATCTGCCATGTCCCCGGTCTTTCTTTCCGTAGGCGAACAACCGGTTGAATGTTTGCAGACACGCAATACACCTCTCTCGTACCGCGAGGCTACTCTAGCCTCGCGGCAACAAGCTGGCTCGCTTTTGCTCGTTCACTCGGCTTGTGGGTGTGTTAGAGCTTCTTGACCGAGATTGCCTTTGCCTGCGTGAAGAGCAGCAGGTAGTCGCGGCCTCCGGCTTTGGAGTCCGTACCGGACATGTTAAAGCCCCCGAAGGGGTGCACGCCGACCAAGGCCCCTGTGCACTTGCGGTTAAAGTAGAGGTTGCCGACGTGAAACTCCTCTTTGGCCCGTCGAATGCGCTCAGGATCGCGTGTGTAGACTGAGCCTGTGAGGCCGTACTCAGTATCGTTAGCGATACGCAGGGCCTCGTTAAAGTCCTTGGCCCGGATAAAGGCCAAAACAGGCCCGAAGATCTCTTCCTGGGCAATACGGGCATGGGGGTCGACGTCGGCGAAGATAGTCGGTTCGATAAAGTAGCCTGGACCGTGATGACCGCCGCCCAGGACGAGCCGTCCTTCCTGCTTGCCGATCTCGATATAACTGGTGATCTTCTCAAAGGCGTTTTGATCGATTACAGGCCCGATGAAGGTTTCTGCTTGAGTGACATCGCCAATCCTGAGCTGTTTGGCCTTGTCTACAACCTTCTGTAGCACCTGGTCGTAGACGCTCTCGACGATGATGGCGCGTGAGCAGGCTGAGCATTTCTGGCCCTGGAAACCGAAGGCAGAGACAACGATGCCAGAGGCGGCTGCCTCTAGATCAGCAGTTTCATCTACGATGATGGCATCTTTCCCGCCCATTTCCAGAATGGTGCGCTTGATCCAGCGCTGACCAGGCTGCGTCTTGGCGGCCAGCTCGTTGATGCGCAGGCCGACGTCACGTGAGCCGGTGAAAGCAATGAAACGGGTTAAGGGATGAGCGACCAGGGCGTCGCCGATGCTGGAGCCGGGTCCGGTGAGAAAGTTGACCACTCCCGCTGGCAGCCCGATTTCTTCAAGGATGCGTACGAACTGAGCGGCAATAGTGGGCGAGGCGCTTGATGGCTTAAGTACTACGGTATTGCCAGCCACAAAGGAGGCGCTGGT
>NZ_JADGHT010000057.1 GCF_019683755.1 Thermogemmatispora sp. | reverse complement strand
CCCACTGCGCTCCCCCTCTCACCACCCCCTCAGCTTCCCTCACCGCCTGCAGGCAGTTCAGGGCTGCGCCCGCCGCTGAGAGAGTTGCCTGGCTTGAGCTGACGGAGCTCCGGCCAGGAGCGCCTGGCCCCCGGATGCTGGCGCCGCGACTGCGGAAGCGGGACGGGCCGGGAGCAGGCGGAGCTCGTGTAGCACCCAAAGAAAAGGATCGAGACAACGCCAGGGATTGATCGCCGGAATGCCCCCCTGCTCGTCTGGGGTATAGCCAATAGCTGAGACCGCCATGTAGCACACAGGGTCAAAGAGCTGCCCCTGATAAAACTCGACGGCCTCCAGGAAGCGCTCAAGGTCATATTCATAGAGCAGTTGCCGCACTTCCTGATCAACGCTGGTCAGATCGGTCAGGTCGAGGCCGCCGCGGTAATCCGGCTGACGCCTGAGAAAGCTAAATTGCTGGCCGAGAGGCCGCAGCTTTTTGAGCAGGTCCGCTTTAGAAAGCGCGATCGCCAGGGGCCGCGGACGCCGCACGCCGGACTGAGCCAGCGGCAGAACTATTTTGCTGAAACTATCGAGCGGATGTCCCAGGGCCAGACTATGGCCATAGCGAAAATGGGGATCGCTCGGGAGGCTGGCGCGCATCGCGGGAACGGCTACCGGATCAAGCATGAAGATCAAAGCGTCCGCATTGAGCACATAGGGAGCATAGCGGACCTGCCTGGCCTGGATGACATAATCTTCTCCAGAGGTATCATAGATGACAAGATTAAAGCGCACCGGGGGCAGGTCCGGCTCCAGACGAATGGCAATCTCGTAAATGATCGGCTGATGAGTCGTCTCAATTGCGCGCGGCGTCCCCCGCGGCACCACCTTATCAACAAAGAGCGGCTTCCCGTAGTCGCGCTCGTAGCGCTCGCGAGCCTCGGGCGTCAGGCAATGGCAGCGGAATCGCAGATGACTGGGAATAAAGGCCGCCTCCTCCAGGAGGTGCAGGAGCACGGCAATGTAGACGCTCTTGCCGGAGCTGACATCACCAATGATGGCGATCGTTACCTGGCGCGTGCGCTCAATATTGTACGGCAAGGGATATTGACAGTGCGAGCAGATGCGCACCGCCTGCCGCCTGACAAACCATTCACTCTGCAGCGACGTGGGGAAGAGAATAGAGAAGACGCGCCGGAGGCCAGACGGCTCCTGCTGCAGCGGGACGAGCGTAGCGAGTGCCTGCAGATCAGGAAGGCTGACGATGGCGCAGGCTCCAGGATAGATGCGCTCGCAGCACGAGGGACAGATGGCGACACGTCCGCGATAGAGCAGGGAGGTCAGTTTCTCCCAGAGAAAGCTGATTGCAGCGATCAGAATCTGCCTCAAGCTCATATGATGGGTGCTCCCTCGCATAGAATGGGCTGGCTCCAGCCAGGCCAGGTCAGGCCCGCCCAGGCGTAGCCGGGACGGAGGGCCTGCACTCCGCCCCGTTATCAGGTGAGGATCACCTCTGTCTCAGGCAGCAGGACGGCGCTCAGAGTACGCCCTGGCCACCAGAGCGCGTCTGGCGCCTGCTCCTCTGTCCGAGATCCATCGCGCTGCGCCCACCGGCCTTCTACCTGGCCATACCAGTCCTCGGGCAGCAGGGCACAGAGCAGCACATGGAGGCGCGAGCAGGAGCCTACCGCCAGGTCCAGCGAGGCCGGGACCTGGCCAAGCGCCTCGGGCTGGCTCACCAGGCGGTAGTGAGCCAGCCGCTCCAGTTGCCCCCAGCGAAGCGGCTGCGGCAGGGGCGGCAGCTCCTGCACACTCCAGCAGATCAGGAGATAGCGTAGCAAGGGATCGGCAGGCCAGCGCCAGGCGACGATCAGGCGCTGGCCTGCGCCGGCTGAGCGCAGGCTCACGCGCACGTCCGCCGGCTGGAGCTGCTCCGCCAGACGCCGGCTGGCGACCCGCAGTTGCAGCGCATAGCGCGCCAGGGACTGCGGCTGCGGGATGCTTCTGGCAATCAGCAGCATGCGTCGGTAATCGCAGGCACGCCAGGCCTCCTCTAGTTCCTTGACGCACCGGATCACTTCCAGGCGCTGGCACTGGGCCGCGGTCAGCAGCAAAGGAAAGACCTCCAGCAGCTCCGGCTTGTAGGCCGAGGCTAGCTGCTCATCCGCATGCTCCTGCTTCAGCAGGTGGAGCAGCTCCAGGGCCTGGCGCGCCTCGGCGAGAGCGCGCCTGTGGTCAGCCGTGAGGCGCCCAAGCAGAGCCTCCGGCAGACCGTTATAGGCCGCCAGTATGCGGCGCGGTCCCGCTTCGCCAGCCTCGTGCGAGGCCGTCATGAGTGCCTGCTCAAAGGCCCGCCACTGTTGCTCTTGCTTCCAGAGGAAATGCAGACGCTCTTGCTCCTCCGGCGAAAACAGGAAAAAGGCGCTGTGTGGGCTGGAGAGCAAGCGCTCATAGAAGGCGAGCAGGCGCTGATCATCCTCATAAGCTGCGACGAACTCCTGAGCCAGCTCCAGCAGCTCGCGCTCATCCTGGCTGAGGCGGACCTCTTGCAAGAGGGGATCAGCCGCGGCGGCGATCAGACGCGGCTGGCGCGAGTGCAGGGTGCTCAGGAAACGGCTATAGCAGCGCTGGCGCTGACGGGCCCGCGTCAGGAGCGCGCGCTCTTCGCTGGTCAGGAGCAGGCCATCCTCCGCTGTGGCCTCCTGGTCCAGTTGCTCGCTCAGCATGACGAGAGTGGCATCATCGCCCGCTGCGAGGGCCGTGTAGAAGCGGCGCGCCAGGCTCAGCCGCTCGCGCTCCTCGGGCGTCAGGACCGTGCCCTCCTCTAGCAGCGGGTCATCAGCCTCGGCCACGGCTCGCAGACGGCGACTGCGCAGGGCCATACGCAGACGCGCCAGGGCCGCCAGACGGCGCTCGGCCAGTTCAGCCCGCGTGCGCTGCTCGGCGCTAAAGGAGAGCTGGGCCCCCACCGGACCAAGGGCCAGGGCCTCATAGGCCGCAAGCAGGGCCTCGTCGTCGGCCTCAGGGTCGGCCAGCAGGGCACAGAAGCGGGCCGCCTGGCACCCGATCATCTCCTCCTCCGGCGGCAGGGAGAGGTCACAACGCTGCAACCGCTCGTAGACCGCTGCCAGAGCACTCACCTCACCGCTCCGGCGCGCCTCAGCCCAGGCCCTGGCTGCCTCGTAGCGCTCGCGGGCGGCCCGTACCTGAGCCTGTTCCTGCGCGTTGAGAATCGTGGAGCCATAGAGCGAGATCAAATTTGCCGCCGCGGCGAGCAGCTCCTTTTCATGGCGCTCCTGCAGCGCCTGACGGAAGCGCCGCCCCTCAGTGATCAGGAGCCGCTCGCGCTCGGTCAGGGCACTGCAGCCATCGAGCACAGCTTCGTAGCTGGCCAGAATCTCCCCCAGCGAGGAGCGCTGAGCAATGGCCTGGCGCAGACGGGCCAGCGCCTCCAGACGCCGACGCGCCAGCTCCACGCGCTCTCGATAGGACTGGGCCGGCCTATACTGCTCCAGCAGCGGCAGCCAGGCGCGGACAATGGCCTCATCATCACCGCAAGCAATGGCCTCCCTCAGTTCGCTCAGGGCCTGCCGCTTTTCGTGCTCGGGATCGAGCAGGCCGAACGGAAAGCGTACGTCCTGGATAGGCTGGAGACAGGCCGCTTGCAGCTCCCGCGCCAGTTGGCGAACCACCGGATCATGGCAGCTCACCAGCTCCTGGAAGAGGCGCGAGCGTGAGGGGTCGGCAAAGTCCTCAACGGTAAAGAGCAGCGACTCGGGCGGCCTGCCGCGCTCATCGATGCGGGCGTAGCGTCGCCAGAGCGAGGGATCACCGGCCAGAGCGGAGAGAGCGGTTGTGATCACGAGGGCCGAGAAGGCGTCGGTCTCCTCGCTAAACGGGCGCTGATGCATCTGCGGATGCTGGTAGTCCTGCTGGCCAGCCAGCACCGGTCGATAGCCGGCCAGAGGCGGAATATAAACGCCGTCATAGTCGACCAGCACCAGCCGCCCATCCTCGCGGACCAGCACATTGCTGCCAGCCAGGTCACCGTGTGCCATGTGTGCTCTGCGCATGGCCAAGACGATCTCCTGCCAGCGCTGGCTGAGCAGGCTGAGGGCCACCTGATCGCCTTGGAGAGCATAGGCATGGACCGCTTCGCAGAGCGTGCGCCCCTCGACCCACTCCATCGCGATCAGAGGGCAGACTTCGCTGCGGCCCTGCTCCTTCACCAGGATGCCCTCACGATGATAGGTGAAAGAGACCGTAATGGCCCTCAGCGCCGGCTGCGACGCGAAGTAGTCGGCGATCAGGCGATAGCGTTCCTCGGTATCGGGCTTCATGTCTACATGAAAACAGCGCAGCGCGCGCACCTCTCCGCTGCGCGTGCGGAACTTGTAGACAACGGCAAAGCCGCCCTCCACTCCCCAGGGGCGCCTGATGGGACCCCGGCGCGTAGCAATCTCGACCAGCTCGACCTGGCCTTCGCGCAGCTCAGGATCAGGCACCAGGAGACGGCTGCGCGCAAACTGCATGGCCTCATCGAAAGCCAGACGCCCGGGCATAGAGGCTACTCCGTCCTTTCTCCCTGGATCGGCAGTGCTTGCCCCGGCTCATCTCCAGCTTCGACCCCCCGCACGCCCAAGGCGCTCAGCGTCCGGCGCAACGAGGCGGCACATGGCTCGGCAGCCAGCAGCGGCGCATAGCTCTCCCAGAGGCGAGCCGCTTGCCAGGCAGCATCGGCGCGATTCAGAAGCGGGCGGAGCTGCCAGAGCAGCTCATCGAGGGCCTCGGCCACGCGCCGCGCCTGGGCGATCTCCTCATCCGTAGTCAGGCCCAGCGGCTGCTGAAAAGCGCCTCCATCGCCGTAGAGCACGGCCATCCGTCGACGGTCGCCAGTGCGGCGGGCCTCCGCGAACTTGCGCTGGCGTTGCTGCACAAGGTCGCCCTGATAGGATTGCGTTGCGCCCAGCAGGCAGGCCCGCGCGCTCGCCGCTCGGCGACAGGTCAGAACCAGCGCAGTGCAGTCGTCATCGGCCAGCCCCTGATCGGCCCGGCAGTCCGCGACAAAGGACTCCCAGGAAGCTGGCGTTTGCCGGGCCACCAGGCTAAAGCACTGGCCTGGAGTCAGGCTCCCATCGCCGCCGGCCAACACCCAGCGCGCCAGCGCATCGGTCGCCAGCATCAGGCAGTCGTCCGCTCCAAGCGTCAGCTCTTGCTCCTGGAGGCGGTGAAAGGAGCGGCGGAAGAGGGCCGCCCGCGAAGGCAGACAGAGCGGCGGCTTTGCGAACTCGGCGGGCGAGCGCAGAGGGAAGGACTCGACCAGCTCGCTGCCCGCCCGGCGCCAGAGCAAACAGCTATCGCCGATGGCGAGCGCCTTGGCCACTACACGCTCTGGCCCCGACTCGACCACGCGCAGCGTCGCCAGCGTCGCCTGACTGCCTTCACGCAGCCACTTGTAGCGCAGCGCTGGCGGCAGTTGCTCTGCTGGCAAGAGATAGCGGGCGTAGCGGGTCCACGCCAGGTCTAGCCACCACTCCACCTCGAAGGGGTGAGCACTCAAGAGCGGATAGGTCACGAACAGTTCCGCCAGCGTCAGGGCCCACTCACGGGCGAACAAGGTCGTGCCGGCCCCATCGGCCACGGCAAACAGCCCACGCCCGGCATCCAGCGCGCAGGCATCCTCGTTGGTCTCGCGCTCATGCTCCGATTTCCAGTACTCCAGAATGCTGATCTCGGCAAACATCGGCAGGTCTCTCCCCTGTCTTCAGCTCACAGCTACCAACAAGGACCTCACAGCGGAGGGTCGCTGGCAGCCGGCCAGACAGGCAGCCAATTGACTCTCCCGCTGGCGTTCCGCGTCACCTCTCAGCGATTCGGGTCCAGAAGCTGAGTGGCTGGCAGGCTGGCGAAGTTAAACATCAGGCGCAGGGAAACAGCGTCACCGTTAAAGATCAGGCCGCGGGCCTGCGGGCTAATGTCGCGCTGCAGCATGGCCACTAGCTGCGCCCGACTGGTCTCGGGGACAAGGCTGCTGATGCGAAACAGGAGCTGGGCGTAGGGATCGTTGGGCAGCTCGCTCTCCGTTGCTGGGTACTCCACCGGAGTGTAATTGAGGCTGGTGATGTGGACGGAGAACAGGAGGGCATTGCCATCGGCGGTGGCCACCCGGCAGAGGTCCTGCGCGATCGGCGTCGGATCGCCATCGGTGGCCATCCCGTCGGTCACATTGATGACAACCGGCGGGTAGCTGTTGGGATGGGCCGCAGCCCAGCGCTGGGCCAGCTCGGCAGCATAGCGCAATGCGGCACACATCGGCGTCCCTTCTCTGGAGACCGGCTTGACCCAGATCGGAAAAGAGACCTCTAGCTCATAGACCGCGCCTGTCTCGTCAAGCTCGCGCTTCTTGCGCCGCTCCACAGCCAGGGGCTGATCTTGCAGCTCCCCCAGAGTCACAAACTCTTTGCGCCCAAGCCCCCCCTTGAGAGCCGACGTCACTGTCGTGCCACTGTATCCCAGAATGGCAATCTCCGCCCTCGGGCGTACTTCAGGGATGCCTTCCTTGTCGATGACCGTGTTGGCCGTGATAAGCTCGTTCAGGAAGCCATTGACTACTGTCGCTACCATCTCACATTTGCGCCGCCCACCCCCAGCCTGCTGTAACCCGAATGGCTCATCCATCGATCCCGATTGATCAAGCAGCAGAATAAGGCAGCCAGGCTGACGGCTGCTCCAGGGCTGCAGATATGGCATGACAATCCTGCTCCTCTCTCACCGCTTGCTGTTACGCTGGAGCCACTCTACTGGGAGAACGCCAGTTACTCGACGATTTTGCCTATCTTTCATGAGCGAGCCGGCAGCCGCCCTTACCTCATCTCGCTCCTCAGTCACCAGCGGAGGCGCTGCTTGACATAGCGATAGTTGGCATACAGACAGGCAGCGCAGGCAGCCAGAGCCAGCAGACTAGAAATCACCTCTCCAAGGAGGTGCTCGCCCCCAACGTGGGCGATGAATTTGTAAGCCCACACCCAACCGCTCAGCCCGTAATAGCAAGCCACCAGCAGGCCCAAGGCCTGGGCGACGAGTGGATGCCGACGGCTGATGGCCAGTAGGAAGAGGGCTATCATCAGAGGGATGGAGAGCAAGACCAGCCACCACAGCCCAGGAAGAGCAGTCAGTAAGAGAATCCCGGCCAGAATAATTAGCACGGAATGTGTAAAGCGGAATAGACGAAATTCAGGTAGATAGAGAAAGGAGCGGTGACCGCTGAAGAGATGCGGCGGTTTTACTGGCGGCGACTTGAGCGAGAAGGCAGGACCCAGGAGAACGTCCGGGGAGTGCGTGGGAAGATTGGGAAGCGTGGTTGAGGCCAGGCTCCCGCCAGGGGAGAACGATCGCCCCCCCAGGAAGAGCCTCGCTGGCACCGGGTCGGGGGTCAAAGCCGGCGTGAAGCCCGGCGCGGACCTTGACGCGGCTGCTGGCTCGTGACCCGGCCCCGGCTGAGGCAGACGGCGCTGCTCGGTGACCGCCTGCTCAAGCGCTTCGGCAAAGGCCTTGACCGTCGGATAGCGCTGATCGGGATCTTTCGCCAGCGCTTTGAAAATGACTCGCTCCACCGCTGGGGGAATATCACCAAAGCGCGCCGTCAGCGGAGGCGGCGGCTGGGTCTGATGGAGCCGCCTCAGCTCCTGCAGGCGCACCTGCGAGTCTGGGGCGGCACTGCTGAACGGCGGAGCGCCGGCCAGCCACTCGTAGCAGGTCACGGCGAGCGCATACTGATCGCTGGCGCGGCGACGCAGACCCTCAAAACGCTCGGGCGCCATGTACTCGGGCGAGCCCCAGACCGCAGTGTCCCCCACCGACTGCGCCGCAGCCAGCGGATCACTGACCCGGAGCGTCTTGTGACCGATAATAGCAATGCCGAAGTCGCTGAGCCAGATCTGCCCCCGCTCGCCAATGAGCATGTTGGCCGGCTTGACATCGAGATGCAGAATAGCATTCTCGCGCCCGTCAGGCTCGCGGAAGTCGTGGGCATACTCTAGCGCCGCTGCCACCTGCTGTACATAGCGTACGACCTCCTCGAGCGGCAGGCGCCGGCCCCGGGGTACAAGCTGACGCAGGCTCCCCCCAGGAGCCAGGGGCATGACCAGATAGGGCAACGCGAGCCACTGCCCGTGCAGCTCCACCTCATAGATGCCATAGTCAAGGAGACGGATAATGTTGGGATGGCTGAGGCGCGAGATAATTCGCGCCTCGCGCTCAAAGTCCTCGCGGCTCTCCAGCGAATCCAGCGAGCGTCGACTGATTTTGATCGCTACCTCTTGACCCGCCCCCCATCGGCCACGATAGACGCAGGCAAAGCCGCCGCTGCCCAGGACCTCGACCAGTCGATACGGACCTAACTGCTGGCCAAGTAGCACCTCGCCCTCGATTTCCATGACGGGACCTCTCTCGACTTCAGAGCAGAGCACTCACGAGGACGCACCGCCGGCTAGCCACACCTCCCACGGATAGGGTCGGGAGATGAGACTGCACAACGGAAGCCAGCCCATGAGAGTGACCCTGCATGCTCATCTATCGTGCAAGGCAGCCACGCCTCTATTGTACTACCGGCAGCTTACTTTAGTAGCATAGCATAGCAGTGCTGGCTCTTCAAGCGCACGCTTATTCTTAGAGCGAAGCCAGCACAGCTCACACCAGATGATTTTTACTAAAAAACGCTAGAGTGAGGAAAGGCCCAAAGAGAGGAGAGGCAGCTCCAGGGAGCGCGCTACCTCTCCTCTCTTTGGGCCGGTGCGCGGCGGTGCGGCCAGCCGAGGCCTCAGCCGACGCAGGTGAAATGGAGTGTGCGGCGGCGCGGCCCGTCCAGCTCGACCAGAACGACGCGCTGCCAGGTACCCAGCAACAGGCGCCGGTGCGCGTAGGGCACCACCAGCGACGGCCCGATCAGCGTCGCCAGAATATGATCGGGCGTATGGGACGGATCATGCGGATGGCGGTAGCGCATCGGCGGCAAGAGCCGGCGCAGGGCCTCGAGAAAATCCAGATCGGTGCCCGGATCGAGATCCATCGCCGCCACGGCGCAGGTCGTATGCGGCACAAAGATCGTACACAGGCCGCTCTCCTGCTGCACATCATGCAAATACTGCTCAACCGTATCGGTGATATCGATGACCTGATCCTTACTACGGGTTTCAATAGCCAGAGCCTTCATTTCAGCCATAGCGAAACCTCCCATGCCTGTGCCTGCCACCCTCCTGCCTCGCATCGCCCTACTGGCCACGCTGACAGTCACAGCTCACAGCGGGCTGGCCAGCCTGGCGCCCGTTGGGTTTGCAGCCACAGACAGTCAGAGCATAACAGAGGCCGACATGCTCCTCACTCAGCATCTCTATCAACATGCGTTCATAGAGGGCATCAAACTCGGCCTCGCTCAGCGAAGCAAAGCGCAACAAAAACGGTTTCGTCAGCGCCAGAGCCACCTCAGCATCTTTGACGCTGATCGCATACATCTCGGTGCCATAGGAGCCATCGATCACATATGGGATCTTGCGGATGGAGACAAAACCGGCGTCCTGCAGCAGCTTGCCGAGCAGAGAAGGCACGCCACAGCTACGGCCATCGACCGAAAAAGTCCGTTTCAGGCGCGCCAGGGCTGCATAGAAATGGCCCATCAGCGTCTGAAAAGCGGGGCTATTGGTGACCGTGATTTCTGGCTCCGAGAGGCGCAGCAGCCCGCCGGGAGGCAAGAGGCGCCAGCACTCGGCGATCAGCGAGCGCCAGCTTTCCTGATCCATAAAAGCGAAGATCCAGCGTGCATTGATCAAATCGAAGGAGGCGTCCTGAAAGGCCAGGGGCTGCCGGGCATCCATCACCATGAAAGAGACATTGGTCAGGCCATGCACGCGAGCCTGAGCGGTGGCGTAGCGGATCATCGTCTCGCTGATATCGAAGCCGACAACCTCCATCGAAGGATAGGCAGCGGCCAGCGCCAGCGCCCAGCCACCGGGACCACAACCGATATCAAGCACGCGGCGCACGCTCCTGACCTCCTCTGCTGTCAGCTCAGCCAGCAGGCCTCCCATCGCCTGCGTCAGCAACTGGTCCTGCACAATGAGGCGTGAGGTCTCGGCGGCACTTTCGGCATCGATCGTATACAGGCTCGGCGCTGAGGGCCTGGAGGAGGAGACAGCAGCATCAGAGGCAGCCATTCTGTTTCCGTTCCGTCCTTTCTCTAGAACTCCAGTGCAGTGCAGTGAACGGTGAGATCGGGCGCAGCGCCTGGGGAGCAGGCCAGCAGGCCAGCGAGGAATGATCCGGCGCCGTCTGCGAGCGCGCTTCTCACGCCAGCGGTTCGGGCCGGCGTAGCTGGCAAAGCGGCCCAAGAGCCAGAGAGCCATGACGACCTGCCTGTCCGCCAGGCCGGAGAGAGACGCAGCGCCTCAGGTGGCTCAAGCAGCCCAACATCCAATTCAACCCGCTGGAACAGGTTTCAGGATAGACCATCAGGCAGAGCAAGTCAAGTCGACCGAGACGAGGCACTAGCCAGGCTTACCGCGCCTAGTTGAGCGTGGTCCAGGGGTGCCAGCTTCCGTCAAACCAGAGGTGCTGCAGCGCATTTGTATCGCTGCGAGCAAATACATCGATATAGGCAGGGCCCCAGGAGAGGGCAGTGGGAGACGACGCCAGGCGCCCGCCGAAGGATTCCCAGGCGTGCCAGTGGCCATCGTAAGCCAGGTGCAAAAGCGAGCCGGCGGGGGAGCAAGCAAAGACATCGAGACGCTGACTGCCCCAGGAGGCGGCGGTCGGATCGTAGATAAAGCTGCCGCCGAGGGACTCCCACGGCCCCCAGCGAGCTTCAAAGGCGCGATGCCAGAGGGCGTTATCGCTGCCGCGGGCGAAGACGTCCAGACGGCCTGGTCCCCAGGAGACAGCAGCCGGAGCGGAGGTAATCACGCCGCCGAGTGATTCCCAGTCATGCCAGAGGCCATCGTACCACTTATGCCAGAGAGCGTTATCGCTGCCGCGGGCAAAAACATCCAGGCGACCGGCGCCCCAGGAAGCCACAGCGGGATTGGAGGTCAGGGAGCCGCCGAGGTTTTCCCAATCGTGCCAGGAGCCATCAAACCAGCAATGCAGCAAACTATTATCGACGCCGCGCACAAAGAGATCGAAGCGCTCGGGGCCCCAGGCCACGGCCACGGGATCGAAGGCCAGCGAGCCGATGAGCCGTTCCCAGGCATGCCAATGGCCATCGAAATGGCGATGCCAGAGTGTATTATCCACAGCCCGAATGAAGAGGTCAAGCTGACGCACGCCCCAAGAGGCCAGAGCTGGTCGGCTATTAATGCCCATAATGAGAGCCTGGGCAGTGGCCTGGGCCTCTGGCGTTGGGCTGGCAGCCTGCTTTGTTGGTGAGGGTGACGGCCTGGCCTGCCTTGTAGCCGTAGGGTGCGGATGGGGCGTCGGTCTAGGCTGTGGGCCCAGGTTGCGGCCCAGGTTGCGCAGCGCGGCAACCTGTTCGGTCAACGAAGTTACAACGAGATCGCAGCTTGCAGCGCTGAGCAGGGCCAAAGCGCCAAGTCTGAGCAGGGCCTGCCGGCGCGAGAGCGGCTGACCTGGTGGCAGCGGCTGACCGAGGGGGAACGCCTCCAGGGTCGCCTGCAACCAGCGAGGCATCGCTGGCAGAGCCGACGAGACAGGAGCGGGCGTCACGGGAGCTGCGGCAAACAGCGCTGGGCCTGGTTGACTGGCATCGGTCCCATTGTTGGCCACCACCCCGCCCTCGGCGCTGGCCGCAGTCGGCGAGGCAGACAGAGGTGAAGCTGCGGGCGCATCTGCGGCTGGCTCCGTTCCCGCTGGAAGCTCGCTGCCCTCGGACTCCGGCTCTGCTGGGCGTTCCGCGTATTCCAGGCGTTCTGGCTGCTCGGCGCCTTCTAGCAGTGCCGAGGACTGAGCAGGCTGACGTCCGCTATCACTGGCCACGCTCAGGCGGGCAGGCAAGAGTAGGGGCCGGCCTGGGCGCCAGGCTTCCCCCTCGGGCGCCGCGCCGGGCGAGCTGGCAGCCGGGGCAGCGGCGGAGACGGAGAGGCGGGCGGCTGGGACCTCTACCGTCGGTTCGTCGGCGGCCTGAGCCACGGCAGCCTCCAGAGCGCGGGCAAAGTCGGCAACGCTGGCGAAGCGCTCACGTGGGTTCTTGGCCAGGGCCTTGAGAACCACCGCTTCAATGGCTGGCGAGAGAGCGGGCTGTTTCTCACGCAGTGGAGGAGGCGGCGACTGCAGATGTTGCAGGGCGACCAGCATCTCCCCACCGACAAAGGGGGGACTACCGCAGAGCCACTCATAGACCACCACCCCCAGGGCATACTGATCGCTGGCCGGCGTTGGAGCACCGTCGATCTGCTCCGGCGCCATATAGGTTGTCGTGCCGGCGGCATTCGGTGGCGCATAGGGTGTCCGCGTCACCCCTGCCCCTGGTGCGCGCATCGCGATGCCAAAGTCGCTTAGCAGGAGCACAAAGTTATCGCCGAGCAGCATATTCTCCGGCTTGACATCGCGGTGGATGATCTGGCGCTCGTGGGCATACTGCAGCGCCGCCGCTATCTGGCGTACATAGGAGAGCACACGCCCCGGCGACAGCACGCTGCCGGTTGGGTGGCGCTGGCGCAGTGAACCGTAGGGGGCATAGTTCATAACAAGATAGGGAGTGTCGTCCTGAATGCCGAATTCCAGCACGCGGATAATGTTCGGATGCGAGAGACGTGCGATGGTGCGCGCTTCGGCCAGGAAATGGTTAAGAGCGTCCTGTGTCAGGCGCGTCTGCAGTACTTTAATGGCGGCAGGAGTCTTCAGATAGATGTGCTCGCCCAGGTAGACACGGGCAAAGCCGCCGCTACCGAGTACTTTGAGCAGACGGTAGTTACCGAGTCGTTGCCCTGCATAGTCTATCATCGGCCCGTCTCGAACCCTATCCTATGGTTGCATTGCCTGCTTTCTTTCTCTGCTTCGCGTTGTCTCGCCGTGCTGCGCTTCGCCAGCGCAGCCGCCTCCCCACCCTTCTCGGGCTTATTATAGCGTACGCTCCCTTTTTTTCGGGACAAAAGTCCCATTGAACGGGAGAAAATAGTACTTATAGCACTGCTTGGTTGCTCGTTGGGCTGACCGCTTGAGAAAAGGAGATCGGTTGTCGGGGCCAGTCCTTACCCGGTATACTGAAGCAGGCCGGTCGGCGGGGTTGAGCTTGGGGTCGAAGGCGAGTCGGGCGACTGGCGTCAGTCAGCTAATCGGTTAGCTTGCAAGGGAAGAAGGAGCGACAGGCAGAGCTGTATGTTGAACGATCCGGTTTTGCTCAACGATTGGCATGTGGTGGCCTATGCGCCCGCCTTACCTGAGCGTCAGCCGGTAGCGGCGCGCTTGCTTGATGAGGATCTCGTCCTCTGGAAGGTTGATGGTCGTGTGCATGTCTGGCGTGATCTCTGTGTGCATCGTGGCGCGCGTCTCTCCTTGGGGCGTGTTGAGGGAGCATGCTTGATTTGTCCGTATCATGGCTGGACCTATGATGAGGAGGGGCATTGTGTGCGTTTCCCGGCCCATCCTGAGCAGAAGCCACCGGCCACGGCCCACGCGCGCGTCTATCGGAGCTGCATCCGTTACGATTGGGTCTGGGTCACGTTGGGTGAGCCTCAGCATGATGTGCCGCTTTTCCCCGAGTGGGATGATGCCAGTTTCCGCAAGGTGCATACTGGCCCGTACTCTATTGAGACCAGTGGGCCGCGCGCCATTGAGAATTTCCTTGATGTGGCGCATTTCCCTTATGTGCATGCGGGCCTCTTGGGCGACCCGGGCCATGCGGCGATCAATGATTATACGGTCGAGATGGGCGAGGATGGCATCACAGCGCGTGATATCACGGTCTGGCAGCCGAACCCTGATGGCAGCGGTCAGGGCGCTGAGGTAACCTATACCTACCGCGTGCTGCGTCCGTTGACGGCCTATTTTGTGAAGACGTCGCAAGGGCCGCGGTTCGCCATGTTCTTTACGGTGACGCCGGTGAGCGAGCGCCGTTGCATCGCCTGGCAGTATGTGGCTTTGAACTATGGAGAGCAGAGCGAGGAGGAGATCCGGCGCTTCGAGGATATGGTGATGCAGCAGGATATCCGTGTGATTGAGTCACAGCGTCCTGAGCTGCTGCCGCTGGATCTGCAGGCAGAGCTCCATCTGCGCTCGGATCGCACAGCTATTGCTTATCGCCGCTGGCTGCGCCGTCTGGGGGTGACCTTCGGTACGGCTTAAACTCAGTTTCTTTGCTCATGCGCTTGCCTGATTTCTGCCTCTGATCTTGCTTATCATTTTTTTGCTTGTGTAACAGAAAGAATACGATAGAGGCTGTTACTGTCAGCCCTGTTATTCGTCCTTCACCATAGAAGAAGGCGCACAAAGAGGGGCAACCAATGAGCGCGACCTCTCACCCGCCCGAGGTGACGCGGCTGGCTTCGTACCAGCGCTGCGTAGAGCGCATCCGCCGCGCCTGGCCGGCTTTTCTGGAGCGCCGGCGCCAGCGTCTGGCTGAGCAGGAACGCTACGGCAAGGCGTCGGAGAAGGTGGCCGAGAACATTTTAGAGGATCTCTTTACACTGGTGCTCGATTGGGAGCTGACCGACCTGAACCATCAGGTACAGTATGCGGATCTGGTGCTGACGCACCAGGGCATTAAGTACCTGCTGGTGGAGGTGAAGCGCCCGGGAGCGCTGGCCTGGAACCGCCATGCGGTGGAGCGGGCGCTGGAGCAGGCGCGGCGCTATGCCGAGGAGCAGCGGGTGAAATGCATCGCGATCAGCGATGGGGTGATGCTGTATGCAGCCCATCCGCGCCACGGTGGGTTAGAAGATCGGCTGTTTGTGTCGCTGACGGCTGTGGAGCCGCCGCTTGACCTGTGGTGGTTAAGTGTGCATGGGATCTATCGCCCGCGTCCGGCGTTGCTTGCGTCCGCAGGAACGGTGGAGCCGTTGCGGCTGTTGCCGGAGGCGGCGCCGGCGTTGACGCTGGAGGCCGAGGCGGAGCTGCTGCATCCAAAGTATCGGTTACCTGCTGCTTGCTTCGCCTATGTGGGCAGCCCGAGCCGTCCGGAGACCTGGAAGCTGCCATACCGGCTGGCAGATGGCACGGTCGATGAGCGCCGCTTGCCGAAGGCAATTCAGGCGATCTTGAGCAATTACCGTGGGACAAAGGTCAGCGGCATTCCAGAGGCTGATATTCCGGCGGTGTTGTTGCGTCTGGCGGAGGCGGCCACCAGTCTGGGGCGTATGCCCCATCAGCGCGGCGATGCAGCGGAGATCTACCGTCAGTTGGCCGATGCGTTGGAGCAGTTGGGCTATGCTCCGGGCGAGCAGGGGCAGGAGCAGGGGCAGGGATCATATGCGGCAGACCAGCGGGCATCGGCTCCGTCGGCTCGCCCGTCCCGGCAGGAGCGTCGCGCGGGTGGTCGCCATGCCATGAGAGAAGAGCCGAGTTCTTCCTGAATGAGAGCCTTTGATTGCGGCCTCAGTCTCCTCAGCTAGCGTATACTCGCAGCTCGTCCCTTTTCTATGCGAGGGGAGGCGGCCAGAGCGGTGTTGTAGGCGGCGTTAGAGCCGGCGGCACCTGCTCTGGTCGCCTTTTTTGTTGCAGTCAGACCCTCGACCGCGCTTTTGGTCTGCCGTATCCGGGCCAACTGGGGAAGAGCAGACAGGCGTGGGCGAGCGCTTCAGCGCTCCGGTCCAGCAGCTACCTACGGCGCCAGGAGGCTTGTGAGGAGGCTTCGGCACAGGTATAATAGAGACTTGCTCAACTCGATTCCGCTGCGGAAGGAGGTCCCTTGTGCCACGCAAGAAGAACGGGAAGTCGGGGAACAAGGGTAATGGCTATCAGGTTGATCCCCAGATGGCGCAGAATCCGGTCTTGCCACTGGCGCTGCGCTCCGATGAGCATTTGACGATCGCTGAGCTGGAGCAATGGCTCTGGGATGCCGCTTGTGCGATCCGTGGGGCGACCGATGCGCCGAAGTTCAAGGATTTTATTCTGCCGCTGGTGTTCTATAAGCGGCTCTCGGATGTCTTTGACGATGAGTGCGCAGACTGGAGCAGGCACTTCGGCGATGAGGCGGTGGCGCAGCAGTTTATTGAGGAGGATCACCGTCAGGCGCTGCTGGAGGGACGCAGGCCGATGGTGCGCTTTCTGATTCCGGCGGCCTATCGCTGGGAGCAGTTGCGCAATCATGGTCTGGCCGGGTTGGGTGAGTTTGTTTCGGAGGCGATGCAGCAGGTGGCGAAGCTGAATCCGGCGCTCGATGGGGTGCTCAATATCCGCGATTATAATGAGCGCCAGGGCGGTCAGCGGACGCTGGACGATGAGCGGCTGGCGGCTTTGATCGAGGTGATCAGTCGCCATCGCCTGGGTTTGCGCAATGCGGAGCCGGATGTGTTGGGCCGCGCCTATGAGTATCTGCTGCGCAAGTTTGCTGAGGGCCAGGGGCAGAGCGCGGGCGAGTTCTATACGCCGAAAGAGGTGGGCTGGCTGATTGCGTCGCTGCTCGATCCGCGCCCGCGCAGTACGATCTATGATCCGGCCTGCGGCTCGGGCGGGCTGTTGATTAAGGCGCGCCTCTATTTCGAGGAGCACCATCCCGAGGAGCGTAGTAAGGCGCCGCGCCTCTTTGGGCAGGAGCTGAATCCGGTGACGTTGGCGATTGCCAAGATGAATATGTTCTTGCACGATTATACGGATGCGCTCTTGCTGCCGGGCGATACGCTGCGCCGGCCCGGTTTTGTGGCCGAGGGGGCTGGCCTGCGTCGCTTCGATTATGCGGTGGCCAATCCGATGTGGAACCAGGATGGCTACGATGATGAGTTTTACGAGCATGATCCGTATGGGCGCTGTCAGGGTTTTGGGAAGCCGCCGGCCAATTCGGCAGATTGGGGCTGGATTGAGCACATCTATGCCTCGCTGAATGAGCAGGGGCAGGCGGCGGTGGTGCTGGATACGGGGGCGGTCTCGCGCGGCTCGGGGAGTAAGAATAGTAACCGCGAGCGCGAGATTCGGGCGCGCTTTGTGGAGCGGGATCTGATCGAGGCGGTGATTCTGCTGCCCGATAATCTGTTCTACAATACGTCGGCGCCGGGCATTGTGCTGTTGCTGCGTCGTCAGAAGCCGGAGGAGCGACGCGGTCAATTGTTGCTGGTGAATGCTTCGCAGCTCTTCGTGAAGGAGAAGCCGAAGAATGTCTTGAGCGAGGAGGGGATCGCTTCGATTGTAGAGGTCTACCGGGCCTGGGAGTCGCGCCCGCGCTTGAGCCGGGTGATTACGCTGGAGGAGGCGCGCGCGACGGATTATAATTTGAGTCCGTCGCAGTTTGTTGATACGACCCCGGCGGCGAGCTATCGCCCTCTGCCGGAGATCCTGGCCGATCTGGCCCGCGTCCGTGCTCAACGCGAGGAGGCCGAGCGGGAACTGGAGGCCATTCTCTCAAAACTCAATGTCAGCTATAGGGATCTAGCATGATTGATAGCTGGAAGCGAGTTCCTCTTGCTGAAATTGCCGAATTTACAAGCAAGCCCCGGGAATTGCGGCTTACAGACTATAAAGCTATTCCTTTTGTACCTATGGAATTGATTCCCTCAGACAAGATAGCTATTGACGGCTTCTTAATAAAAGACCCATCAGCAATATCAAGTGGTACTTTCTTTAGACGGGGAGATATCCTTTTACCCAAAATTACGCCCTCTTTCGAGAATGGCAAGCAAGCGATCGCTGAAGATGTTCCTCTACCATTTGGCCTAGCAACTACTGAAGTGATACCATTAAGGGAAAAAGCTAATATCAGTGATAAACTCTTTTTATTC
>NZ_JADGHT010000449.1 GCF_019683755.1 Thermogemmatispora sp. | reverse complement strand
CCTTTTATTCTCACCTCCAAGCTATAGCAGACAGATTGACTGCCCAAGATGTATATACTATGCATGTCGTTTTTGTCCTATTCTTATCTTCTGTCGCTATAAAGAGAGGATCAGGACACGCTCTGTATTTTTACTTATGCAAGAAGTGTAGTTGTCCGATGTGCTGAAGAGATGTTGATCTGGAAAAAGATATGGTGTTGCCTCTTCCTACTAAGTAAAGACTGCGTTATTTCTTGCATTACCTGAGGTGGGGGAGAGAGGGCTGGAAGACTGATTCTGGGTTGCGGGATATCTGCTCTTCAATGCTGCGGTTTTGCTCTCCGCCTGGCTTGCTCTTTGGGAGGACCGTAGGAATGCTCTTGCAAACGCCGGGGGATAGGGATAGAGTTAAAAAGACAGTTGGTTTTCTCCATGCAGTGGAGGGATTATTGCCAGCAACAAGCGGCAGTGCGCGGCTATGAGCATGTCTTCCGGGCGGTTGTTTTTTCGTCTCCTTGGTGTGCCCGAGGTACGTATCGCCGGGGCACCATTGGTTTTGCATCACCAGAAGGCGCAAGCGCTCCTCTATTATTTAGCAGCTTCTGAAAGCCCCCAATCGCGTGAGCACCTGGCTGCCTTATTCTGGAGTGATGTGCCTGAGGATAATGCCCGTCATTCGTTGCGCTCGAATCTCTATGTGATTCGCCGTACGCTCCAATCTCATGGCGTGGCAGAGGCACTGGTAGTAGATGGTCCTTATGTCTCTCTGGCTGAAGATTGGCTGGTCTGTGACTTGCGCTGCTTCCGGCGTCTTGTGCGGCAAGGCAGCGAGCAGGCTCTATCAGAGGCGGTGCAGCTCTATCGGGGGCCCCTGCTGCAGGGCTTTACGCTCAACGGGGCGCCCCTCTTCGACGAGTGGTTGCAGGCAGAAGAGGCGGCCCTCAGCCATAGCTACCAGGCAGCGTTGCGTCGGCTGGCGACCTTTGCTGAGCAAGAAGGGCGTTGGGAAGAGGCTATTGCCTATCTACAGCGCCTCGTCCAGGAAGATCCTTTCTCTGAGGCGGATCAGTGCCGACTGATTGACCTCTATCTGCGCACTCACTCTATCGGGCGAGCATGGCTGCAGTATGCTCGCTATGAGAAGCTCTTACAGCAGGAGCTGGGTCTCTCGCCCCCTGCTAATTTGCAGAAGCGAATGCGCGAGGTATTGACGGAGCGTCATAGGAGCGCTCAGTATGAAGGCGCTCAAGCCATGCGGACGAGAGCGGGACAACCTGGGCCTGGCGGGCAGGCCCGTCCTTTCGTGGGGCGTGAGGAGCCGCTTGGTCATCTACTGAAGCTGGCCAGGCAGGTGGCGACGACTGGCCAGGGGACAACGGTCTTGATCCAAGGCGAGGATGGCAGTGGTAAGACACGTCTGCTAGAGGAATTGGTGGGGCGCCTTGAGGCGCATTCTGAACATTGGATTGTTCTGCGTGGAGCCTGTTCACCGTTTGATGAGTTGCTGGCCTACGGTCCTTTTCTAGAAGCGCTCCAGGGTCTGGGCCTTGATTCTCTCGCGGATACACTCACGGCGACCTCGCCTGCTCTCGGCAGCGCTTTGCCGGAAGGGCAAGGGCGCTTTATGTGGTCACTCTGGCAGATGCTGCGCTCCCTGGCGCGCACGGCTCCGCTGCTTTTAGCAATTGATGATCTCCATTGGGCAAATAGCTCGACTCTACAGCTTTTTGGATTCCTTGCCGTACGCATTCATCAACTTCCTATTCTGCTCATCGGTACTAGCTCCTCGATTGAAGTGGTGCCGGCCCTGCAGCGTTTGCTGACCCTTGGACGGCGGCATGGACATGTACAAGTGCTTGCACTGGAACCCTTAACGCTGGAGGCTGTCGCTGCCCTGGTGCAGTCTCTGCGTATTGTAACCTTGCCTGTGGCTTCAACTTTCCCGTCCTGGTTATATGAGCGCTCGGGTGGTAGCCCGTTTATCCTGCTGGAGCTGCTGCGCCAGCTCCAGGCCGATGAGGTACTGAGCGAGAGCGAAGAGGGGCTCCGGCTGGATGTACGGCGCTGGCTACGTTGGCGAGCCATGCACGCGCTGCCTGAGACCGCCTACGATTTGGTGCTCTGGCGTTTGATTGATCTTGAGGCTGACGCGCGCATGGTGCTCGAGGTCCTGGCTGTGGCTAATCAGCCTTTGCCCGTGCAGATCTTGCAAGATATGCCAGAAATGCATGGTTTAAATCTTTTATCTGTCATTGATCAACTGCTCTGGCGTGGCCTGCTCGTTGAAACGGCTCCCCGCTGCTATAGTCTCTCCCATGCGCTCTTACGCGAAGCCGTGATGCATCGTCTCAGCCAAGTGAGAGCGGAGCAGATTCATCGTGAGCTAGCGGCGATGTTGGACCGCTGGTCTGCACTCCAGCCGGAGGTTTCGCGGCGGCAGATTGCCCTGCACGCCGTCATGGGAGGCGATAGCGAACGAGCGCGTCGCTATGGACTGCAAATGCTGGATGAGCTAGTGCGTGAAAACGTGAGTACGGAGGCCGCGCTTTTCCTGCAGCAGCTCTACGCTCTGGTAGCGCCAGCAGCGGCTTTAGAAGAGGAACTGCGCCTGACGGCAGCTTTGGGGCAGATCTACCGCGCATTAGGACAGCTTCAGCAGGCGGCTAGCTGGTACCGTCGCTACTTGGCCCTGGCGTGTCAGCTTGATGATCGCGTTGCCTGGAAAAGTGCCTATTTCGAGCTGGGTGAGCTGGCACTGATTATGAATAATTATCGAGAAGCTATTGCTTGCGCTGAAGCGGGTCTGGCGGTGCCTGATCCTCCCGATGAGAGTAAGCGCATAGCGCTCATGGCTGCTGGTCAACGTCTGCTGGGGGCGGCACTGGCAATGGAAGGTAGCGATCTTGCTGCGGCAGAAAAGCATCTCCAGGAGGCAGCACATGCTCTACGACAATGTGGTAATCTGAGCGATCTCTGCGCTACAATCTTTGAACTAGGTAATATTTCAGCTCAATATGGAAATTTACTACAAGCACTGGATTTCTATAGAGAATCCGCAGAAATTGCTATAAATGCTCATAATTACTATTTTCTGGCTCTTTCCTATAACAATGATGCCTATCACCGCCTGTTATTGGG
>NZ_JADGHT010000448.1 GCF_019683755.1 Thermogemmatispora sp. | reverse complement strand
GATCAAGGGAACGCTGGTCTGCTCCTGACTGATCAAGGATAAGTAGAAAGAGCTGAGGCCATGCCGAACCAGTACCGGAATGACTAAGGATACCCGTTTCATTGACAAGAATGGGGGATTCCATTATACTCTTCGCCACAGGCGAGGAGCCTGTATATTTTGTTTTGGCTTGGGAGCTTGCCCGAGCAAAGGGAATGGTGATGGCTACCAGAGAAGAGGAGAAACCGGCGCCGATGTCAACTGTCGAGGCCGGTCGTAAAGGGGGGAGTGTTGTTCGCGACAAATATGGTGGGGAATATTACCGCCAGATCGGCAAGAAGGGAGGTACCGCTCTCAAGGAGAAGCGCGGGAGCGAGTACTACCGCCAGATTGCCCAGAAAGGTGGCCAGGCCAACGTGAGCAAGTATGGTCCGGCCCACTTTTCTGAAATGGGGAAGAAGGGTGGCAATGCAACCAAGGCGCGACAAGACCCCGACTTTTACAGCCGGATCGGTAAGTTGGGAGGGGCAGCCCGGCGTCGGAAGAAAGCGGAGGCACAGGAATAATTCTATCTCATTGTGAGTTACAGCTGCTCTTCTGGCACAAGGCAGCACCTGATCGACAGGAGGACGGGGAAAGGGGCAAGCACAGCAATGGAAGGGCTGTGCCCTCCTCCCGTCCTCCTTTCTGCTGGTTGAGTGACCAAGCAGGTAAGATCGCCAAAGTTGGGCCTAGTCATCAAAAAAGAAATCGGCTCCCGGCGATTGCTATGTCTGAATGATCCCGATGAGGGTGAGACCAGAGGGCGATCAGGATCAGCTTAGCTTTCCGGCTCCTGAAGCACCTGGCGGAGAAAGGCACGCAGATCAGAGGCCAGATCAGGGCGCTTGAGAGCATAGGTGATGGTTGTAGTCAGTAAACCCAAACGTGTACCAGTATCGTAGTAGGTCCCCAAGAAGCGCAAGCCATAGCAACGCCCCTCTTGTGCCTGGCGCTCAATGGCGTCAGTCACCTGAATCTCTCCACCGGCCCCAGGTGGTGTCTGCTCCAGCAAGGGGAAGATGTCGGGGGTGAGAAGATAGCGCCCCATGATAGCCAGATTTGAGGGCGCTTCCTCCCGTGATGGTTTCTCCACCAGGTGGGTGATGCGCAGCGCTTGCTCTCCCAGCTCTTCCACAGCGGCGATGCCGTAGCTAGGGATAAGTTCGTCCGGTACAGGGGAAAGCGCCACCACTGAGCCGCCATAACGCTCATGGATCGCTATCAGTTGGGGCAAGCACGGCGTTTCTTCGGCGACCAGGACGTCGCCCAGCATGACCACAAACGGCTCATCGCCTACCAGGGCCCGCGCACAGAGAATGGCATGCCCAAGCCCCAGCGGCTCGGGCTGACGCACAGCGCTGTAATGTGCCATCTGCTGCACACGCCGTAGCTCTTCCAGTTCCTGCAACTTGCCACGTTGCTCCAATAGCTGCTCCAGCTCGGGAAAGGCATCAAAGTGGTCCTCGATGCTGCGCTTACTCCTGCTCGTAACGAAGATGATCTCCTCAATTCCACTGGCTACAGCCTCTTCGACGATATATTGCAAAGTTGGCTTATCGACCAGTGGCAGCATCTCTTTGGGGATAACTTTCGTTGCTGGCAGGATGCGCGTGCCTAGTCCCGCCACTGGTAATACGGCTTTGCGAATACGCATTAACCCTCCTTGATTCTTGGCACGAAAGCGCTCCGGTCGATCTGCTCCTGGCGTCCAGCCCTATTGTAACGACCGGGCGGTTTGATGGTCAATCTCAGCCTGGCAGCCCCCTCAGTTGCTCTCATCAGGCGGACAAACGGGGAGAAAGTGCCTTGCTCGCCATACAGGATGAAAGTAGTCGGATCAGCGGGTACCTTACTCAGGCCCCTTCCTTGATACGATCTGGCACTTGAGTGAGCCGTTAGATGGACAGTGAGGCAGGCTGACCAGGCTCTCTCTATCGACTAGTGCTATCATAGCATATTCTATCGACCCTGAGGCGATACTGAGGATGAAAGACGCTCCTGGCGCATAACGTCGTCGTGAGCTGGTGGCGGTACAAAGCGGCTCAGGCCAGCTCAGAGGAGACAGGGACCCGTTAGCCCTTATGCCAATCGAATGCGGGTCTGAAAACAGATAGGCAAGAAGTCGAAAAGGAGGACGTTCCTTTAAGGAGAGCGCCCGTGCTCCGTCTGCTTCGCGCTCACTCTCCACTGCTCTGAGGGCGTGGTCGTCTCCGCTGGCTTTGGTTGAAGCGATGGCAGCCTAGCGGGTGCCTCTTCCTTACGGGGTGATTTCCGTCGTGATATGTGGTCAAGACTATAGCCCTGGATGGTCCTGGCTTCCATCAACTGCTAAATGAGAGTCAGATCGTGAACAACAATAGCGCTATGTGCCAAAGGAGGAACTACTAGATGGCTACAGTCGAGCCTTTCTCTCATGCCATGATTGAGGCTTTCCTTCGCAGCCAAAATCTGCGCTTTCTGCGCGATGAAGAAAATGATTTTGTGGTGCAATTCAACTACAACCCTGAGTGTGCTTGCGAACTCACCTTCTATCTCACTGCTCAAGGAGAGCAGAAAGAGATCTACAGTCTACTCTGCCGCTCCGACCGACGCTTTGAGCCAGACGGCTGGGAGCGCGCTCTCGTTCTATGCAATACGTGGAATCGAGAGCGGCGCTGGCCTAGAAGCTATCTGCTCAGCTATGAGCGCGATGGCACAGCCTACGGAGAAATTTGCTTGGATATGCATATCGACCTGGGCACTGGCATCCATCAAGAGCTGCTGGCCGATCTCACCTCGACTTTTATTGCCACGAGCTTCAGTTTCTGGCGCTGGCTCCGCCAGGAGCAGCATTTCTAAGGCTCCTCTGTCCCTTTCCCTTCTCTCTCGCTGACATGCCCGGGGAAAGAATAGCGCTCTTGCCTTCTTGTCCCCCGGGAGCAATATCCCAGCCATTTTTTCTCGATGCAAAAATATGCTATAGTTAGCTATAGCTGACATAAAAAATTTTTGTGATGTATGTCCATATATATTTGTAATAGCAGAGAAAAATACTGGGCTGGAGAAAGCGGGGAAGGTAATGCTAGGTGAGGGTACACAGCTAGCTCAGGGCCGCTATCGTCTAGTG
>NZ_JADGHT010000447.1 GCF_019683755.1 Thermogemmatispora sp. | reverse complement strand
CTCCATTTTCACCAGCGACAGAGTGCGGCAGCCCTGGCCTGCTACCAGCAGGCTGTGGCGCACTTCACGCCGGCGGTCACGCCCCTGCTGAAAGGGCGGGCGTACGCAGGACTGGCGGAAGTGTCTGCTATGCGCCAGGCCAGGCAAGAAGCGCTCCGCGCCAGGGAACTGGCTTACGAGCACTATCCGCAGCGGCCGGAAGAGGACCCAGCCTATAGCTATCAGCGCTCGAGCCGCTACTCGCTCTATGTCTTTGGAGATGCGCAGACACAGCTCTTTCTGGGGCAGCCGAAGGCGGCAGAGAAGGCGCTGCAGGCATTGGAGGGGGAGACGAGCGATCCAGAGCAGGAACCTATCACAAGGGTGGATCTGCTCTACTACTATGCGCAGGTGCGCCTGCAGCAGGGATCGATGGAAGAGGCCAGCAGCGTCGTGGCTGAGGCGGTGCAGTTGGCGCGTCGGTTGGGGTCGCGGCTCTACTTCAACAAGCTGGCAGAGGTCTATGAGCGTCTGCGGGAGCGCTGGCCGCATGAGCGGCAGATTGGGGCGCTGGAGGATCTCTTTGATCCCTGGTAGAGGGAGCGGGCGAGGAGGTCCCCAGGAAAAGACTGGCCTGCAAGGATCGGGGGTCCAACGAGGGAGACGGACAAACATCTGATCTCCTTCCTCTCTCTTCTCTCCAATAAGAGCTTGCTTGCTTGCTTAAGATGTAGAACTGAAGCATTCAGGGGCCAGGGCGGGCACAGTCTTCTCTTGTTTATTTGTCTGCTTCTATCCTAAGAGGCCGCTCCTGACCTGTGCTATGTAGCTGGGCCGAAGCTGAAATTCCATTTCTGGATGCATCCGCCTTCCAGGCAGCAGTCTCCTGCGGTGGCGGCTGCTGCTGAGTGGTCTCGCCCGGGCCAGGTGATCCGCTACTACCGCCGTCTGAAGCGGTGCCCTGACGGCAGGCACTGGACCCAGGCCGATCTGGCGCGGGCGCGCGCTGTAAGCATGCAGAGCCTTTGCCGTCGGTGGCCGGCCTGGAGAGAGAAGCGGGAGCAAAGGGAGCAAGAAGATACCTGGCTCCAGGCGGGCCAGATGTGAACGCCCCGAGTGCCATCTCTACTGCCACCTATCACGACCTCTGCGTACTTTCCCCATTGTTCGCGAGAGAGGCAATCGATCCCCTTTCTCGACTGTCAAAGCAATCACTCACCTCCTTCACTGGTCTAATCTCGCTATCAAGAGATGATGAACTCCTGGTTCTGCTTTCCCTTCGGAAGCTCTTGCGTTGCTCTCCTTCCCTCCGTATACTGGCTCTAGCGTTTACGTGGCTTCCCTGTTTTCCGTAGAGGGAAAGGAGCGCCTGAGAGCGATGGCTGCTACGTCTGAATCACTGGGGAGCTGTCCTGATCGCGCTGGCGGTAGTCCCTGGTGGGTACAGCTTGGCTATCCGCCTTTTGAGGCGGGGCCTGACCACCTTCCTCGCCCGGGGCAGGTGGTCCGTCACTATCGGCGTCTGAAGCGGCGTCCTGATGGCAAGCGCTGGACCCAAGCCGACCTGGCGCGGGCGCTGGGCGTCACTGAAAGGTATGTGAACCTCATGGAGCATCACGACGAAGGCTTCGACAGTTTCTCTCGACGACGATTTCTTGCAGAGATCCTAGCCATTCCTCCTGTCCTGTTGGGCCTGGCGGAGCTGCCGGGTGTGAGGCAGCAGACTGCAACGCTGCAAGCTCCTGCGGTGATCAGCCGTCCGGCCATTGATATGGAGCAGGTGGCACGACGTTTGTCCGCCTTGAATCGCAAAGGGGACCTAAGTACCGCCGGCCCGGAGCTACCGCTGATTGAGGCTACCCTGAGCGGCCTGTATGAGGCGCTGCCCTTTGCCAAAGGGGATCAGCCGCATCTCAAGCGCTTACTGGTGGGCTACCACACGCTGGCGGGTTCGGTACTGCGCGATGAGCAGCAGCCGCAGCGAGCGCTGGAGCATCTCAACAAGGCCGTTGGTTGGGCCAATTCGCTGCAGCAGGAGACATTGCTGGCCTTTGCGCTCTACCGGCGGATGACGGCCCTCATCGAGTTTGGTCAGATTGAGCGGGCGTTACAGGATGAGCTGCGGGTCCGCCGGCTGTTGCCGAACCTGCCGGCGGATTTGCGGGTCGCGCTGTTGCTGCGCGGCGCCCTGGCCCAGGCGCGGACAGAGGAAGCGCAACGCCAGCCAGGCAGGGTACTGGTGCTATTGGATGAGGCGGCTGCCTGGCTGGGCGAGGCCCTGGCCGGCTCGGGGGAGGATCACTATCATCTGCCTTTGAGTAGGGAGCGTTTTCAGATTGATCGGGCCGCGGTGCTGTTAGCGCTCAACTGGCCCCGGGAGACGTTGGATAGTCTGCCAACGCGCCAGTTGAGCGGTATGACGCGCGCCAATGTCTATGCGGAGCTGTTGGCGGCGGAGGCCTATGCGCGCTTGGGCGAGTATGAGCAGGCGGCGGCGCTGGGCCTGGAGGCGGTACCTGTGGCGCACGCGATCCGTAGTCAGGTGAATCTGGACCGGGCGCGCCGGCTCGTAGAGCGGCTGGCAGCTTCGCCGTTTGGCAGTGCTCCGGAAGTGGCGCGCCTGCGGTTGTTGCTGAACCAGCCGGGACGCGGGCGCGGGCGCACTCTCTAGACCAGGCCGGGCGAGGCAAGCAGCTCTGCAATGAAAATGGGACCTGCCTGGGATGCCAGGCCGAAGGGAGGGGAAGCCAGAGGCTGATGCTGGATCTCAACTTCCAGGCAGGCCCTCTGGTCCCCTTGGTGACGGCAGGCTGAGCGAGGCCGCTGCTGTTCGCCCTCGCTGGAAGTGCTAAGGGAAAAGCCTCCACCCTCCTCATTCTAAGCGGCATCGCTCCGCAGCTTACTTCGTGCACCTATCGAGGGGGGAGCCTGTCGGAAGCAAGGCAAACCTGCCGAGACAGGAATGGCTCAACACCCTCCAGCGTCGGCCCGATAGAGAAGCTCGGCGCTGCTTTGGTATCACCCTCTGCCAACCTGGCAGCCAGCACAGCATCTTTCAGCGCCAAAAACAAACCTGGATTGACCATCGCCGACACTTTCCAGTACACGTCTTTCTGGCGCAGGCCCTGCTTAGGCAGACGTTGTATGCCAAGCCTGCACCCATCGACCGTAACATCCTT
>NZ_JADGHT010000446.1 GCF_019683755.1 Thermogemmatispora sp. | reverse complement strand
TCGTTCGCTTGGCCAGCACGCAGAGGCGCTGCGGGTCCTCACACTGGCAGGCAGACAGGCTGGCTGGTCAGCATAGCCCGCCCAGGTGCCCATGTGAGGATGTTGCCCAGGCTAAGGTGGCAAGGCTGAGCAATCAGTCAGTCCTGCTTTGCCTAGGGGCAGGCAGCCGCGGCTGGCCATGTCTTTGCCCTACCCAAGCGCCAGCACTTTGCTTATAATGTGAGTACCCAACGCCGTAAGGAGACCGCTGGATTATGCAGCATATTCCCAATCTACTGAGCCTCAGCCGGATTGCCAGCACCTTGCTCATCTTCATCCTGGTGCTGATTAACCAGCACTGGGCTTTTTTCGTTGCGACGCTGTTCTTTGTGCTGGCATCGATTACCGATCTGCTCGATGGTTATCTGGCGCGCCGCTATCATCTGGTCTCATCGCTCGGCGTCTTTCTCGATCTGACCGCTGATAAGGTCTTTGTTTCCAGCATTCTCATTGCCCTGGTGCAGATCGGGCTGGTGCCAGCCTGGATCGTAGTCATCATTGTCGCCCGCGAATTCCTGGTCACAGGCTTGCGCTCAATGGCCGCCGCCCAGGGTACCGTGATCGCTGCAGGACCCTGGGGAAAGCAAAAAACATTTATTACCTTGCTCGCCATCGGCGGTATCCTCCTGGCCCACGGCCTCGGCGACCCACGTCTTGCGCTCTTTCCTACCCCCGTCCTGACACTCTCCTCCGCAGCCTGGGACGTAAGCAGCGCGCTACACCTGCTGGCAGATATCGCTCTGCTGTTGGCGACGTTCTGGACCATTATGTCAGGAGCAGAATATGTACTACGAGCATGGCCCTTGCTACAGGGCAGTAAGAAAGAGCGCCTGCACACTTAGAGCGTAGCTTCGCTCGCGCTAACACCTGGCTGAGCGTTTCAGATCCCAATGCGGGAAGCAAGAGCCAGCGGCCGCCGCTAGCCTTGCTCGCAGCAATCTCAGTGTGAGGAAGCTGCTCCACCCGGCGAGGCAATCACCTCCTTTTGCCCAAGCTTGCGCTCTTTGCCAGCAAGAAGCCGCTCAATATTGTCAGAGTGGAAGATAATCACGAGTAGAGGGGCAACGATCATGAAGATCATGGCTGGCACAGGCAGCCAGCCGAGGAGGCCAAAGACAATGCCACAGATCATGACGGTGACACACCCTACCAGGGAGCCGAGGGAGACATAGCGGGAGAGAGCAATCGTGCTGATGGTCAAGACCGCTCCGATGCCAAAGATGAGAAAGGAGACGGGTGGCGCAACAAAGAGTAGGGAACCTGCACCGGTGAGCACCCCCCTGCCGCCTTGGAAGCCGATAAAGATAGGATGGCGATGGCCGATCAGGGCCGCTAAGCCGGCCAGCAGGGGACCCCATCCTAGGACATGGAAGAACGGGACATATACGGCCAACAGCATCGGCAAAATACCTTTGGAGAGGTCGAGAATCATGACGATGATGGCTGGCCCTATTCCCAGAACACGGCTGACATTGGTCGCACCGGTTTTGCGGCTGCCATAGTTGCGAATATCGAAGTCACGTCCGCGTAGGATTTTGCCCATCCAGTAGCCTGGAGGCAATGACCCCCAGAGATAGCCAATGATAGCGATGAGCAAGAGCCTGAGCGCAATAAAGATGGGTTGGTCAGCAGTAAGCGGCATAGGAGCCTCCTTCGTTGACTCTCTGAAGTCGGAGCTAGCTAGCACCCGTTGATAGCGCTTCGTAGCGCGCCCTTATTATAGGCCACAATGTCCGCCGGATTCCAGCCAGCCGGTTCGCCGACGGTAGGCCGTTCTCTTTCCCGCCTTTGTCCTCGTGCTCGTGCGCATGGGACCCCCCACAGGAGTGTTCTCCCACTGCAGGAGCTTGCTTCGGGGGTTCAGGGTAGTAGACGCTCCTCCAGGTGGCTCTGACCGGACACCAGTCAAGCTCGGGTCAGTAGTTCGGCGGGGTGAACTGAACCCCGAGAGGCCTCTGCCCCCTCTCTGAGCATCTGACCATCTCTGGAGGTCTGCAGCAGTGAGGGTAAGGTCTAAGGCCAAGCCAGGTGATCAGGAGAGCTACTAGCGTGCATAGACTGGGTCGCGGGAACCTGGAAGCCGAGCCGGAGCTGGGGTATAGCTGCCTACTCCTCTCGGCCTGCGGCCTTAATTGATGGCTGACTGATTCTGCGGCTCTTGCGACCAGAGCAGGCTATCTAGCAGGCGAACCCCGCCAATGCGTATCGCTGCCAGCAGCAGGGCCCGTTCTTCAAGGACCGCCAGCGTGGTGAGAGAATCTGGATCGCATAGGGCGACATACTCGAGCGTCGCCAGAGGCTCCGCTTTGATGACTTGTTCCATGGCCTCGATGATGGCCTCTGGCCGCCGCTCGCCAGCAAGTAACAATCCCAATCCGGTTAGTAAGGCGCTGTAGAGAATACGAGCGGCAAAGCGCTCTTGTGGCGTTAAGAGAGAGTAGCTCTCACTGTATGCCAGACCGTCGGCATCTCGCTGCTCAGGGAATACAGAGATGCTGACATCGATGTTGAGGTCGCGCACAAGACGTCGCATGAGAGCAACAGTATAGATCTCGTTGCGTAATACATAGGCAATATCTGGACGAACGAGCAGCAACAGTTTGCAGACAGTGGTGGCAATGGCGCGCAAGCGCTGCGGATAAAGGCGGGCTTCAATGCATTCGGCCAGGGACCCCGCAGGAGTGACATAGGTGGCAAAGTCCGGCGGATACATGGCCTCCTGCTCTGGCGCAAAGACCACATCGACTCCCAGGCGCTCTAGTAATCTCAGGTTCTGCTCGCGGGCCCCCTGTTCACGCGCATGGCGAGCCAATTCTTCGGGTGAGGTGAACTGGAGAGGATCAGCAAAGAGGCTGACGACGCAGATCTCACATTCCCGTCTGGCTGCCTCGATGAGAGCCAGATGCCCCGGGTGGAGCCTCCCCTGCGTTGGCACTAGAGCTACAGCTCCTCCAGACAACCAGCCGCGCGCTGTTTCTGTCATCTCCCACAGTTCTTGAATCACGCGCATACTTTCTCCCCGGGCTGCGCCCACTTGTACGAAAATGTATCTCTATTGTTCATTATGTGGCGCGTATTGTAGTTGCTTCTCCGGACGGCGTCAACTCACCTACCATGCTATACTACTCAGC
>NZ_JADGHT010000445.1 GCF_019683755.1 Thermogemmatispora sp. | reverse complement strand
CCTGTTTTGTTAGCTCGTCGCAGCAGCACCAGGACAGGAAGCCAGGAGCTATCTAGGTCAGCTAGTACTCGTGCCGCTTCGATTAGCAGGTGCTTGGTAGTGCGCTGAATACGGTAGTTATTGCCAATAGCGAATGCTCCCAGTCGACGCGCACCCTCATCGACGATCAGCATGCGATCCAGATAGAGTTGACCGTGGGTCGCCTAGGTCTTAACTACTACCTCCTCCTGCAGGCGTACATCTCCTAGCTGGAAGCCCTGATAGCTGGACGGGAAGCGAAAGCGAATCCACGCGTTGGCCGAGGTCTCCACGGGACTGGTAAAGATCTCTCCGCCGGGCAGATTGTAGCGGCCATCGTCGCTGATAAAGCGACCTCCCTTAGTAGGAGAGGGTCAGCTCCACATCGGGACCGCGCAGCTCGACCGTGGCCTCCTCTCGCTCGGCCAGCCAAGCCACCAGCCGCTCCTGCTGATGCAGCAGTTCGCGCCAATGCGTCAGCAGGTCCTCCTCATCCAAAAAGCAGGCCCCGCCGAGAAAGTCCCTCGAAATCGCTCAGGGACATACCCGCGTTCTGAGCACAGGCGGGTGTCGGGAACATGGTCGCTGTCCAACGAAGCGACTGCGGATCATGGCGCCGATCAGGTAGCGTACGTTCCTGCACGATTTCACGCATGACACTTGCCGCTTGCTGCGCGAGCGCCAGACGAGCCGGATCGACACCGCTCAGCTCGCAGGTGTTTTCCTCTGATTCGATATCAAGGAGAGCTGCATACTCCTCCCAGAGCAAACGCTGCAATGGCGACACAAAGGTCAATTGCTCCTCAGAGGCCTCCTTGAGAAGGATCTCCATCAGACCTGGTAGCTGCAAGAGACTAGAAACAAGGGCGCCGGCACGCACAGCCTCCCGCGCGACCTCGCGAATCAGCGGAGCTGCCAGTGGGGTAGCGAGAATCGCCAACCGATTGCCTCTGCGCAGATCTCAGGAATGATGAACAAGGACGCGCGCCATGCGCTGCACACGCGGGACAGACATCGGCTTGCTTTTGCCTCCTTGAACGCTAGGCCTGCGCAGCCTGCTCCGGCCCCGTCTCAGTCGAAGCCTGCGACGCCGCGATAGGCTCAATTCTAGTTGGTAACCCGAACCAACCGAGGAGACCAGCTAACACCGTCAGCCAGCCTCCGATGATAAAGAGAATATACACCGGAATGAATTGAGCCACATAGCCCCCGATGGCAATCGACAGCACGCTGGCAATGAACATACTGGTCTGGATGACAGCCTCGACACGCCCGATCAGCGTGCGCGGAGAACAGAGCAGCACGAGTGCCATATAGCCCACTTCGATCCCCCCTTGCAGTAGCCCCGTGAGGCTGCAGAAGAACAAGGCCAATGGGAACCAGACTTGCAAGCCAAAGACGACAATCCCTAGCCCCGTCAGGAAGACGCTACCAGTCAGCAAGGAGCGCGGAGAGAGCTTCTTGCTCAAGGCCCCTGCGATCAGTGAGCCAATCAGCAGACCAACACCGCTGCCTGTGGCCATGGGGCCATAGAGTTCGGGGCTGACATGCAGACGCTGGCTGATAAAGACAATATCCAGGGCATTCAGTGCGCCAACGCCAAACCAGTTGACGACCAACAGGATCATGACCACACGCAGCACCCGCGAGCCAAGGACAAAACGGAAGCCGTCAACAAGCTCGGTCAGAACTGCCCGCATGGCACTTTCCCCGGTCGTCTGGCGCTGCGCTCCCGGATGCAGAGCCTGGGGTGAGACGCGCATGGCCAGAATACAGAGGGCAGAGATCAGGAAGGAGAGCGCATTGAGAATGGTCCCTAGATAAGGACCCACCAGGAAGTAGAGACCCGCGCCAAGGCTGGGGCCCGCAATGACAGCAAAGGCAAAACTGGACTGCAAGATGGAGGCCGCTCGTGGCTGGTCTGGCTGGGCCAGAATGACTTGCATGACTCCCGAGCGGGCCGGCGAGAAGAAGCGACCCAAGCTGTTGATCAGAAAGACCGCGAGATAGATAGCAGGGAGCCGTAGCGCCGGCGGCACTAACAAGGGCCATAAGGCGATAAAGCAACGCAGCAGGTCCGCGACGACCATGATTTGTCGACGGTTCCAGCGATCAACAAAGACCCCTGCAATCGGCCCTACCACGACGTACGGGAGATACTGCGCCGCCCAGATACCGCTGACTGAGGCTGCTGTAGGTACGAGGGCATAGGCCCAGATTTGTAAGGTGGTGCTGTAGATGAAGTCTCCCAGATAGGAAATGATCTGACCACCTGTCAGGAGCAGAAAATTGCTATTGCGTAGCAGTCCGGGAGGAGGGGTCTCGTTCAGAGACTGGGTAACTGCCTGCGAGCCTGTAGGCTGCTGCGAATCCAAAGCCATGCAGAACATCCTTTCTCTGTCAGAATAGCACTGATCGCATCCAATGCAGGTGAGAGCAGGTCCACAGCCCCAGCCCAGGTCGTCTGCCTGCCTCAAGCGTAGACAAGAGCAGAGAGACGAGCAAACGAGCAAGCATTGAAAGGGCAAGCAAAACCCTGAGCTTGGCCAGAGAAACAAGCAAGAGCATGGGAGATGAGCCATTCTCACCAGGCGAGCTAACAGATGACGGCCCGGCACCTCATGGCAACGCCAACGCTGCTAGCCCGGCAGACATTCCCAGATGGGCAGCGTCGCGAGAGCCGCCCCAGCTCATTCCCTGCGCACCCTTCGCCCTGCTGCCCGGCTGCCTAAGGGAGCGGACGGCAGTCCCGGACTAGGTGACCTGAGTGGCGAATAGGCACATTGGCCACCCCTCCGGTGATCCGTTATACTACGCCGCATCGCTGTTGAATTAGCCGAACAGCAGCGACAAAGCCTTGGACGTGTAGATCTAGCAGAGCCTTTTAGCTGCCAATGGTTCGCAATACTCAAGCATTGATCTACTCTTATCGATAGACACTTGCAATCATGCAAAAAGATAAAGTACAGATGGCCATGTTGTCAAGGCATTTTGGAGCAAGATCATCAGCTTGATGGTCTGGCAAGGATAGTCCGTGATCTCTGCAATTCGCAAGAAAAAAAGAAGGCTGGCTGATAGCTATCGAGACATGCTACAATAGAGGGGTAACCACTGCGGGTATTGCCAGCCACAGTGGTTCTGTGGCTTCTAAGAGGGGGAGACCA
>NZ_JADGHT010000444.1 GCF_019683755.1 Thermogemmatispora sp. | reverse complement strand
ACAATGACCTTTGCCAGCGCGTGAGGGAGGCCAGAGGAGAGAGAGAGGGGAGAACTCCCCTCCTCAAAGCGGAGGAGACGTGCGATACTGTATCAGTGTGCCAGAACAACGAGAGAGACATCCAACGAATGGCCAGACCCAATCTTGGGCGAACACTGTAACGTGCTGACAGCTCTGACAGCTCCTCGCCCACTCACAAGGGAGGAAAGAGAAAGACATGGCAAGCTTCGCCTACACCCGCGGACTACACGATCTTGGCAACGACCTGTACGCCTATCTCCAGCCGCCTGGCACCTGGGGCCTGAGCAATGCCGGTCTCATTGTTGATGGTCAAGCCACGCTCCTCGTCGACACCCTGTTTGACCTGAAGCTGACCGGTGAGATGCTGGAGACCATGAAGCGGGCCGTTCCAGCGGCCTCCCAGATTGACACCGTCGTTAACACCCATGCCAACGGAGACCACTGCTACGGCAACCAGTTAGTTGCCAATGCCCAGATCATCGCCTCCGAGCAAGCCGCCATCGAGATGCAAGAAGATCCGCCCGAGCGCCTGCGCACGCTGCTCTCCCAAACCGCCAACCTGCCGCAACTACAGCGCTTCCTGCAACGGGCCTTTGGCGCCTTCGACTTCAGCAACATTACCCTGACCCTGCCAACGCGCACCTTCAGCGGTGAGCTAACCCTGCACGTCGGCAGCAAAGAGGTGCGCCTGATCGAAGTCGGGCCAGCCCACACCCGCGGCGACATCATCGTCTACGTCCCCAGCGAGCGCGTGGTCTTCAGCGGCGATATTCTCTTTATCGGCGGCCATCCCATCATGTGGGCCGGTCCCACCGCTAACTGGCTGCGCGCCTGCGACCTGATCCTGCAGCTTGACCCTGAAATCATCGTACCGGGCCACGGCCCTATCACAGACCAGCAGGGCGTCAAGGAAGTCAAAGGCTACTTGCAATACATCTACGATGAGGCCCGCAGGCGCTACGAAGCTGGCATGTCGGCCCTGGAGGCGGCGCGCGATATTCCCCTGGACCGCTACGCCACCTGGACCGACGGCGAGCGCATCGTCGCGAATGTCGCCGCCATGTACCGCGAATTCAGCGGTGACCAGAGCCAGCCAGAAAAGCCCCTACTCTTCGCCAGCATGGCCGCACTAGCCTCCTGATGTTCGGCGCAGGGCAGAGCCTCGCCCTCTCTCCTGCGCTACTATGCAGTCAGAAGCAGCTTGTGAAGCAAGAGAGGAGGCACCTGGCATAACAAGCCAGGACTGGAGAGTCGTCTTGTCTAGTAGCGTCTCCCGGCCTCCAAGCCGGGAGTACACCAAGCAAGCACCTATGAAACTGGTAACCTACGTACTCGATCCTAACACGCCGCGCGAAGAGGGACGGGCCGGCGTTCTGCTCAACGATCTTGTGCTCGACCTGGCGGTCCTTGGCCATTGGGCAGCCCAGCGCGAGGCAGCCTTTGCGCGCCTTAGCGCGAACCAGGAAGCGCCGCTTCCTGGGACGCTGCTGGCCCTGCTTCGGCAAGGGGCAGCGGCCTGGGAACGGCTACGGGCCGCGCTAGAGCTGGCGGCGCAGGAGGAGCCGACGCAGCTTCAACATCAGCAGGGTTTAGCCTTCCGCCTCGAAGAGGTCCACCTGCGTCCGCCCATTCCCGACCCGCCAACTATTCGCGACTTCTTCGCCTTCGAAGCCCACGTACGTAACGCCCGCGCCCGCAGCGGCCTGGAGGTTCCTGCCCAATGGTATCAGATCCCTGTGTTCTATTTCTCCAACACCTCAGCCCTCTACGGACATGAGGAAGCCATTCCCTACCCGCGCCTGAGCCAGGCACTGGACTACGAGCTAGAGATTGCCGCAGTCATCGGGCGCGCGGGCCAGGATATCCCTGCCGAGCAAGCTTCAGACTACATTGCAGGCTACATGATCATGAATGACTGGAGCGCGCGCGATCTCCAACTGCAAGAAATGGCCGTCCAGCTCGGACCGGCCAAAGGCAAAGACTTCGCCACCTCCTTTGGTCCCTGGCTCGTCACCCCCGACGAACTGCAACCCTACCGTCGCGGCAGCGGCGCTGACGAGCGCTTCGACCTGCCCATGCGCGCCCGCGTCAATGGAGTCCTCCTTACCGAAGCCAATTTTCAAGAAATCTACTATACCTTTCCTCAGATGATCGAGCGCGCCTCACAGCACGTCCGCTTGCGCCCCGGCGACATCCTTGGCTCCGGCACCTGCGGAGGCGGCTGCCTGCTCGAATTAGGCCAGGAACGCCACCGCTGGCTGACTGTGGGTGACGTAGTTGAGCTGGAAGTCGAGGGACTGGGTCGCCTGCGCAATACCATCAGCGGCGCCACTGCCTGAGCTTGCTCGCCAGCCCAACGCCACCGGCAGAACGTATCAAAGCAGCAAGGAGCGAAGGCTTAGCCTGGAAACCCTCACCTTCGCTCCCCCTGCTTGTCCTTAAAGGAGATCCGAGGAAAAGCGGCGGCTGTTCACTCTCTTCCTGCCTCGCCCCCCAACGAGCTGGCTCCGCCCTCCTGCGGCGGAAGCTGGTGCCCTCCAGACTCTCGATTAGTCGCCGTCGAACTGGAAGCACTCGAAGAGCGGCGCCCCTCCTCACCAGAGAGGGACCGCTCTTCTGCCAACTCTTCCAGCACCCGATCACGCCGCCTCTGATCACTAATGGCCCTTGTCAGATGCAAACTGAGACAGATGCGCTCAATCTCCAGCGTCGTCAGACGCAGCGCCTCCAGCCGCTTACCCAGATCCTCCCGCTCGCTGCTCTTGACCTGAATGAGCTTCCCTATCAGGCTCACCAGCAGCGTTGCCACTGAGAGAATAGAGCCACCCACAACGGAGGCGCGAAACATAATGATCAGCGCCAGGATCACGCAGAGCCAGACAATGACTCGAGTTTCATAAAAGATGATGCGATTAGCGCGACGCAGCTCTTCATAGTCTGACTTCAGCAACTGATAGAAATCAGCCAGATGGTCGGGAAAGTATGCCAACGGCTCCGAGGGGGGATCAACTGTCTTGGAATGAGTCTGACGCCGCCTGGTACGGCGAGATGTGCCCTCTGGACCTTCAGCTCCCTCAGATGCCCCTGCTCCCTGCTCAGCCGAGCGATCACGCATACTAGCCCCCCAACCCGGCACAGGATCGCTTGCAACACATATATTAGTTTATTCTACAG
>NZ_JADGHT010000443.1 GCF_019683755.1 Thermogemmatispora sp. | reverse complement strand
GTTCGGGAGCATAATACTGCACTGTACCGAGCGTCATCCCGGTGGTTGTCAAGCGCTCGGCATTGATATCCTTATAGACGCTGGCAATACCGAAATCAGTCAGCTTGATCGAGCCATCGCGTCCAACCAGGATATTCTGAGGCTTGACATCGCGATGAACGATTCCGCGCCGATGAGCAGCCCCGAGGCCAAGGGCGACATCATGGGCGATAATCACCGCGCGCTCTACATCCAATATGCCCCGCGAGCGCAGATAACGGCGCAGGTCTGTACCCTCGACCAGCTCCATAACGATGTAGTAGTTCCCATCACTCTGCCCGTAGTCATAGACCTGAACAATATTAGGATGTTGCAGGGCAGAGGCGGCCTTTGCCTCGCGCTGGAAGCGCGTGACAAACTTTGGGTCGGTACTATAGACCTCGCGTAGTACCTTAATCGCCACAGGGCGATCCATACGCAGGTCCCGCCCGCGGTAGATGGTTGCCATGCCCCCCCGACCGATGGGGTCCAATAGCTGGTATCGCTCGCCCAGAACTTCAGTTTGCATAGCTCTCCGCTTTGACCGTACAGCTTATCTGGAGGGGCCACAAGGGCCTACAGCCTGGTCGGACCGGTCTCCCGCCTCTTCTCTTGGCTTTTTCCCAGCTCTGCCCTGCCCTGATCCTTCCCGATGCTCTCCGTCAACAGGCCTGCTCGTCTGTCTTTCCATACCTTTTGCCCGCGTCGTGTCAGCCCGCCACGCCTGTTCTTCCCCGAGCTTGGATGAGCGTGGCCTAACCCTCATCTAGCCTGGCGGCCTGTCTACCCTGCCATTCCTCTCCATAATACCTGGCTTGGTCCAGCCAACTTTCCCCGGCTCGACCGACTAGCCTGGCCCGCTGCTTCCACGCTCCAGCGAGCGTGCCCTCCGGATGGGACGAGGTGTTCTTTAGACAAACGCCCTGCTATGAACGATAAACGCAGGATACCCGGTAAACTACAGTTCGCTCCTTATTGTAGCGCATCCTATCCCCATTGGGAACATCTTTTCTGCGGGCCACTCTACCACACAGACGTGCTATCTCTTCCTTCTCAGGAAACCGCCTCTGCGGAGGCCTCTCGCCTGGTACTAGCCCGAAGCATCCAGCCAGCCTGACCCGCTTCCGTGCTTGCTGCTAGCGACCCTGCTTTCAAATGCCTGCTGTCTGGGACACAAGCATACGGGTATCGCCCACTCGTCGCGTAATACGCTCTGCATCCATGTGCTCCAGGAGAGGTAAAACATACTTGCGTGTAGTACCCAGCAGGTCGCGCGCCTGAGCTACAGTAATGGTACCATGCTCCTGCAAATAGGATGTGATAAGTGCTACTGCTCTCTCATATGCCTCGCGCAGAAAGAGGATAGTGCCATCGCCCATCTTGACCAGTTCTCCACGTTCGATCAGGGCACTCACTAGCTCGCCACCTACCAGCTCTTCGGCCTCTCCTCGCGTTGGCGGCGTGAACGGGTTGGCACGAAAGATAGTGATCAAACGTGCGGCCTGCCTCTGCTGCTCAGCGCTCAGATTTGGCGTGAAGCCAGGGAGACGGATTAGACCAGCGCTGCCAGCTTCTGTAAGCAGGCCCTCGCGGCGCAGGGCTTCGAAAACCTCCGCTGCCAGGCGTGGTGGCAGATGGAGACGAGAGCGCCATTCCTCTTTCGGGAGTCCACTGCGCAGAGGAAATTGCTCATGGTAATCCTGGACCAGGCGGATGGCCGCCTCACTGAGCGCCTGCCAGACACTCAGTGAGAACCAGTATGTTCCCACACGTCGCACTCTTCCCTGTGTTAACAACGTCTCCAGTGCCTGCTGCGTCACAGGCTGGGTGAGATTACTCAGGCGAGCCAATTCGGCGATCTCGTAAGCGGGCCAATGGGGGGGTGTTGGACCCGTTGAGCGGCGCAGCGCCCCTGTGAGCTGAGCCAGGACGATGGCTTCAGGGTTGCCCTGCGCCAGGGTTTCCAGGCGTTGCAGAACCTCACTGCGGCGACGACGGTGATAAGCGGGATAAGCGTCAAGGATCTCTCCACCGCCGAGTGTCAGGCTAGGCGAGGGGAGGCGCACAATAAAGCGATCATGGCGCGCGACTACCGTTGGCTCCTGTAAACGCAGCTGCGCCCAGGTACTTTCACCAGGACACAACTCGTCGCCCTCCAGTAGACGCACACTAGCTGGCACTACCTGAGCACCACAGTAGAAATCAACCAGGGTGTTGTGCCTGAGAGGACGGGGGGCATCGGCGAGCAAGCTCAGGCGGACGTCGATCAGTGTAGTTGGTTGCAGCAAGCCCGGCAGGGTCACAACGTTCCCCCGTTCTATTTCCTGGCGTCCAACGCCGGCCAGATTGAGAGCGGTGCGTTCTCCTGGCTGAGCCACAGTGATCGCCTGGCGATGGCGCTGAAGCGAACGAATGCGAGCCTTAAGGCCTCGCGGCAAAATCTCGACTTCTTGTCCTAGCTGGAAGCTGCCGTCAATGAGCGTGCCCGTGACAATGGTCCCGAAGCCGGCAAGGGTAAAAACACGGTCGATGGGAAGACGGGGCCGTCCGTAGTCGGGCCGCTGGGGAGCCTGAGCTGTGGCCTCCTGCAGACGAGCCAGCAGGGTAGCGAGACCCTGACCCGTGCTGGCTGAGACAGGAACAATCGGGGCACCGGCTAGGCTGGTAGGTCGGAGTAAGGCGGCGACCTCCTCGCTGACAAGGGCCAACCATTCCTCATCTACCAGGTCAGCCTTGGTCAAGGCCACTACCCCGCTACGCACCTGCAGCAAATCAAGGATGGCCAGGTGCTCGCGAGTCTGTGGCATCACTCCTTCATCTGCGGCCACAACAAGCAAGGCGACATCAATGCCTCCGACGCCAGCGAGCATATTCTTGATGAAGCCTTCATGACCGGGTACATCGATGATGCCAACTTCGCGACCGTCTGGTAGTCTTAACCAGGCAAAGCCCAGATCAATGGTCATACCACGGGCTTTCTCTTCGGCAAGACGGTCAGGATCGATGCCTGTGAGAGCCTTGACAAGTGTCGATTTCCCATGATCAATGTGCCCGGCTGTCCCTATGCACGTCATAATCGTATTATTCTAAATTTAGCTGCTGAACATTTACTTTCTCTATGGATTAGCTCGTCTTCTGTCCTTACTCCAGAGTAGAGAAGAGAGCCTCGCTATAGTATAC
>NZ_JADGHT010000056.1 GCF_019683755.1 Thermogemmatispora sp. | reverse complement strand
CAGCAGGAACAGGACCCGACCAGACCGGCCACCGTTTTCATCAGCTCTGCTGGCGATGCCGGAAAAAACCGCGAACAGCTAGAACTCATGCTGCGCCTGCGCGGCCTCAAGCTCTGGCACCGCGACAGCGAGGACCTGCCCTTTCTCGGCCTCCGTGAAAAAGCCGCAGAGCGGGCCGTGAGCGAGTTAGCCGATGCCTACCTGCTCTATCTCACACCCGAAGCTCTCAGGAAGCCGCAGCTCTGGCTATCCGAGGCACACGCTGCCCTCAAGCGCCACGAAAACGAGCTGGAGTTTCCTATAGTTGTGATCCTGCAGGGGGTCAGCCGGAAAAGAGCGCAGAACGCCCTGGCAAAGGTCAGTCTCGGGAAGCTGACGAATTTTATTGCGGACGAGCTTGAGCCGGAGGAGAGCGATCAGCAGGCAGTAGACGGCAAGCTGCGTTTGCTGGCTCGCGCGATCTTGCGCCGGGCATTTCATCAGCGCCGCGTGAGGGCTGGGGAGAACCATGAAATCTGGATAGGGTTACGCACCTTTGTTGCTGGAGAGGGCAGCCCTCGGCTCGATCTGTCGGTTGATGCCAGGAGGCTTTTCCTTGAAGACGAGAATAGGGATGTGCGACGTGTCCCTACAGTCGCTGAATGGCAGGATCTTATTGTTCCAGCTCTGCAGGATATCAAAGGACTGCTCACGACCATTGGTCCAGGCTTTGGAGAAAGTCTAAAAGTTCCGATTAAAGCAGTCTATTCGCTGACCTACCTGTTCGGCTTCATTTTCCAGGGAATGAGGTTGCAAGTACGTGATGAAGCAAGACAGCAGTATTGGGATAATGAAGGACCGCAGAGCGATTCTTCCCCTCTTACCTGTGATGAGAGCATTCAGAAGGGAGATCCCCAGACAGCGGTAGTGGCTATTTCCATATCGAATAATATTGAGGATAGTGTGAAGGTATACACGCAACAAGCAGGGAATAAGATTGACTATAGCCACTTCATCCATTATTCGCTGCCGGAGGGAGTAGACCACACCCGAGGGGTAAGGGATGGCAATCATGCCCTGGCCATTGCCCGTCAGATTGGACGTGACCTGCGCCGCCTGCGCAGCCAAGGCATTGCCCATATCCATCTCTTCTCATCGCTGCCTGCTGGGCTTGCGGTCCTGATCGGCCAGCAACTGAATGCTAGCGTTTTCGGCCCAGTTTCCTTATACGAGTTCTCTGCAGCCTATCGCTATGCCTACACACTCAATCAAAAAGAGTAGGAGTGAGATCCTGCAGATAGGCATCTGTTAGATGAGCACTCGCTTGAAGGGGGAGCCTTCAGCAAGACTGCGCCTCTCGCTTGCATCCGTGACAAGCAGTAGAAGAGCGAGCGCTTGTTACGAACGGCTCTTCTACTGCTGCTATTGCTGAGCCTGCTATGGATGACCAGTCAGGCGCGGTGGACCGTGTATGGAACTAGCGGCGTGAGCGGGTATGGCGACGGCGGCGGCGGCGAGCTACAGCAGCCTTACGCTTGCGGCGGTCGCTGCGGCTCTCGTAATGTTTGCGGCGGCGCACCTCGGCCAGAATACCGGCATTCAAGACCTTGCGGTTAAAGCGCTTGAGGGCGACCTCGAAGGACTCATCGGGATTCAGGCGAACTTCACTCATGACAGCCCGCCTTACCAACGCGCGCGGCGGCCCTGGCCGCGCCCGTACGATTCCTGGGGACGATAGCAATCGCTGCAATAGACGGGGCGATCATCACGAGGCAGGAAAGGGACACGGGCCTCGTTGCCGCAACTGGCGCAGGTCACCGTGTACATCTGGCGCTCCTCGCGCCCGTAACCGCGCCCACGACGCCCACCGCTCGCCTTGCGCGCCGCCCGGCAGCTAGGGCAGCGACTGGGCGTATTGGTCAAGCCGCGGCTGGCAAAAAACTCTTGCTCTCCAACAGTAAAAGTGAATTCCTGACCGCAATCGCGACAGATCAGGATCTGGTCCTGTCCAGGATTAATCATCTAGAAAGTCTCCTTACGGGCATTTCCCCGCCTGCGGTGGAGAAGTGCCCTGCAATGCAATGGGGCTCGCCTGGCACAGACTGCGCTGATCTGCGCAGCGCCAGACGGCAAAGAGGCCATAGGCGCGGGAACGTGCGACCTGAGCCTGGAACTGGGAGGCAGCGTCGGCGCGGAACCGCTGACAGCGAACCGCTCGCCAAAAAAAGCCGCCGCCCACAAACATGGGCAGCGGCTTCGACAGTTTCGCTTCCATGTGCCATATGCAGCATACCACACCTGCCGTCCCCCGTCAAGTCTACCCGAGCAAGCCCCCAGCCCATCTATCTCACCGTGCCAGTTCTCGCCCGTTACCTCAGCCAACGAAGACAGGCACTCAAAGCCAGGGGGAGGCCTTCACCTTCGATGGCCGTATCTCTTCGCATCTCTCGCTTGCAGCCAGCTGTCTGCCTGCGGTATCCTGACAATATCTCTTCTCCAGTCTACAGAGCCTGCTAGTGGGTAGTGGGAAGCTGATCTGACGAAAACAGCCATTCCTGCAGATTTCTGCGCGTGAGGTGAGCAAACCATCAAACAGACGAGTGGAGTAAAGACAATCAGTAGGTAAGCCAAAGCGCCACTCTTGCACGTATGGAAAGGAGTGCGGCATCATGGGCGAACAAGTCACCTTGGCTCCCGTTGACAGTCTCGATATCACCATCCTGGTCGATAACAGTGTCGATGTCCTGCTGCCCAGCAATGAGATGGTTCAACGCGCTCCGCTAGCCATCAACTGGACCGAGCGCGAGCAGCTCATTGCCGAGCACGGCTATGCCCTGCTGCTCACAGTCGTACGCAATGGGTGGCGGGCCTCTCTGCTCTACGATGCCGGGCTTGGGCGCAACACGCTGCTCCACAATATGGATGTCCTGGAAGTCCGCCCCAGCGAACTGCGGGCCATTGTTCTTTCGCACGGTCATGCCGACCATCACGGCGGGCTGGAAGGCATCGTTCGCCGCCTCGGCAAACGTGGCCTGCCTCTCCTACTCCATCCTGATGCCTGGCGTTATCGGCGCATCGTCTTCCCTACCGGGACCGAAATTCACATGCCCCCGCCAAGTCACGCCGACCTCGATCGCGAAGGCGTCACAATCATCGAAGAACGCGGCCCCTCACTGCTCCTCGACGGAACCGTGCTGGTTACTGGCCAGGTTGAACGCGTCACCGATTTTGAAAAAGGTTTTCCTCTGCAACAAGCGCGCACAGACCACGGCTGGGAGCCTGACATCTGGGTCTGGGATGATCAGGCCGTCGTCTGCCACCTTAAGAATCGCGGCCTGGTAGTGCTCTCTAGCTGCAGTCATGCGGGCGTCATTAACATCCTGCAACATGCCCGTCGGCTCACCGGCATCAAGGCCATCTACGCCTTTGTTGGCGGCCTCCACCTGAGTGGGGCCATCTTCGAGCCGATCATTCCGCGCACCATCGCCGAGCTGCAAGCCATTGGCCCCAGCATCATCGTCCCCGGACATTGTACCGGCTGGCGCGCCACCCATGAACTGGCGCGTGCTTTGCCTGCGGCCTACATCCAGACCAGTGTTGGCACCACACTGCATCTAACCTGATCTCGCCATTGTTGCGCCTCCGCACTGCACCGCTCCGCTGGTCCTATGTCTCCTTGGAGAACGGGAACGGGACCATAAGCCGAGCCGGCAGCACCTGACACGCAGGCTGCTTCTGGAGCTAGCCTTGCTTGCGGTCCTGATCTGGAGCCTGCTGATTGCTCTCAAAGCTCGCGGCGTTTGTCAGGCTCTGCCGGCTACTCCTCTTCAGCCTGGCCACGCTCACCTCGGAGCTTGATCGACAGGTCTATCTGCTGCCCGTCGCACTGGCAACCCCCTCTTTCTCCTTCGCCGTCTGGCCCTTTCCATCCGGTGCCGGAGCATCGCCTGTCAGCCTGACAGAAAGCAGAGACACCTTTTGCCTCTCCCAGTCGTACCTGTCACAGGACAGGCGGGTGATGGCTCTTTTAGCTCTGCACTCAAAATCGTGCGGCTCCTGTGAGCACCGACCAGGTGGACTGTGATCGTGGTGTGAGTTCTAGTGGCTATGCTCGGGAGAGAGAGCGCTACTATCGAACCGTGCTCTTAATGACCGCTGATCGCCGCTAGCTGTCATCGCCAGCGAGGAAGCAGCAGCAAAAAGATAGGCTAGTTAATGATAGAAAGAGAAAATTCTGCAGGTGCCTTCGCTTACTGAAGCACCCAACAGAGGAGGGAAATATGTCGACTGCTGCCGGTGCGCGTACACTCAGCCAACAGCAGCTAGAACTGATGCATAAGTACTGGTGTGCCGCCAATTATCTGACCGTTGGACAGATCTACCTTCAGGAAAATCCCCTGCTCAAGGAACCGCTACGGCCCGAGCACATCAAACCGCGGTTGCTGGGGCACTGGGGCACCTCACCAGGGCTCAATCTCATCTACGTCCATCTCAATCGCCTTATCAAAGACTACGACGTTGATATGATCTTTCTGGCAGGGCCAGGGCATGGTGGCCCGGCAGTGATCGCGAACGTCTACCTTGAAGGAACCTACTCGGAGATCTATCCCGAAGTCAGCCGAGACGAGCAAGGCCTGCGCCAGCTCTTTCGTCAGTTCTCCACCCCGGGAGGAGTGCCCAGCCATGTCGGCGTGCCGATCCCTGGCTCTATTCACGAAGGGGGAGAGCTGGGCTACGTCCTGGCCCATGCCTTTGGAGCGGCCTTTGACAATCCCGACCTGATTGTTGCAGCCGTCGTCGGCGACGGCGAGGCTGAGACTGGTCCCCTGGAAGGTTCCTGGAAAAGCATCAAATTCCTCAATCCCGTTCGTGATGGGGCTGTCCTGCCTATTCTCCACCTCAATGAATATAAAATCTCCGGGCCGACCGTCTTAGGCCGCACCAGCAACGAGCAGATCGAACAGCTCTTTAGCGGTCATGGCTACCACGTCTACTTTGTGGAAGGTCATGAGCCGCTAGCCGTCCATCGCACCTTTGCCGAAACCCTTGACCGCTGCTATCACGAAATCCGCGCCTACCAGCAGCAGGCACGTACCCAGAGCTTCAGCGGTATACCACGCTGGCCACTGATCGTTCTCAGGACCCCCAAAGGCTGGACAGGCCCCAAAGAAGTTGATGGCCTCCCCATCGAAGGCACCTTTCGCGCCCATCAGGTTCCCCTGGAAGAGGTGAGGACTAATCAAGCCCATCTCAAGCTGCTAGAGAACTGGATGCGCAGCTACCACCCCGAGGAGCTGTTTGACGAACAAGGGCGCCTACGGGCCGAACTAGCAGCCCTGGCTCCCCAGGGTGAACGCCGCATGGGAGCCAATCCTCACGCCAATGGTGGCAAACTGCTTGTTGATCTCCGTCTGCCAGATTTCCGCTCCTACGCTGTCGAAGTCACCAGACCGGCCACCAGCTACTACAGCAATACCCGTCCTCTAGGCGCCTTTCTGCGCGACATCTTCAAAGAAAATGCAAAGCAGTGCAACTTTCGCTACTTCTGTCCTGACGAAACCAACTCCAATCGTCTCGGCGACATCTTTGCCGCTCAGAACCGCACCTTTTTGGAGCGCATCATGCCCATCGATGACCATCTCTCGCCAGAAGGGCGTGTCATGGAGGTACTCAGCGAGCATCTCTGTGAAGGCTGGCTAGAAGGCTACCTTTTGACCGGCAGGCATGGCCTGTTTGCCACTTACGAAGCCTTTGCCATGATCGCCGACTCCATGATCATCCAATATTCCAAATGGCTTGAAGGCGCGCGTGCCCTCTCCTGGCGGGCCCCAGTGGCCTCGCTCAACCTGCTCTTGACCTCAACCTGCTGGCGCAACGATCATAACGGCTTCTCCCATCAAGGCCCAGGCCTCATCGATACCATGCTCTCGCGCCGCGGTAGCATTGCGCGTATCTACCTGCCACCCGACGCCAACTGTCTCCTCGCGGTGGCTGATCACTGCCTGCGCAGTCGCAACTACATTAACTTGATCGTTGTCGACAAGCAGCCGCACCTGCAATATCTCAGCATGGCCGAGGCCATTGACCACTGCCGACAGGGCCTCTCGATCTGGTCCTGGGCTGGTAACGAAGACGATAGTGAGCCGGACGTTGTGCTTGCGTGTGCTGGCGACGTCATGACAATGGAGACCGTGGCCGCCGCCTGGTGGCTGCGCCGGAAGCTTCCTCAGCTCAAGGTGCGCGTTGTCAATATCGTCGACCTGATGACTCTTTATCCTCCTGAGCTACACCCGCACGGCATCGACCAGGCGGCCTTTATCGCTCACTTTACTGAAGAGAGGCCCGTCATCTTCGCCTTCCACGGCTATCAGCGCGCCGTTCACCAGCTTGTGCACGGGCGCCCCAATCCTGCCCGCTTCCATGTCCGGGGCTACAACGAGCAGGGAACGACGACCACTCCCTTTGATATGGTTGTCCTCAACGAGGTCAGCCGCTACCACCTCTGTCTCCTGGCGATGGAACACGTGCCGCGTCTGCGCCACCTGACCGCGCCCCTCGTGCGCGAGTGTGAAGAGCTGCTTCGCCAGCACCATGACTATATCCGTGAGCATCTGGAGGATATGCCCGAAGTCCGTGACTGGACCTGGCGCGATTAATGCCAACAGCAGTGGCGCGAGGGAAAGCCACTTTCCTGCGTTCCTGCTTTGGACCCCTCGCGCCATGCCAGTGGGCCTTTACCGTAGACCCCTAAAAGGTGCCATCGCTAGCAGAGCAGGGTATTAGCTACCCTCAAACGCCTCCGAGGCTCACCTGCTCCGCTGCTGCCAACGGGCTGGCGCTGCCATTCCGCTGCTGACGACGCAGCACATGCTCAACGAGGTTCATGGGACAGAACGGCCCACACATCGAGCAGGCTCGCGTCTTAGAAGCGCGCTCGGCGAAAATGCGCCGCGCCTCCTCGGGATACAGCGCCAATTGGAATTGAGTATCCCAGTCGAGCCGATAACGAGCCTCAGACATCTGGCGGTTGCGTGCCAGCGCTTGAGGATGACCACGAGCCACATCAGCGGCGTGAGCCGCAATCTTGAAGGCCACCACGCCCTCATAGACCTGGCGCGGATTAGGCAGGCCCAGATGCTCCGCCGGCGTTAAATAACAGAGCATATCGGCGCCATACATCCCGGCCAGTGCCCCACCGATGGCGCCGGCGATGTGATCAAAACCGGCCGCAGTATCGACAGGGAGCATGCCCAGGATATAGAAAGGTGCGCCGCGACAGAGCTTCTTTTGAAGCTGAACATTGCTCTGTACCTCATTAAGAGGCACATGGCCCGGCCCCTCGACCATCACCTGCACACCGGCGCGCCGGGCCCGCTCAACCAGCTCACCCAAAATGATCAACTCACCTACCTGAGCACCATCAAGATCATCCGCGAGCGAGCCAGGCCGCAGACCATCCCCCAGGCTCAAAGTCATATCATACTGGCGAGCGATCTCCAGCAGCCAATCGAAGTGCTCATAGAGCGGATTCTCAGCGCCGTTCTCCAGCATCCAGGCAGCCAGCAGACCCCCACCGCGTGAAACAATTCCCGTCACACGAGACGCCTGCCGATAATGTTCCAGACTCTGGCGGGTCACCCCACAGTGCACGGTAATAAAATCGACGCCGGCTTTCCCGTGCTGTTCGATTGTCTCGAACAGCTCATCCGCGCTCATCTTGAGAAAAGAACCCTTCTCGCGCACGGCTCGAAACTCGGCCTCGTAGATGGGCACCGTGCCCAAGGGTACCGCGCACGACTCCAGCAACGCTTGACGAATAGCGGGGATGTCGCCGCCGGTCGAGAGATCCATCACAGCATCGGCGCCTGCCTGCTGGGCCAGAGCGAGCTTTTGGCGCTCCTCTTCCAGATGGACATAGTCATACGAAGTACCAAGGTTGGCGTTAACCTTAACAAGGAGACCTTGACCGATGGCAGTGAAGTGGGAGAGCGTGCGATGATTGGGGTTGGCAGGAATAACAGCCAGACCAGCAGCGACCTTCTCGCGGATCTCTTCGGCGGGGAGGCCTTCGGCTTGGGCCACATAGGCCATCGCCTCAGTAATCTGGCCCTGACGAGCCTGCTCAAGCTGAGTTGGCACTGTTCCACCTCCGGTCATTGTTGATCACTGACCTGAAGGGGAACCGGCAGCGGGTTGGGCAGCCAGACGGACCCTTCCCTCCGCCGGTATTACCCGGGTCAGGTTCGAGGGGTCGGCCTCGCTCACAGAGGCCCTCTCAGCCCGGTTGCCCGAGCTCCCCCAGGTCCAATCAGAAGCGCTCAGTCTTCTTCTGAGGAGAATCATACCATATCGTACTTGCCGATTGGTCGCCGTTGAAGGCCCGCGATGCACTTCTCTGGCCGCTTGAGGGTGACATCTCAAAGCGTGAGCAAGCTACAAGCGCCTACAACACCCTTGAGCCCGGCTTAGCTCAGGAGAAGAAAGAGGAGAGGCGTGAAAAGGAGCAGCCGCAGCCTGCCCGCTCACTTGACGTGCTCCGAGAGCTCCTCGGAGAGGGGTAACTCAGGCCGCTAGCCAACCTCCATCGACAGGGAGAATGGCCCCATTGATATAGCTCGCCTCTTTCGAGGCCAGAAAAGCAATGGCCGCAGCGATCTCATCAGGAGAGGCTACCCGTGAAGGCGCACTAGCGCGAATAAAAGCTCCTACCCGCTCTAAACCGGACTGGTGCGGAACACCCTGCCCCAGACCGATAGCTGTCGCCACAGCCCCAGGACAAACAGCGTTGCAACGAATACCGCGTTCACCGTAGTGAAAAGCGATGCTACGAGTCAGACCGATCAGGCCGTGCTTTGAGACCGTATACGGGGTGCCGGCTGCTCCGCCGCGCAAACCAGCCTCAGAGGCCGTATTGACGATCACGCCCCCACCCTGCTCTAGAAAAATAGGAATAGCCCGGCGACAGGCTAAAAAAGGACCATAGAGGTTGACCGCTAGCACACGCTCCCACAACTCTAGAGGGACTTCAGCCGCGGGCGTCATCAGATCCATAATGCCCGCATTATTACAGAGGATATCCAGCCGCCCATACGTCGAAGTAGCTGTTGTCAGCATAGCCTCGACTCCACTCTCCGAGGCCACGTCAGTACGGCAAGCACAAATGCTGGCACCCTGGCCTTGTAGCTCCATCACTAGGGCCTGTAGCGGCTCCTCAACAATGTCGACAGCTACAACGGCAGCTCCCTCGCTGGTAAGACGCTGCACCAGTGCGCGACCGATGCCTGACGCGGCTCCTGTCACCACGGCGACCTGTTGCTCAAAGCGCTTCATCTCTTGCTTACTCCTTCTCTGCTAAGCTAAAACACATCGTCAGAGGAAGTGGCAGACTGTGAAACTTTGAGCCATCCTTGCTCATCGCTCAACCCAAGCGGCGCTTGACTGCTGGAGTAGCGCCTTCAGAGCACGCGCGGGCCAGTTGTCAGCGCCGCTTGCTGGCATTATAATGTCACTAACTGACAAAAGTCAATGAGTGAGCGAAAAGAAACGATGAGTGACACAGCCCTTTCAGAGCAGAGCCAGGCCGCACAGCCTAGCCTGCGCGAGCGCAAGAAACGCCTCCTGCAGGAAGCCATCGAGCAGGCTGCCCTTACCCTCTTTCGTCAGCGCGGCTACGAACAGACTGCGATTCAGGACATCGCCGAGGCGGTCATGATCTCGCCGCGCACTTTCTTCCGCTACTTTCCCTCTAAGGAAGAGGTGCTACTAGGGCCAACGCGTGCCGTCATGCAAGCTGGACTGGCCTACCTGCGCGCGCTGCCGCTGACCCAGGCCAAAGAAGCGCGTGCGGCGTTGCAGAGTACTCTCCTCTACATTGCCGACCTATATCAACAGCAGCGACGGGGCTTCCTGCTCCGCTATCAGATTGCCAGACAGGTCCCCTCTGTAGCAGCTTTCTACCTCTATGCGCTCTTAGAGGCCGAGACAGCCTTCTGTGATCTGCTGCAAGAGCGCGCGGATGAGCCTCAGAACCCCAGTCAACTGCGCCTGCTGGTGGCGACCCATATCGCCGCTCTGCGCGTCGCCCTGGAACAATGGCTTGATGGAGGGGGACAGGGGGATCTGCTGGCCTTGCTCAAGAACCACCTCAAGGTATTAGAATAAGCGGACAACAGGCTTGTCGCCTGATGTGCAGACGGCCTGGCCCTCTTCTGCGCAGCGGCGGGCGGTGATGGCTCTAGTCTCCCAAGCAAATTTTCAAGCGAGTGGCGTGCCGGAATGTGGGAGATCGAAGAGGGGAGAAAGCGAGATTGCCATAGGTGAGAAGGCTATTGCAACCGTCTCACCTATGGCAACCTCAGAGGTGCCGAAGGTGGGATTCGAACCCACACGCCCGCAAGAGGCACAACGCCCTGAACGTTGCGTGTCTACCAATTTCACCACTTCGGCCTATGCACTGCGTAGGCATTGTTGCCCATCTACCTGAGCGGTAGGGCTTTCGGTTCCGTGACCCTATATTACTCCAACTTCTCGTCACTGTCAAGAGGTTTAGCCAACGACTTCCTAGCATTGCAGACGTACCTGGTCTCTTCTCCGGCCTGTGAGCAAGCATGCTATAATGAGACCAAAGCAGGCGGTCACTGCGCGGAGGCGGGCGTGGCCCCAGTCATGCGTGCACCGCGATGGCAAGCGGTTTGCACGGCTGCCTCAGTCCATGAGATGCAATAACAGTAGCTCAGTTCTGTTGAAGAGGCAAGAAGCGAGATATGGGAAGTGAGTCGCGGCCAGTACGAGCCGCCATTGACATTGGCAGCAACACCATTCACCTGGTCGTTGCACGCTGTTGGCCTGATCATCTAGACATTCTCGCTGATGAGCTTGACCTGACCCGTCTTGGCGAAAGTGTCAACGCTAGCGGAGTCATCTCGGAAGAGAAGACGCAGCAGGCCCTCCTGGTCATTGCCCACTATATGGCTTTGGCCGAGCGCCTTGGAGCAGAAACCATTCTGCTGATTGCCACCGAGGCCATTCGCCGAGCCAGCAATCGAGACAGCTTTCTTCAGCGTATTGAGCAGCACACAGGCTTGCCAGTAGCCCTCATCAGCGGCGAAGCGGAAGCCGTGCTTACCTTCTATGGAGCTACTTACGAGCTATATCGTGCCGGTCATGCCCCTCTTGATCTCGGGGTGGTTGATCTTGGAGGGGGGAGCACCGAGCTCGTGACCGCCCACGACGGTCAGATTACCTGGCGCATCTCGCTGCCCATTGGCTCGGGCTGGTTGCTAGATCGCTATCTGCCCTCTGATCCACCGACCTACCAGGAACGGGCCAGCGCTCGCGCCTTCCTGCAGGACTATCTGCGCAATCTGACCATTCCCCTCTATCCGCCTGTACTGGTTGCCACTGGAGGAAGCGCGAATTCTCTCTGGTTGCTTGCTGAACGTGCCTTTGGCCTGGCGGCATCCCAGCGCTCCCTAAGCGCTGACGAACTGGCTCACTGTGAGGGGCTGCTGGCAGCCCTACCAGCCAGCGAGATCGCTGAGCGCTATGGACAGCCCTATAAGCGGGCGCGTATTCTCCCTGCGGGAGCCTTGATCCTGAGAGCCTTGCTAGCGCGCCTAGGGCTGGACCAGCTACTGATCAGTCCTCACGGCATTCGCGAGGGAGCCTTGTTAGCCTATGAGCGCTTTGGCTCGACTTGGTTGAGTGAGATTGAGAGGCAAGGGGCCATCAATGACCGGAGCCAGGAGCAGCAGACTGACAAGCTTGCTCGTCAGGAGACCTTCCTTGCCTATGGCCGTCGTCTTCTCACTGAGCGCCTGGAAAAGATGCTCTCTTGGCGTCGCCTGCTGCTGAAAGAAGCGGACGAAGAGGCCATCCATAAGATGCGAGTGGCCTCGAGACGTCTGCGCGCCGCTCTCGACGCCTATCGTGGCTATCTAGATCCGTCAGCCTTTAAGAAGGTCTATCGTCGAGTCAAAAAAACCGCCGCCCTGCTCGGCGCTGTGCGCGACAGTGACGTCATGCTCCTGAGCTTGCGCACCCTGCTGACCGAAGCTAGCGCCGATGAGCGCCCGGCTCTCCTGTGGCTGTTGGCCGTGCTAGAAGAGCAGCGCGACCTGCAGGTCTCTGCTCTCGAGGAACACCTACGCGAGCTTGACAGTGAAGCGCTACGCTCGCAACTGGCAGCCTGCTTTGCAGGAGAGGAGTGTTAGAGAGCATGGCCAAAGCCGAGCCTATCAAAGACCTTGATCCCTGTGCGCCCGCTGCGCATAATGCCCGTCTAATTGCCCTACAACGTCTAGAAGAACTCTATCACTGGAGCCAGGCGGCGACTAATCCACAGGATGTCGAAAGCCAGCACCATCTACGTATTGCCGTCAAGCGGCTCCGCTATACACTGGAGCTATTCCAAGCCGTGCTGCCAGAGGCGTGCCTTGCGGTACTGCCCGAGCTAGAGCAGCTGCAAGAAGAACTTGGGCGGCTGCACGATCATGATGTCCTCTTAGCTCTCATCAAAGTGGCCCTGACCGAGCAACAGAGATCTTTCGAGGGCGCAGAAGCCCTGCTGTCCCTCTCGCTGCTGAAGGCTCTCCAGGGGACTCCGCTCCCTCTCCGGGCCGGTCTGCGCCATCTCCTCTGGCGCCTGCAGAGAGAACGCGCGGCCCATTTCCAGGCTTTCTCTCAACACTGGCAAGCGCTGGAAGCCCGGCGCGTGCGACAAGAGCTGCGAGCCATCCTACAAAGCCAGGAGAGTGCGCTCTAGGCATCAGTCTGAGCAGAGAGACCGTGGCTCAGCAGTCTTTATCAATCTGGTGTACAATAAGAACAGGTAAAGGGACAGTAAACGCCAGGTTAAAACTATGCTATCAGGCATGGTATGGTTAAAGAACGTGGCGTATAAAGGTGGGTATACCGAATGCATACTATCGAAGACCAATTAGAGTGGTGGCAGCTTCCTCAACCCACGCCCGAGGAGCTCCATCTCAGCGGAGGATTACAGGTAGAAGACTGGCCTCATGCCCGTCATGTGGCACGTCTCTCCACGCAACTCTTTGTTGCCACTGAGCCATTACATCATCTTGATGCCCAAGCCCAACGTCTGCTAGAACGTGCGGCCCTCTTACATAATACAGGCATGCTTGTAGAAGCGCGACGTCATCACAAGCATTCCTTTCGCCTGATCAAAGAGACGCCGCTCCCCGACTTTTCCGATGAAGAGCGCCATGAGATTGCCTGTATTGCCCGCTACCATCGGCGTGCCTTACCGAGCCTTGCGCATGAGGAATACGCGAGCATGAGCCGTACGGCACGCAAGCGCGTCTCGATGCTCGCGGCCCTTCTACGCATAGCTGATGCCCTTGACTACAACCATGATGCTCGCGTCCTACGGCTAGCCAGCGTTCCCGAGGAATGCAGCCGCGAGCGCTGGACCATCCGGCTGTGGACCCGTCCCCTGGCTGATCTCGACGAAGAGCTTGATCAAGCTCACGAGAAAGCTGATCTTTTTGAGAAGGTCTTTAGGCGTAAGCTGCGTTTTCAGATCATGGCGGCGGAGTAGAGAGAGCAAGCGAGTGGACTGGCCGTGCCGGGCTAGAGCTTGCGGCGCTCCTTTCTTAGCTTATTACCCCGCCGCGCTCGTCTCTATGAGTAGGCCGCCCATGCTTTCCTGATCAGCTCAAGTAAGCTGGTGCAGCACAATAGCAGCGCCGCAGGTCCAGCCTGGATGAATCCAGAGAGCAGGCTGAGGCTCTGCCTGGAACGTGTATATGACTCCCTGTTGCTCAAGATAGCGTCTGGCCGCCTTCAGATCTGCGACTTCCAGAGTCATGCGACAGAGATTCTCCCCCACCGTCTGGAGGTAGCGGGTCAGACTGCCCGGCTCAGGCAAGAACTCGCCCAGACTGAGAAGCGAATCACCGGCACTGGCCAATGGCAGGGGAGCGGCCAGCTCAAAGCTCTGGAAGCCATTCGCCAGAGGAAAAGCGGTCAAGAGGGCCTCCCAATGATCGGCCTGGCCGGTATAAGGAGGTGATGCCTCCAGCCCATAGATATGGCTGAAGCGTTGCTGACCCTCCTGCAGATCGGCCACAGCGATAGTCACACTAGAGACGCGCACCGCTCCCAGGGGGTGGGTTGGTGGCTGCTGCCAGCCAGCAAGACGGAAGCGGCGCTCTTCTCCGCTGCTATCATGCTGAATCAGGAAAGGATAGTGCTGGGCCAGATCTGGACGCTCAATGTCGGCGCGCAGCCAGGAGCGAACGCGCCCATCGGCAGCGCGTAGCTCGCCATGTACAGGCCCCAGCACTGGCACACCACGCGCTCGCATCCGCTGGCAATCCTCTGCAATGGCGTCAGAAGCCAGCGCGAAGTTCCAATAGCCCTCTCCCTTGGCCAAACGCTCCAGCATGCTAGGCTGAGCCTCATCTGCTGCCACCACCGTAATCAGCTCCAAATAGGTATCGCCGATTACAATAATGCGATTAGCTGTCCCTCCGAGGGGATGACGCCCACCGCCCGAGACAGTCAGACCCAGGCGCTCACTAAAGAGCACGCTAGCTCTCTCCAGGTCCTTGACCCCGATAATGACATGGTCGATACCTGTGAGCATAACCTCTCGCTTTCCTGCCTATTCTTGCACATCGCAGAGCTGCATCAATCTGACAGCCAGGTAGACCGCGACTGATCGAGTCTACCTGGCCGTGCTCAACTGAGCAGTCTAGCTAGCCCCGCGTCGTTGTCAACTCGCGTTCGCGTGCCCGGCGGCCACTGGTTGCGGCGGGCTGCCCGCCACCGAAGCGCTCCTTGAGCCAGCTCAGACCAAGCTCGCCTTTCTCCCAGATCACCAGGAGCATGCTCGCATTAAAGATCGACGAGTAGGTACCGCTAAAGATACCCAGCAGCAGCGTCCCTGTAAAAGGCCGGATCGACACACCGCCAAAGAGCGTCAGAGCGGCCAGCGTAAAGAGCACCGTCAGGGAGGTATTGAGCGAGCGAGCCATCGTTTGCACCAGGCTGGCATTCACCACCTCCTCGAAGGTCTCCACAGTGCGCCGCTGCATGTTCTCGCGGATGCGGTCGAAGACAACGATCGTATCATGCACCGAGAAGCCGATGACCGTCAGCAAAGCAGTGATGAAAAGCGCGTCGACCTGGAAACCGACGGTCCAGCCCAGGATCGAAGAGATGCCGACAACCACAAGTACATCATGCACCAGAGCAATTACGGCGCAGACGCCGTAGCGCCAGGGACGTGGCACTTTGCGGAAAGAGAACCAGATGTAGAGCAAGATCAGGATCGAGGCAGCAATCACTGCCAGGACAGCATTGCGCTGGGTATCGGCTGCCACGGAGCCTTGAACTGTAGCTGTCTGAAGCAACTGGACATAGGTATTGCCCTGATTGATAAAGGCGCTTTCGATGGCAGCCTGCAAGTTGGCATCCAGCGGCGTCACCGTCAAGATATTGATCGTCTGGGTCGTTGTGCCCTGACGGATCTCCATAACCTTGACCGGAATATTGGCAGGGTTGCTACTAGAGCCGCTGGATGGGGTGGCGGTGGCGGTCGCAGTAGCAGTAGCTGTCGCCCTCGCTGTGGCTGTTGGGGTAGGAGTAGCCTTCTTGGCCTGGGCTGTAGCCGTGGCCTGGGCGGCAGCCGTAGCCGTCGCCTGAGCGTTAGCCGTCGGTGTAGGTGTACGCGCGACCGACGGCCCTGAGGTCGGGGTAGGCGTCGCAGAAGAGACAGCGCTAGAGGAACTTGACTTTGTTGTATCGGTCGTATTAGGCAGCTTGCTCAGCGCCTTGCTAATATCTTCGACCTTGGGAGTCACCCCTTTAGGGAAGTTGGTCACCGTTACAATGGTGACCTTCTTGCCCTTGTAGGTCAGATCATCGAAGGTAATCCCCAAGCTTGTACTCTTGTAGAGCGTCTGCAGGTCCTTCTTAATAGCGTTCTGGACTGTACTATCGACGGTGGTATTGAGGCGTACCCAGAGAGTACCCTTGCTGGCCAGCGTCTGATCGCTGCCAAGCTGAACCTGCACGTCTTTGAGCGGGAAAGGCTTGAGCAGATTACGGACGGTGGTGATAGTGAGCTGCTTTTCAGGGCGCAAGCTGAGAGAGGATCCGCCCGCGAAGTCGATGCCGACGTTCAGTCCTTTGAAGATCAGCGAAAGCACCCCAGGCACGATCACCAGCAGCGAGAGCGCCAGGAAAAGATAACGCTTTTCAACGAGCCTGAACACAGCAGCCTCCTCTTACAGCGAGCTACGCCGCCCTGCAGTTGCCGCTGCGATCGAACCAGCAGGCAGACCGAAGAGTGCGGGGTGGTTGATGACTCCTGTCGGTACCAGCACGTTCAGGAAGGTGCGCGTGACCACGATCGCCGTGAACATGCTGATCAGCACGCCCAGGATCAGCGTTGTGGCGAAACCGCTGATGATCGTCGCGCCGAAGGTGTTACCGAAGAAGAAAAGCACCAGACAGGTGATAATGGTGGAGAAGTTCGAGTCACGGATCGAGGGCCAGGCGCGTTTCCAGCCGACATCGATCGCCGCGGCCAGTAAACGACCGGCGCGTAACTCCTCTTTGACACGCTCAAAGATCAAGACGTTGGCGTCCACTGCCATACCGATCGAGAGAATGAACCCAGCAATGCCGGCCAGCGTCAGAGTGACGCCGATCACCTTGAAGACGGCGAAAGTCAGTCCGGCATAGAGTGCCAGGGCCAGATCGGCCAACAAGCCAGGCAGGCGGTAGTAGAGGAGCATAAAGAGCACGACCATACCGAGGCCAATGGCGCCGGCGATCAGGCTCTTCTGAATGGAATCCGTACCCAGGGTCGGGCCAACCGTCTGCAGACTGGCGATCTTGAGAGCAATGGGCAAAGCTCCGTAGCGCAGAACCGTGGCGATAGACTGAGCCTCTTGGAGGGTAAAGCGGCCAGTGATGACGCCTGGGCCGTTGATAGCGCTCTGGATAACTGCCGACTGAATCACCTTACGATCGAGGGTAACAGTCAGATAGTCGCCAATATGCTGCTGGGTAAACTGGCCGAATTTGGCGACAGCATCGCCCTTCATGGCAAAGTTGATCTGTAGCTGGCCGGACGAGTCTGTACTCACCCCAATTTGGCTGGGATCGAGATCCTTGCCGGTGAACCAGGGCTTACCGCCAGGGTTGGTACTGGTATATTGGCTGGGGTCAAAGGTGCTATTCTCAGAGAGAGGCGTTGAGCCGGTGTCCCAGAATTCAAGGTTGCCCGCCTGGAGCAAGGTCTGCAGGGCCTGGGTCTGGTTACCAGTATTGAAGCCCGGCAGCTCAACTGAGATGCTATATTGGTTCCCGTTCTGTTGCACGCGAATGCTCGGCTCCGAGACACCCAGGCCGCCATTCACGCGCTGCTCAATAAGGTTGCGGGCGGCCTGAATGGTCTCATCGGTCACCTGCTCGTTAGGATTAGAAGGCACCAGTAAGGCGCGGACGCCTCCCTGCAGATCCAGTCCCAGGTTGACCTTGAAATCATGGTTAATCCCTAGGATGTGAATGCCCGGCGTGTTAGGCCAGTCAATATAGGCCGCACAAGCCGCCAGGATGACAATCAGCAGGAGGAGTAGGGCTGTTCCTCTACGCATAGCGTCTACATTCTCCTCGCTCTCTGCCCGGCTTTCTCCCCTGCTCGCTCGCGCAGACGCTGGCTCTCCCTGCCGCCCTGTCTGCGCTGCTCAGGCCTCGGAGGAGAAAACTCAGGGAAAGAGATGATTTTTGTTGGTTTGATCAGCGACAGCCAGAACTCGCAGGTGCCGGCCACCTTGCTCTTGAGCCGAACCGCTGAGGAGCATAGGCGGTCGCTGTTGTTCGATTCGTTGCAGTCGCTCGCTCTTTCCTCTGTCAAGGTCGTACTATGAGTTCCTGTGCAGTATAGCATAGTTGATGATGCTTGCCTATCCCGGACTCTCGGGTTTCCAGACCTCCGCGTCCCCCCACTGATGCTTTCTCCTCTCTTGCCTGACCAGCACGCTCCTTCTTTATCAGGTTGCTGCTGCTGTGGGGTAGACAAAACCGCCATCAGCGCCATTAGATCCCTTGACAGGTTAGATAACAGCATGTTATAAATTCAAAAGCTATAACAATAAGCTATAGCAAGTATGAGGACCTAGAGATTGACGCTGGGCCAGTGGTGAGCTACCCTCTTCTCCCGGTAGAGCCGTCGTATGCCTGATGGTGG
>NZ_JADGHT010000442.1 GCF_019683755.1 Thermogemmatispora sp. | reverse complement strand
ATTTATATCTATCAATTGATGCTGAATACCTACTAATAAAGGGAAGCAAGCAGGGCAAAGGCCTGAGACAAGACAAAGGCAGAGCTGGTCGCTGGCTTGCCGATCAGTCCCAGTGGTCAGGTTAGCAAAGGGCTACACTACAGCATTTCTCCAGTATAGCTCAAGATCGGCGAAGCTGGTCTTAGTAGCTGCCCTGAGTAGTCGACAGGTAGCTCAGGGCGTGCTATCATGGCGGGCGGGCTGTTCCGGCAACGGGCGGAGCCAGCCAGCTAGCTAGCCAGCAAAGGGTACCCGGATCGCCCTTTTATGCTTGTCAGAGCGGCTCCGCCCGCTACCTGTTCTGTTCTCTGGGTGCTCAGCCCCACCCAAGCGAACGCTTCATGAGCAGGAGAGACAAAGGCAGTGGATACATTGATCGGCTCAGTGATCGGGGGATACATCATCAAGCAGTTCATTGGCAGCGGCGGCATGGGCACGGTCTATCTGGCCGAGGACCCCATGATCGGTCAGCAGGTCGCCATCAAGGTGGTGCGCGCCGAGGCCGGTGATCTCCCCGATGCCGAAAAAGCCCTTGAGCGCTTCAAGCAGGAAGCGCGGGCCGTGGCAAGCCTGGACCATTTGCATATTCTGCCGCTCTATCGCTATGGAGAAGAAGAGACCGGCCAGGGACGGCGCGCTTACATGGTCATGCAGTATCGTCCCGAAGGCTCGCTCTGGGACTGGCTGCGCCGCCGTTCGGGCCAGGCTTCGCAGCAGTCGCTCAGCCGTGCCCCACAGTTGCCGGCGGGCCTGCCCTCGTCCTGGCCCCTCGGCTTGAGGGAAGCTGAGGACTACCTTCAGCAGGCGGCTTCCGCTCTTCAGTATGCGCATGACCGTGGTATCGTTCACCGCGATATTAAGCCGGCCAATTTCTTGCTGCGCATCGAGGGCGGGCCGCGCGTGCATCTGCTGCTCTCCGATTTCGGTCTGGCCAAGTTCTTTTCTTTTAGCTCGGCCACCAGCCACATCTTTGGTACGCCGCTCTATATGGCGCCCGAGCAGTTCGGAGGCGAGGCGCGTCCTGAGAGCGATCAGTACGCACTGGCGGTCATGTTCTACTTGTTGTTGGCCGGGCGGACACCTTTCGAGGGAGATCCGGCCCAGTTGATGCATCAGCATTTGAACCGCGAGCCGCCATCTTTGCGTGCCTTCAATCCTGCTCTGCCGCAAGCGCTGGATGAGGTTTTTGCCCGCGCGCTGGCTAAAAGTCCCCAATCTCGCTATCCATCGGTGGCCGCCTTCGCCGCGGCCTTCGCCCATGCAGCTCGCAGTCGCTCTTCTCTGCTGCAGCCGCGCTTTGGCTCGCCGACGAAGAGCGAACCAGCCAGCGGCGCCGATGCTACCCGCACTTTGCTGCTGGGCGAGTCCCCGGATCAGACAGTCAGCGCCGGGAAGCCTGCGGCGGAGAAGATCGAGCAGTTGAGGCTCCCACGTGGTGGGCAGCCGCTGGCGCTTGGCAATCCTCTAGGAGGAGCGGCGTCTCCTTCCAATACGCAGCAGCGCCGGGAAGCGGCCTCAGCCCCGACTGTCTTCGCCACGTCGGCCATGCCCAGCTCGCCCCCAGACCTCAAGCAGCCCGGTCCTCCCCCTCCCTCTCTGCCTCAACCGCTCCCAGGGACGGCGCGGCGGCTGGCAGGTCTGGCCCGTTTGCGCTCTCTGCAGCTACCTGCCTGGTTAGAGCACTTTCCTGGAGGCGAAGCCTTGAGCCGACGACGCGCTCTGGCCTTGATGGGCGCTGGCATTGTCGGCCTGGGTGTGATAGGGACCAGCCTGTATTTTCTGTTGAATAGTCGTCCTCCGCAGGCGTTAGCAGTCTTAGAGGGCCATCAGGATAGCGTCACCAGCCTGGCCTGGTCCCCCGATGGGGCTCACCTGGTCTCCGGCTCGCGCGATCAGACGGCGCGCCTCTGGCTGGCAAGCGAGGCGCGCTCAGTACTCACCTACAGTCTCCAGGCCACTCCCATTTTGGCGGTAGCCTGGAGCGCCGATGGAACGCTGCTGGCCTCGGGCGGTGAGAACCACTCGGTACAGATTTGGACGACGAGCGGGGCCTTACAGCAGACGTTCAATGACCTGGGGGCTCCTGTGAGCGCGCTGGCTTGGACTGAGCGGCGCGATGCTCTGTTGGCTGGTACGCTTGGCAATGGCGCACACGAGCTGCTGGTCAGTGGACGGACAACACGCAGCCTCCTGAAGGCCCACATTCGGGCTTTGGCTCTGGCTCCCGGGGGCGAGACCCTGGCTCTGGCCCTCGATAGCGGCTTGGTGGCGACCTTCAGTCTGGGTGATCGACGCTTGCAGCAAAGCTACCGTCGCCACCGTGGCGCTGCCTTGTGTGTGGCCTGGTCTCCAGATGGCACGCAGTTAGCCTCGGGTGGGGCCGATCACCAGGTGGTGATCTGGGATAGCGTTTCGGGCGTCGTGCAAGAGCGTCTGAGCCATCCGGCAGCGGTCAATGGCCTGGCCTGGGACCCGACGACACCTGGTCGTCTGGCCACCGCCTGTGGCGATGAGCATGTGCGCGTTTGGACGCTCGGCAGCAATGGCGCGCCGGCTCGCGCGACGGTCTATAGTGGCCATCATGGCAGCGTCACTGCTGTGGCTTGGGGTCAGCAGGGGCTGGCCTCCGCTTCTACGGATCATACTGTAATTCTGTGGCGCGTCAGCGGCTAGGAGACGCCTGTTACGAGGCAGGCCGCCAGGCTGAGTATAAGCTTAGCCACTGATTGCCTTGACTGTGCAGCCAGGTTAGCTACTCTGGCAGGGTTTCACCAGTCCCTGGTGAGGTCCTGCCAGGTTTCTCTGCTAGCCTGCAATCAGTGCTGACTGTAAGGCTCATGAGGCCTTTGTAGCCGGCTAGGGCAGTTGCAGGCTCCGCTGCAGATGGTCCCCAACCTGGTCGGGGAGCCTGGGTAAGCAACCATCGGCGGGACCGTCATGACTTCCACTTGCCAGGGGCAAACAGAAAAAGTTGATCTCACGACAGCCTGCGGCTAAGGCCGGATAGCCAGCCAGGGCGAGCTGTTCCTCCGGCCGAATTCGAAGAGCCGATTGACGCGAATGGCTTCTACCGTTGCTATTTTAACCCACTTAGCAGCATGATGACATGGGACCACGTTGGAGCGCCCTGACCCTGATGCTGGTGCGTGGCTCATCGTGCAAGGATAGCTTAATCAGCACAAAAA
>NZ_JADGHT010000441.1 GCF_019683755.1 Thermogemmatispora sp. | reverse complement strand
GAGTTTCGCGTGGGTCTCGGGGGGGCGGTTATGTGAATAAGAGACTGCACCAGGGCAGGGGGTAGGAGTCGGGGTCGGCCTGGGCGGTGGTGGTGTGGGCGTCGGTCGAGGCCGCGGTGTGGGCGTCGGGGTTGGGACCCGCGTTGGAGTTGCTGTCGGCCTGACAGGCGAACGGGTTGCCTGGACGGTCTGGGTGCGGTAGACAATGGGGCTGGTTGCAGGATGCGCTGCCTGCGCCGCGCTATTGGCGGCTGCCCTGAGCACAGGTGTGGGTGTGAGGCTGCTCAAGAGTGCCTGATGCTCGCTGAAGGCGAGCATAGTGGTACACAGCGAGCATGTGATCACAAGCGTGCTGCAGCCCAGCACTAGAGCCATCTGACTATGACCAGCGCCTTGCTGATGGCTCTGCCACTGGGCTTGAAGCATCTGTCTCAGGCTTTGTCGCTGATTCCCCAGGTGCGAGCGCAGGGCCAGGATGAGGTAGATCGGCACGATGAGGCTGCTGAGATACCCTAATACAACAAGCAGCTTCTGCCACCACCGAAGCCGCTTCCAGGTCAGCCGCCCCTCCAGACTAAACAAGCGACGGCCTTCGCTGATCATGAGCGTCAACAGGAGAACGATCATCATGAGCACACCAATGATCCCCAATGGCCCCGGACTCTCCACTGGACCGTAGCTGCTGACGTCGCTGACAATCGCGCTATCGATGACGCTCAACAGTACTGCGAAGCAGTAGAGAAAGAGGAGAGCCAGTAGAAATAGATCCCGACGCTTGCGGAGCGAGGCGTTCCCGGCCCCGGCGGGAATAGATGGTCTCGTGTCGACTGGTGGTTCCATGCTGTCTTTCCCCTCGCTTTACAGGAAATATGCTCTCTTGCTTTCTGTGAGGATTTATATTTTGGCAAGCGATCATAATATATGTCAATATATAGATCTCAATCCGTGAGAGGAAAGCGAACGTTGTCCCGGCTCCTGCCTTACAGGCAATCGCTGCGCAACGCTTCGCGGTCGACGCGCTGGTAGAAGCGTGGTAGGCGCTCACTCTTATGGAGAAGGAGCATTTCAGGGAAAAGAAACCGGTAGCTGCTCTTGCCCTGAGCAGCTACCGGTTCGAGGGACGCTCTCCAGGCAGCTCTCGCTTTCAGTGAGCGTAGAGCCGACGCCAGACGCCGCCGTGACCAGAGCAGACGCCGCGGACTCCACCCGATTTGCTGTACATGCCATCGTTGCACTCGACCACGTAGCCTTTGCCCTCCCAGAAGCTAGGGATACAATCGAAGTAGTCGCAGAAGCCGCTGGGGGGCGAATAGATGAGGCTGCCATTGGTGGAATCGAAATTGTAGCCCCAGGGATTGCAATTGACGCCGGGGCAGGGCGTGGGGGTTGGCGTAGGAGCAGGCGCCTCGGTCGGCACCGGCGTCGGGGTTGGCGTTGGCGTAGGAGGAGGAGTCGGCGTCTCTGTCGGTAGCGGTGTTGGGCTGGGCGTGGGTGTAGGCGTGGGTGTAGGTGTCGGGCCAGGCGTGGGCCTCGATGGCTGTGTCGGCCCAGCGGTGACACCGGGCCTGGTGGCTGTCGCTATTGAGGTCGGGACGACCGCGGTGACCGTGCTGCCGGCAGTCGGCGAAGCCGCCAGGGAGACAGCGCGGTTCTCTGAGGGAACCGTAGGAGAAGCCGGGGGCATGCTCGCCTGGATGAAGCTCTGACTCAGCATGCCTGCCATGCAAGAGCAGAGGGCGCAGAGCAGAATCAGGATGGCTCCCCCTACTCCAAAGGCGATACGCCTGCCGCTCCTCTGCCCGCGCCAGCCTTGCAGTAGAGCTACGCTCTGGGTCTCCTCGCCTGCGCCAAGGTAGCTGCCCACGGCCTGGCTCAGGTAGGCGAGTGGCATAATGATGAGCAGCACGTAAAGTGCACCCATCAGAAGTCTGCGCCACCAGCTCCAGGCTGCCCAGTGGAGCGCTCCGTGAAGGGTCAGGAAGGGGAAGGCTTCCTTGAGCAGAAGCAACAGGTTGACTATGAGGAAGAGCAGCAGACTCACAAAGCCTGGAAGCAGAGCGCTGGGACCAGCCTCTCTGCCCGCTGTGGCAATCACCACACTCTCCCCGAGCGCAAAAACACTGGCCAGCCCATAAAGTAGGCTGAGAAGCAGTAGCCACCCGCCTCGCTGCGGCATCTGCTTCCATCTGAAGTGCCCCGTCGCGCCAGCTCCCTCCGGCGAATAGGAGGCTCCTGCCGTCGGCCATAATTGCATCTTGTTCACCTCTCCGCGGAACTACTACAGGACGTTGCCACTACTGTGGCTTCAGTTTGCCTGCTCAGCTGTTCAAATAGCGCGACAGTAGCAGAAATATATATGATAGATATATTGCCAATTGTCAATAAAAGTGACATAGGTATTTTTATCTAGTTATTGTAGAGTGAGCAATATTAGTTGTAAAAATTGAACGGACATAAAATACGTTTGTTGCAGAGCGGGAGCGTAGCAAGTGTCTTGCTCTTCCCGGCTGGTGGCGGCGCCACGACATTTTCTGTGTATGCTGTGTGTAGCACAGAAGCGGGCACGATTCTTGCTTCCGCTCTTTCTGGAAGAAAGAAAGGGGCAATCTCAACTGGACTAGAAGGAAGGTGGGGTCACACAGCGGCGGGAGGCAGGTGGGCGAAGCCGGGTGGAAGCTGGCTCTGTGCGCTCCGCTTTCCAGCGCTCGGAGGTGTGCATAACATGAACATTGGCGACAACGGGGTCAGGCAAGTCACAGCTGAGAGAGGCGGAACAGCTCAGCCTCTGCTGAAGATGGTGCGTGCCTTGCTGATGGGACTCTGCTGTGGGCTGCTGCTGCTCCTGCCGGACAGCAGAGTCAGGGCCGGAGCCGGTCAGAGCCAGGCGGCCTCCGATGGGCCGGGTGCTCGCTCGTACCGGATCAGGCGCGGGCCTTCACCAGCACACCTGGTCCCTACACTTTCGGCGTCTGCAGCGTGGTCAGCAGCGACCCTCACTGTACCGTTGATCCGAGCACGGTGCCGAAAATCATAGATACCATAACGCCGCCCGGCGTCCAGCAGGCCGATGAACTGGACTATACGCATCATCAACCGGTCGTCTTGCAAGCTATCGTCATTCCCTAGCTGTGCTTCTTCCTTCGGGTCGTCCCCCTGAGGGGGAGGATTGGCGGCGCTCCTCAGCCTCTGGCTCGTATACACATCTGCCGCTGCCGACGAATTAGACGGTGTAGAT
>NZ_JADGHT010000055.1 GCF_019683755.1 Thermogemmatispora sp. | reverse complement strand
GGTCATCTCACCCCTTTGCGCCCACAGCCTTTGTTCCCTCTCTTTATTGATCGGCTTCCCTGCCTCTCTTACTCCTTCAAGAAGCCAGCCGCCCCAGCCAGCCCCCAGCTCTCTCCAACCCAGACTGGCCTAGGCTTTGCCGGCTCGTCGGCGACGCTGCTCAGCTCTTTTACGTCGATATTCTAAACGACGACGCCGACGCTCACGGCGCTGAGCCTCCTTCAGGGCTGGATCGATCTCAGGCCCTGTGGTCGTTTGAGCCGCAGCTTTGGCCTGACTACCATCGGCCCCCGAGGCTGTCTCCGAAGATTGACCGGAAGCGGTTCTCCCCCGAAAGCCCATGCGTACGACCATGACCGCCAGCACGAGGGAGATGATCAGTAAGGCGAAGGAGACGCCCAAGAGATAGGGCGCCGTCCACGCTGGCAGCAGCGTCGTTCTGGCCAGCGCGCTGATAAAGAAAACCAGCGCCAGCAACAGGTATTCGCTGCCAGTAAGAATATTGACTTGCTTGAGGGGGGAGCTGCCCGGGTGCGCAAGCAGACGACGGCGCCCCACCACCAGGTTATATCCCCCCAACACCACAAAGAAGAGACCAAAGATGATCAGTATCCGTGGATCGCTCATCAGTGCACGTACTCACATAAATAAAGAATAAGCGTGATTACCAGCCGGGCAGAGCCAGGTACAGTCAGCACCGACTCCGCTTATGAGCGTGCTGTGGGCTGCATGTCAGCGGCCTGCCTGCTTTGGATAGCGCGGGCTCGTCCATATTGCCAGCGCAGGAGCAGCGCCAGTAACAGAGAGAGCAGCGGCCCCGTCACGAGATTCAGGCTAAACGTGAGCGGATCGAGGACACGCAGGGTACGCAGGGGCAGCGCGATATCGGCGTGAGGGATCTGCAACAGACCCGCTAGACCTTGAAAGACCCAGAGATCGGGCGCCAGTACCAGCCCCAGGCCCAGCAAAGCCGTCAGCAAGAGATAGTGTGACCAACTCGGCAGCGGCAACGCTTCCCGGGAGGCCGTCAACGCTTCTGGCGTCTCGTAGCCATAGGTGCTTAGGAGCAGCAAAGCCAGGGCCGCTCCGTTTAAAACTAGCGGCTCCAGAGCCAAGACATCGAACATGGTCCCATTGCCGAGGAAGAGCGGGATTCGCCAGAGCAGCGAGAAAATAATCAAGGCCGCATCGGGACGGCTAAGGTCGATGTGAATGGGTACCTGCCAGGGCAAAAGGGCTGACAGCAGGCGCAGCGTCGGAAAGGGACCGGGTGCGAACTGGTAGAGCACAAACATGGCATCGTAGGCCGCCGCAAAGAGATAGCCGACCACCGTTGGCAGTAAGGCCAGGAAGAGCACGGCAATAGCATAGCTCAGCAGTGAGCGGCGTGCCGGCGTTGTACCGGTCGCCGTCGCGCCGGTCTCTTCTGGCTCAGCTTGCGCTTCCTCTGCCTGTTCTTGCTCCTCTTCCTCAGCTCCCAGCTCTTCATCTGAACGCTGGTCGACAGGCGCTGACAGTTCTTCCGCTGCGCCCAGTCTCTTGGTCTCCTCCCCACCGCTATCTGCTAAGGCACTGCCTGCCTGCGCCGCCTTCTCTTCCTCTTCGTCCTGCACACCATGCCTAAGCGAAACGACCGTCACCTGCTCGTCGTCAGCAGCCTCCGCCTGGTCCGAGGCTGCTACCTGCTCTCCAGTTGGCTCAGCGGCACGAGCCGGCACAGGCCGTAGTGGCGCAAAAGCTAAATGGCCGAGCACAGCTCCCACCAAGCTGAGCACTAGGGCAAAGATGGTTATCAGGCCCCAGGTGCTCAAAAAGGCCAGGCGCAGTTCGGCCTGAGTCAAGAGCGTCGACAGTACTGAGGGATAGGTCAGGGCGGCCCCCAGATGACACAGGGCCAGAATAGCGCCGGATAGGGCTGCCTCCAGCAAGCCAGGACGCTGCAAGGTGCGCAGCTTACGGATGGCCGTTACTAGCAGGCCACAGCCGGGAGCTGCCAGCACCGCCACAGGCACCAGCGCTGTTGAGGGCTGGATATTCAAGCGGGCAATAATAGCGAAGAGCAATCCCACCACAGTCACGGCCTCCACCGCCAGCCAGTCGGGTCCATCTTTCGAGCGAGGCCGTCGCTTCCCTTCAGCGGGAACAATGACCGGCGGGGCTGTCGCAGTCGTCTCGCCTGCCTGCTGCTCCGTCGTCTCAGAGGCTGCAGGCTTCTCCTCGGCGCCTGCCTGGGCCTGGGGAGCGGCGGAAGTGCGCTCAGAACGTTCGGCTTCTTGCATGCAGATGCTCAGCTCCTCATGGACAATCTGCCAGGATAGTAGCACATCGAGAAGAGAGCGACAAGAGGCAAGCCAGCTAGCCGCGCCAGCGAGCGCCCTGATCGCTGGTGCGGCTGAGCCGTAGCAATGGAGGGTGACCTTGGCCTGATCGGCCAGCCGGAGGACTGATCAGTCAAGCGCGTGAGCGACGAAATGTCAGGCGCTGGAGCAGCCGGCTCCCGGGAACCAGATAATGGCGCTGACCACCTCTTTGCCGGGTACCGCCAGTTCGCCCTTGTCAGGCACCAGCCAGCCCTCCAGGAAGGTACGTAGCTCGCGACGCGTTGCCTCATCATCGGGCAGGAGCAGCTGCTCTAGCAGCTCGTCCACGGCCTCATCGAGAGAGGGGTAGCGCAGCGAGAGGGGTGTCTTGACGATCTCCACATTGGCGTAGATGCCCATCTCAAAGAGGACATCTAGCAGGTGAATATAGGCTGGCGGGCGAGCCAGTTCCCTTCCATGAAAGTGGCGCCAGACGGGAGCGGTAAACTCATCAAGGTGGGTGGCCCGCATATAGATATAGCAGGTCCGCCGGGCAGCGGCGCGCAGCTTCTCGACAAAGGGGACCACTTCGCGGATCGGATAGAGCACATGGCTACAGAGGACGATGTCGGCCTGCAGATCAGCCGGAGCCGCTTCCCAGGTCGACTGGATCGTCACGATATTGTCTACTCCACGCTCCGCGGCCTCCTGGCGTAGATAGCTCAGCATAGTCGCGTTTGGCTCGACCGCATAGACGGTCTGGACCAGCGGCGCGACAGCCAGTGCAAAGCGGCCCGTTCCAGCTCCCACATCGAGCACGGTGAGCGACGGCTCTAGCTCCTGACGGAGGTGCAGAAAGAATGGATCGCTCACGCCGCGCTCGCGCGTGCTGCGATGGTAAAAGCGCGCACGCCGGTCCCAGAATTGGGCGCTGGAGCGTCCCAGGCGGGCATAGATCTCCTCCATCTGTCGCGCACGCGCATCATGAATGGCATACCAGCGTTCAAGCGCGCTCTCCATAGCCCTGCTCCTTCGTCTGTTCTCCTCCGGGCCAAGACCTCAGCCGATAGCTCGCTAACCCTGGGCGGCTCCTCCAGGTTCGAGCTTGGCCTTCAGGCAGGAGAAGAACTGGCCGGTCAGCTTCTCAGCCGTCCCTTGCAAGAGGCGGGCCCCCACGCTGGCGATTGTCCCGCTCACGATGACTTTAGCCTCCCAGTCCATGCGCGTTTGGTTGCTATCGACCGCCGTCAGGTGCATATCACCCGCCAGCTCTACGGCGCTGCCCGGAGCCTTCCCGCGGGCCTTCACAACCATGTGATCCGGTTCATGCATCTCGGGTCGCGTTACATCCAGCGTAAACTTGGCCTTCACGGCGCCGATGCCGACGCTCACCACCGCCTTCCAGTGCTCCTCTCCCAGTACTTCAAGGCTCTGGAAGCCCGGAGCACACTCGGCAACCTTGTTGACATCCAGCAGGAAGGCCCAGACCTTATCGATCGGGGCAGCAATGGTCTGCGAACCAGAGAAATCCATAGCGGCCTGTCACCTTTCGTGTGTTGCATGTGCCTTGGGCGCAAGATAGCGCTGCGGATCGCTTTCAAAGAGCCGCTTGCAGGCGGGGCAGCAGAAATAGAAGTCTTGCCCTTGATAGGTGCTGCACTGCCTGGCAGCGGCTACTTCTACTATCATACCACAGACCGGATCAATGGCCGTTGCCGGCGTCGCCGACGCGGCAGAGGCAGACGCCGGCTCGCTCATCTCCGGCTTCTGGGTAGCCTGGCGCCGGCGCACCTGGACCAGCTCGGCTAGAATGCTGGCCGCGATTTCCTCGGGCGTGACCGCTCCCACATCCAGACCCGCGGGGGCACGCAGGCGCGCAATGACGCTTTCTTGGAAGCCGGCTTCCCGCAGATACTGACGGCAGGCTTCAGCCCGGCGACGGCTGCCAACCATGCCGACATACCAGGCGGGACTACGCAAGGCACGGGCGACAGCCTCTTCGTCGTATTCGCCGTGCGTGGCTACCAGGATAGCGCTGCGTTCATCAGGCTGCATCGTGAGGAGGCCGCTCTCATCGACGCGCACAATGGCAAAGTCCAGTACGGGCGCCAGACGTGCCAGAGCGGTCACAACCGGCGAGGCGCCGATCAGAAAGAGGCGTGGCTGCGGCAAATGTGGCTCCATATAGATGTCCAGAACGCCTCCGCTGCTACAGGTCATGGGGAAGACGCGCACACCAGGGCCGGCCCGCGCGAGACCAGCCTCCGACGCTCCCAGGCGCAGGAGATAGGGGTCACCTCCTTCGTGTAGCAAGCGCAGAGCTTCGCGTACAACTACGGGCTGGGCACAGCTCCCGCCGATCCAGCCGCTGACGCTTCCATCGGCCTGGATCAAGGCCCGCGCCCCGGGCTTGGCTGAGGTGGGCCGCTCGCACCAGACCACGGTCGCCAGGACGAAAGGTTTGCGCGCCTGCTCCAGACGCTGAGCCAGTTTGAGCACATTCTCAGGCATAGCCGTTCCCTCCAGGCAGCAGGAACCGGCAAGCGGTCAGCGGCTCACCGGCTCACGGCTGCCTTTATCCACCTGGTCAGGATTGCTCAGCGCCACGCTAGGCCGTGGCAAGTCCTTTCTCTTTGAGAATGGCCCAGACCTTCCAGGGAGTGATAGGAATGTCGATATGACGGACGCCGACATGCGCCAGGGCATCGACTACGGCGTTGGCAATGGCCTGGGGAGCGCCAACAGTCGGCGACTCGCCCACGCCTTTGGCTCCAATGGGGTGATGCGGCGAAGGTGTCACTGTGCGCGCTGTCTCCCAGCGCGGGGTCTCCACTGCCGTCGGGATCAGATAGTCCTGGAAGTTGCTTCCCAAGACATTGCCGTTCTCATCGTAGGCCAGTTGCTCGTAGAGGGCCGGCGCTAATCCCTGGGTCAGGCCGCCGTGGATCTGCCCTTCAACGATCATCGGGTTGATGACCGTGCCGCAATCGTCAACGGCCAGGAAGCGGCGAATGTGCACTTCGCCGGTGCCGCGGTCAATGTCGACGACGCAGATATAGCTGCCAAAGGGATAGGTCAGATTGGGCGGGTCGTAGTAGTTGACGGCCTCCAGACCCGGCTCCAGATAGGGCGGGCAGTTGGTGTAGGCAGCAAAGGCAATCTCCTGGATGGTCTTGCCTTTGCTCGGGCTGCCGCGCACGTAGAAGCGCCCCGGCTCCCATTCAAGATCTTCTTCGCCTACTTCCAGCAAATAGGCGGCGATCTTGCGCGCCTTGTCGCGGATCTTGCGCGCGGCTACGGCGGTGGCAGCGCCTCCGACAGGGGTGCTGCGGCTGGCGTAGGTGCCCAGGCCATAGGGAGCGGTATCGGTGTCGCCGTGCTCGACGTCGACGTCATCGGGTGAAATGCCTAGCTCGGCGGCGATGATCTGGGCAAAGGTGGTCTCGTGACCCTGGCCCTGCGTCTGGACGCCGATGCGCGCCAGGACCTTGCCTGTGGGATGGACGCGGATTTCACAGCTATCGAACATCTGGATGCCGGCAATGTCGAAGTGTTTGCCAGGGCCAGCCCCGACAATCTCGGTGAAAGAGGAGATGCCGATGCCCATGAGTTCACCGCGCGCTCGCCTCTCGGCCTGTTCGCGACGCAGCTCCTCGTAGCCGATCTTCTCCATCGCCAGGCGTAGGGCACCTTCGTAATTGCCACTGTCATAGGTCCAGCCCAGGGCCGAGCGATAGGGAAAGGCTTCGGGCTTGATGAAGTTCTGCAGGCGGATCTCCGCGGGATCTTTGCCTACTTCGCGCGCCAACGTATCCATCATGCGCTCAATCAGATAGGAGGCCTCGGTGACGCGGAAGGAGCAGCGGTAAGCGATGCCGCCAGGAGCTTTGTTGGTATGCACGGCATCAACGGCGACATGGGCGTGCTTGAAGTCGTAGGAGCCTGTACAGATGTGGAAGAGGCCAGCGGGAAACTTGGTCGGCTGGGCTGCTGCATCAAAGGCACCGTGGTCGGCCAGAGTATAGACACGCAAAGCTTTGACTGTGCCGTCCTTGTCAGCGGCGATCTCCGCGTGGATGTGGTAGTCGCGCGCAAAGCCGGTGCTGGTCAGGTTCTCGGTACGGTCCTCGATCCATTTGACCGGCCTGCCCGTCTTGAGGGCGGCCACTACGGCGCAGACATAGCCGGGATAGACGGGCACTTTGTTGCCGAAGCCACCGCCCACATCGGGCGAGATGATGCGAATACGATGCTCGGGCAGCCCTGAGACAATGGCGAAGAGCGTGCGATGGGCATGTGGCGCCTGGGAGGTCATCCAGACGGTCAGTTTGCCAGTGGCTGTGTTGTAGTCGGCCACACAGCCACAGGTCTCGATGGGCGCCGGGTGAATGCGCGGAATGTACATGTCCTGGCGGACTACAATGCCGTTCTGTTCGGCCTCGGCAAAAGCGGCATCGGTGGCGGCGCGGTCGCCAGTTTCCCAGTGGTAGATCTGGTTGGTCGGCTGGCGATCTTTCTTGTCGGGCCGCAGCAAGGGAGCGTCGGGCGCGAGAGCTTTGTGAGGGTCAACGACAACGGGCAGCGGCTCGTAGTCGACCTCGACGGCGGCAGCGCCGTCGGCAGCCGCGTAGCGGCTCTCAGCGACAACGAAGGCGACCTCTTGCATTTGGTAGAGCACGCGATCGACAGCCAGCACGGCTTCGCTGTCTCCTGAGAGTGTCGGCATCCAGGCCAGGCCAGCGGCCTCCAGGTCTTTGCCGGTGATGACGGCGACCACGCCCGGCACCTGCAAGGCCTTGCTGGTGTCGATGCTTTTGATCAGGGCGTGGGCATAGGGACTGCGCACGATGTCGCCGTAGAGCATGCCGGGGAGCTGGATATCGTCGACGTAGTTGCCTTTGCCTCGAATGAAGCGCGCGTCTTCCTTGCGCTTGTAGGGTTCTCCCAGCCCGTGTACATGGGGTCCTGCACTGCTAGTGGTCATGGCTATTCACCTCCGCCGCCGCTGCCGGCGGGTACCTGCTCGGGTTGTGGTTCGCGCAGTTTCTGCGCAGCGTATTGGATGGCCTTCACGATGTTGACGTAGCCCGTGCAGCGGCAGAGATTGCCCGAGATGCCTTCGCGAATCTCTTGCTCGCTGGGACTGGGATTGCGTTTGAGCAGGGCCAGGGCGGCCATCATCATGCCCGGTGTGCAGTAGCCACACTGGAGGGCATGCTCGACGTGAAAGCCCTCCTGCAGTGGGTGCAGCTTGCCGTTCTGCTCCAGGCCCTCAACGGTCAGCAGCTCGCGCCCATCGGCCTGGACAGCCAGCATGGTGCAGGATTTGACGGCCTTGCCGTCGACAAGAATGGTACAGGCGCCGCAGGAGGAGGTATCACAACCGATGTGGGTACCTGTGAGGCGCAGGCTGTCGCGCAGCCAGTGGACGAGCAGGGTACGCGCTTCAACGTCGCCTTCATAGTGCTTGCCGTTGATCGTGACATGAATGTGATGGATGCTCATCGCGATGCGCCTCCTGTTGCGCGACTGCGTGCCAGACGCAGCGCCCGGATGGTCAAGGTCTCAACCATCGCCCGCTTGTAGTCAGCAGGACCGCGCAGGTCGCTGACGGGTTGGGCCTCGGCGGCAGCTTGCCTGGCGGCCTGGGCGATGACTGCCTCCTCGAGGGGCCTGCCCAGCAAGAGCTGCTCAGCAGCACGGGCCTTGATGGGAGTCGGGCCGACGTTGGTCAGGCCGATGCCAGCGTAGGTAACATGATCGTTACCATCCAGAGTGAGATAGACGGCCACGCCGGCAATGGCATAGTCACCGACCTTGCGCTCCAGCTTTAAATAGGCGCCACCGCTGCGCTCGCTTGGGGCCGGAATACGGATCTCGGTGAGCAGCTCGTTGGGCTGGAGGGTTGTTTCAAAGCTGCTGTCGGTGAAAAAGTTCTCGATGGCCATCAGGCGCTGACCCGCAGGGCCAGTGGCCACAAGCTGGGCACCTAGGGCAAGCATGGTTGCTGGGTGATCATTGGCGGGATCGGCGTGGGCCAGGTTGCCGCCAACGGTGGCCCAATTGCGCACCACGGGATCAGCAATGACGCGCGCCGTGTCCGCTAAAATGGGATAGCGCCGGCGAATGAGGTCCGAGGTCTCTAGCTCGACTTCGCGTGTGAGCGCGCCAAGGTGGAGGACCCCATCGGCTTCTTGGATGTACTCGAGGTCACGCAGGCGGTTGATGTCTACCAGCACGGCGGGGGAGGCGAGGCGAAAGCGCAGGAGGGGTATAAGGCTGTGCCCACCCGCGAGCACCTTGGCATCGGCGCCGTACCGGTCCAGTAGGGCGATGGCTTCGGCAACGCTGCCGGCCACCTGATAGTCAAAAGGACCAGGAATCAAGGGGAGTTCACCTCCGTTTCGTCACTGGCAGCCTCCTGAGAGGACAGAACAGCGCTAGCCGCCGTGAGCCATTGTTTGAGGTACGGCCCCTTCTCTGAGATCGGTCGCCCGGCTGGCTGGGTTCTGTCCACCGTTCACTCGGCATGTAGATCGTCGCAGAGCATTTCAAGACTGAGCAGAGCGTTGCGTGGTTCGCGTGGCTGGGAAACTTGCACTCCGATACGTTTTCAGTATAGCCAGCGCGGGGAAGCAGTTGTTACCCCCAAATGCAGGGTCTTGCTCCCCTGCTTTTGGAGGGTGACCTCTCGGTAAAAGCTGCACCAGGTGGCGGGTGAGCTGGCGCAGCTTGATGCCTTAGAGCCAGCCCTGCTTGACGGCTACCATGACGGCCTCTGTGCGGTTCTTGACTCCCAGGCGATGGAGAATCTCCTGCACGTAGCTCTTGACGGTATTTTCGCTGAGGTAGAGCTTGGCGGCAATCTCGCGGCTGGAGAGGCCCTGAGCAATGAGACGCAGAATGACGAGCTGCTGAGCGCTGAGCGGCTCGGGCGCCGGCTCCTGACGCACCGGCGTCCGACGCAGATGGGCCAGGACCGCCACCGCCGCTTTGGGGTCGATGGCCGCCTCACCGCGAGCTACAGCCCTGATGGAGCGCTTGAGGTCGAAGCGCTCGATGTCTTTGACAATGTAACCACGGGCCCCCGCCTGGAGGCACTCGGCTACCAGGTTTTCATCAGTATAGGTGGTCACGATGATGACACCGATCTCGGGATAGCGCTCGCAGACCTGACGGCAGAGGGCTACGCCGCTCACTCCCGGCAGGCGCACATCGAGGAGAATGATGTCGGGATGCAGGCGCTCGACCAGGGTCATGGCCTGCTCGGCATTGGAGGCCTCGCCTACGATCTCAAAGTCTGGCTCCGAGACCAGCATGGCCTTGAGGCCCTCGCGTACCATCTCGTGATCATCGACGATCAGCAGGCGAATCAAGAGGGATCACCGCCTTTACAATTAGGCCACCTTCCTCGCCATTGACCAGCAGGAGCCGCCCGCCACAGTCGCTCACACGCTGCTGCATGCCACGTAAACCCAGATGGGCCGGATTGTGACGGTAGTTTTCCAGGATCTCCGGCGCCAGACCAACCCCGTTATCTTGCACGACCAGCATGGCCTGTGTGCGCGTGACCTGGAGCGTGACTACGACGGTGGTCGCTTGGGCATGGCGCAGGACGTTAGAGAGGGCCTCGCGCGCTACGTTGTAGAGGGCATTTTCCACTGCTGGCGGCGGGACACTGGCCCACTCGGCGACAACCAGGTCCATGTCTAGACCGACAGCGGATTCGCGCAGGTCGTGGATCAGAGTATGCAGGCGGCTGATAAGCCCCCCATCTTGCGTCTGAGGCTCGCTGGAAGAGAGGGCAAAGATGGCGTCGCGCACCTGCGCTGTGCCGAGTGAGGCGAGCTGCTTGATGGTGCGGAGGGGCCGCTCTAGTGGGGAGCCTGGCGGTAGCTGCTCCAGGACCCAGTCGGCTTTGAGGCCAATGGTAAAGAGGGTCTGCTGAACACGGTCGTGTAGCTCCTGGGCAATGCGGCTGCGCTCGTCGGCCAGCATCTGGCGCTTTTGGGCCTCGGTCAGCTCGTGGTGCAGGGTCTGCAGGTCAGTGGCTACACGGGTCAGTTCCTGGTTGCGCCGCTCCAGCTCGGCGGTGCGTTCGCGAACCTCGCGTTCGAGGCGCGCGGCCTGTTCCTCCATTGCGTGCCGCTCGCGGGCAATGAGCTGAGCATTATGTATGGCCACAGCGGCCTGCGCACTGAGCGCTTCAATGAGTTCAACGTGGCGCGGCTTGAAGCGGTTGGGCCGGGTGTGTCCGATGAGAAAGGCTCCCAGGATCGACCCTTCGCGTGTCCGCAGTTGGACGCCGAGAAAGCTGCGTACTGGGATATGGCCGCGGGGAATGCCAACATAGCGCCGGTCGGCCAGCACGTCGTCAACCAGCACTGAGGTGCCTTTCCAGAAAACAGGATGCAGCACACCTACACCTTCGACCGGCCCCACGTGGCGAAAGTGCTCTTCGACGCCGTGCTCCCCAGAGATGGCTGCCAGATGGAAGAGACCTTTTTTGCTCCGTCGCTCCGGCTCCTCTCCGGTCAGCTCGGGAATGAGGAAAAAGGCTGCGTATTCGGCAGCGGTTACCTTGCGCGCGGCATCGGTGATCATCTGGAGCAGACGCTGTAGATCGAATTCGGAGGTGAGAGCTATGGCAATGCGGTTGAGCTGGGCCAGCTCTTCAGCACGCTCCTGCAGGCTGGCGATCAGGTTCGTCTGGCTGTCATCGCTGGTCTGTATCATGGCAGGCTTCTTCTCTCTTTGGCGCGCAACTAGCCAGGCCCGAGCAAAGACGTCCATTCGTCTCCGTTGACTGACTTCTAATTATTATAGCAGTTGTCGCTGGCTCGTGTTCTAGGAATGATCATCGCCAGCCTCGAAGCTGGCACGATAGGTAAAGAATGTCAACTTGCAACTGTGGCTGTGGTATGGCTCTCGCAGTTGACAGGGGACTGAGATCCCCCTCGTTCTCTCTCGAGGCTCAAGGAGGCCCCGGCCCTGGCTATGCCGGCAGCGACCTCCGTCGTTTCAAATCAGGCCGATCTGTCACCTGTGCCAGTGAAACGGACATTCCAGGGCCACCTTTCGCTCGACGCTCCTATCCTGCGCCGTTCTGTTCCTGCTTTCTCTCCGGCTTCTCTTTAGAGGAAATCATGTGAAAGAGGCATAGATCCCCCTCTCTTCTCCGCTTGAGAAAGGCACCGCTGGCTGCGAGATCCACAAGTATAGAGACGTACTTCTCTATGGGAAGTATGGGTTCAGCACATCACATGGAAGTCGGTTACACTAACGATTGAGATCGCAGGAGAGGAAGGTAACTCAATGTTAGATGAAGAGTCTACTTTTCAGTTCTCCGCTCATGAGGAAGACGCCAGACCAGCGAGAGTGCGGCGGCGGCTTCCCCTGGTACCTACCTCGCTCATCATAGTAGGCCTGGTGGCTCTGCTCTGGCTAGTCAGTATCGTCATTGTGCCGCGGTTCATCTTACCGTTCAGCAGTGGCCAACCTAATCCCATACCCCAGGGCACGCTCTCACCTGGCGAGAACCTCTTCTATCTGCGCAGCTCCTTGCCGGGCAGCCGCTTTCTGCTCGACGGTCAGCCGCTCAGCAAGTTGCCTGATCCCGCGCACGATCCTCCTCTGGTGCTCTCTCCCGGCACGCATGTCCTGATCTGGCAAGCACCGCCCTTTCTTAGCCAGAGCTGTCGCCTGACAATCGTTCCTGGCCAGCTCTCGATCGGTGAAGCCTGTGACACCCACACCCTGGTCACGGTGCCTACAGGGAGCTATCGCGGGCTTCAGGCTAACCTGCTTGCTTTTACCCCTTCCAGTCAGCTTTTGCCACCCGAACAGAGGAAGGCGCTTTTTGCAGTCATCGCTCATCTCCTCGCCGGCTTTCAGGCGAGCGACTTACTGCGGCCAGGGGAGCCGTTTATAAGCGTCAGCGCGCCCAACCAGATCGCCATCGCCCAAGAACCTTTGCGGGTGACGCTCAGGCTGCAGCTTGATACCGATCTTCAGTCCAGGTTTATCTGCCTGGCACCACTCTTCGTGTTAGCGTCAGGGGAGCAGCCAGCCTCTAGCTGCGATCTCGGCGGTCAGAACTGCCATACGCTCTGCACGCTGATTCCTGAGCTTGCTTCACCGCTGATTCCTCAACTCTCAGGCTTCCCCGCGGGGACCTGGAATGTGCTGGCAACGGTGCGCACAAGCTGGGACTACAGCACACTGAGCGGCCAGATCGTCGCTCGTCAGCAACCCGATCGGGCTGCCCTGGAGGGCGACGAGTACACGCTCTATCTGCATGTGCTCTGGCAGCAGGAACAAGGCTGGCAGGTCACGCTTGATTCTTTTGAGACCCCTCCGATCTGCGCTGTTGCTCGCGCTGCTGTGGCTCAGCTCTCGTTTGAGACGCGCCCTCCCTACATTGAGAGCGGCCAGCTCCTGCATGCACTGCCTTTCGAGCATACTTCCTGCCTTCTGAACTATCGCTTCCTGCCAGTCACTCCCTCCTCTTCTCCACTGGACGTACTGCTGCTCTACCGCTCTGGCCTCATCCAGGCCGCCAACCAGGCAGCTCACCAGCTCTGGCCAACGCTACCGCAGTTCTCTATTTCATAAGCACGATGAGCGCGCAATGTCCCCTGCACCCTACAGTGCCGAGTCAGGCACAGTGCAGTGATCCTGATTGCCAGCCGCTAGCTAGAGGAGACGACAGAAGATGGCCTTGAGATAGAGGGTCTCGGGCATAGCCAGGTTGACCGGATGATCGCAGCTATGAGTCAGGACCTCCAACACCTGAACCTCACGCTCGAGAGCGCGCGCCGCCAAGGAGAGCGTTCCCGACAGATCATCCAGGCCGATGGCCCCCGAGCAGGAGCAGCTTAGCAGGATACCAGCGGGACGCAGGACGCTCATGCCCAGCATGTTCAGACGGCGATAGGCACGCAAAGCCTGGGCCCGCGCCGCGTGGCTGCGCGCAAAGGCTGGCGGATCGAGCACGACGATGTCGAAGCGCTCGCCGCGTGCACGGGCTTCCTCCAGATAGGCAAAGACGTCGGCGACAACAAAGGCATGCCGGCTGGCATCCAGCCCGTTGAGCGCAAAGTGGCGCCGCGCCGCCGCCATCGCTGGCTGAGAGCTGTCGACGCTGGTCACCCGCACCCGCTCATCGGCTAAGGCGGCCACCAGCGAGAAGCCACCAGTATAGGCGAAACAATTGAGCACGCGCGCCACATCCCCAGGCGCAAGCTCGGCCACGACCGCCCGCACATACTTCGCCAGTGCGGCGCGCTTGTCGCGCTGATCAAGAAAAAAGCCAGTTTTTTGCCCGCGCCAGGGATCGATCAGATAGCGCAGGCCGTTTTCGCGTCCTTCGACCTCTGGCGGCACCTCACCAGCCAGCAGGCGTGGCTCCTCTAGGGCCAGTCCCTCACGGCGCCGCGCCTGGCTGTCGTTCCGCAGCAGCAGGCCACGTGCCCCTGTTTCTTCAAGCAGTGGCTCCACCAGGAGGGGGAAGAGACGCTCCATCCCGAGCGTATGCACCTGGGCCACCAACACTTCAGCGTAGCGATCAACGATCAAACCAGGCAGGCCATCGCCCTCAGAGTGGACCAGCCGATAGATATTAGTCACAGCGGGGTCGAAGACGCGCCGCAGCTCCTGGGCGCGACGGATGCGCCGGCGCAGCAGAGCGGCATCGATCGGCTCCTCGCGCCGCGTCAGTAGACGGATCGCAATATCGGTACGGGGATGATAATAGCCGCGCCCGAGGAACTGCCCCGAGGCCGAGCGCACCTCAACCAGTCCCCCAGGCTCGACCTCGTGTGGTACCTGCTGCAAGGCTCCCGAGAAGATCCAGAGATGACCGTTGAGCAGCGGCTCCTCGCGCTGCGGCTTCAAGCGCACCTGTGGATAGTGTACAGACATTGACACTGGCCAGTTTTCGGGATTGCGGCAACGCCGCCCTGTCTTCTCCCTTCCGGCAAGTCTGCCGGCTCTACTCGTCGGCCATTATAGCATACGGGTCAGCGGCAGCAAGGGGAGCCGTTCCCTCAGCACGGAACCAGGCCAGCGCCTCGCGCAGGCGCACTACCTCACCGATGACAACCACCGCCGGTGCCCCCAGGCCAGCCTGAGCTGCCCGCTCTGCGATTTCAGCCAACCGTCCCTGAACCGCGCGTTGCCGCGGCAACGTTCCCCACTCCACAACCAGGGCCGGCGTAGCCGGGTCCAATCCCCCAGCCTGCAGCTCAGCCGCAATCTGCGGCAGCGTCCTAACCCCCATCAGAATCACCAGCGTTCCCCTAATACGCGCCAGAGCCTGCCAGTCCACAGCGCTCGCCTCATGACCACGCTCCTTATGACCGGTGACAATGGTCACCAGTGAGGCCAGGCCCCGGTGGGTCACTGGCACCCCAGCGTAGGCCGGCACGGCTAGCGCCGCGCTCACTCCTGGCACCACTTCGAAAGGAATACCAGCCTGCGCCAGCGCCTCGGCCTCTTCGCCACCGCGCCCAAAGACAAAGGGATCACCTCCCTTCAGACGCACCACCAGGGCCCCACGGCGTGCATGCTCGATCAAGAGGCGATTGATCTCCACTTGAGACATTTGGTGACAGCCCGGACTTTTCCCCGCAAAGATCAGCTCCGCCCCAGCTCGCGCCTCCGCCAGCAGCTCGGGCGCGACCAGGCGATCGTAGAGCACCACATCGGCAGCCCGCAGGCAACGCAAGCCCTTCAAGGTGATCAGATCAGGCGCGCCAGGACCAGCCCCCACCAGATAGACCTTACCCCGCTCCAGGGTCGCCCCCTGCAGATCCAGCTCCTCATTCATCCATCTGCCTCCTTCCTCAGACTACGAGGCCTGCGGATGCCCATCGGCGGCCTCGGCTTCATTATCACTGAAGGACTGAGGTACCTCCACGCCATACTTGCGCAACAGTCCCCCTATGAGAGCGCGGGCCTCTCTCTCGGCGCCAGCCTCCAGGTGAGCCAGGACCGACGAACGGTAGAACTCCTGGAAAAAGGCATCGCGCTGCTCATAGGTTACACCCTGGGCCCGCAGCAGGGCCCGTGCCTCAGCCGCCAGGCGCAGGAAGGTACCATAGGCCGGAGGAAAGTGCTGCTCCAGTTCCTGACGGATCAACTTCGCCAGGCCCGGGCTTGCTCCTTCCGTGGAGACAGCCACCGTCAACTGATCACGGCGTAGAATCGAGGGCGTAATAAAATTGCAGCGCTCGGGCAGATCCACGATGTTGAGCAACTGCCCACGCTGCTGGGCCTCGTTCCAGATAGCTTCCACTAGCTCCGGCGCGCGCGTTGTCGCAATGACCACAAAAGCCCCTTCCAGGTCGCCCGGCTGATAGGTGCGCCGCCACAGCTCTACCTGCGGGCCTAGTTTCTGGACTAGCTGCTCTAGCTCAGCGCAGCACTCAGGAGCAATCACACATACCTGGGCCCCACAGGCGGCAAAGGCCTGGACCTTCTCCGCCGCGATGCGATCCCCCCCGATCACCACCACGCGCCGATCGCGCACATCAAGCATAATCGGGTAATAGTGCGGCATCGTAATCGCCGTTCCTCTCTGCTCTCTCAGCTCTCTCACTCGCTCACTTACTGACAGATAACTGCTCAGTCAGCGAAGTCGCCAGGTCCCCCCTCATGTCTGACCACACCTTCCAGTCCTCACCTGGCCTCTATAAACAGCGCGCCTGCTTCCCGTGAAAGAGCAGCAGGCGCGCCTTTTCTCTCGACTCTCTCAATGCAAGCCACTCAGCTCGCGCTCGCTGAGGGCCTGCGCCCGCTGACGCAGATACTCCACCCCAACGCGATGGCAGTAGTCGCCAAAGGTCTCACCGGGAGCACGCTCATCGCGCCAGAGCAACAACAACGGGCGAATCCTGGCCGGGATCTCCCGCAGCGGTACCGAGGCGGCGTAGAGCGTCGTCAGACGCGTATTTTCCCAATCGCCGCCCACGTAGATGTTGTAGAGATCCTTCGAGCGGCCCACAAAGCCAATGTCGCCCATATAGGGACGAGCGCACCCATTGGGGCAGCCACTCATACGCAGACTGAGACGCTCACCGGCCAAGCCCAGCTCCTCCATCTGACGCCCAATCTCGCGCACCACACCAGGCAAAGCGCGTTCCGCCTCGGCCACCGCCAGGCCACAGGTCGGCAAGGCCGGGCAGGCAATGGCATAGCGCTTCACTCCCAGCTTTGTGGGGTCCGTCTCAATACCATGCTCGCGCAGCAAAGCCTCCAGCGGCTCACGCTGCTCCGCCGTCAGATCGGTCAGCAGGATATTCTGCTGTCCGGTTAAACGGATACCCGGGCGGAAGGTCTCGATCGCTCGCCGCAGGCCGGTGCGCAACTGGCAGGACTCCGTATCGCGCACGCGCCCATTCTCTACATAAATCCCCAGGAACCAGCGCCCATCTCCCTGCTCATGCCAGCCCAGGTGGTCATCCACTCCCTCCCAGTGGAGGGGATGGGGATCTGCGACCGCCCTCCCCAGGCGACGCTCTAGTTCAGCCCGGAACCACTCGATGCCACGCTCCTCAACCACATATTTCATGCGCGCATGCTTGCGGTTCTGGCGATCGCCATAGTCACGCTGGATGGTCACAATCGTCTCCACCACCGCTAGAGCCTCAGCCGCCGGCACAAAGCAGAGCGGCGTCCCCAGACGCGGATAGGTATCAGCTTTGCCGTGGGTCATCCCCATGCCACCACCGACCAATACCGTAAAGCCGGCTAGCTCGCCGCCATCATCCAGCTCCGCCACCAGCCCAATATCCTGGGTATAGACGTCGATACAGTTATCACCTGGGAAGGCAACGCCAATCTTGAACTTGCGCGGCAAATAGGTCGGTCCGTAGATCGGCTCTACCTCCTCTTCCTCCGGCGTGCCCACGGTATGGACATGCTGCCCATCGATCCAGATCTCGTGATAGGCGCGACTGCGCGGCGCCAGGTGACGTGCGATCTGCCGCGCCACTTCCTGGACCTGAGCCTGGGCCCGGTTGCGCGCCGGCGCCGGACAGGCCATCACATTGCGGTTCACATCGCCACAGGCCGCCAGCGTCGAGAGCAGGGCCTCGTTGATGGCGCGAATCGTCGCCCGTAGATTGTGCTTCAAGACACCGTGAAGCTGAATGCCCTGGCGCGTCGTGAAACGAAGGGTTCCATTGGCATAGCGGCCCGCTAGATCATCTTCGACCAGATATTGCTCGGCGGTCAATGCGCCCCCCGGAATACGCGAGCGGACCATGAATTGATAAGCCTTTTCCTCACCCGCGGCCTTGCGCGCCTGACGCAGGTCACGGTTCTCCTGCTGATAAATGCCGTGGAATTTGATAAGCTGGACCTGCGCCTCGCTGAAGTGCGTGGTGTCCTGAGCCAGCTCCTCGGCAATCTCCCCACGCAAATAGCGGCTCTCAGCCTTGATGCGCTCTACCTTGCTGCCACCGCCGACTCCCAGGCTCAGAAGGTTGTTGCCTGCGGAAGCAGGGGTCTGATGCTCTTGCTCGGTCGCCATACCTCAGTCCTCAAAGTTGACATAATGGATCAACTATAGTAACTATTAATTAACATACGATACAGAGCACTGTTTGTCAATAGGAGCATCAGAGCCGCAGCGCAGGAGGCCGTGAGACATGGCCTGGGGAGAGCTGGCAACGGTGGCAGCGAGGAACGGCGCAGAGGGATGGGCCGGCGCGGCCCAAGACAAAACGGGCCGCTGAGAGAGGTCCTCAGCGACCCGCGTAACATGTGCGTCTTCAGCCCATCACTGGCAGAGATGGCTTCCTGCCGCAGCGGCAAGGGGCTTCACTGTTCCCCTTGCCAGCTGACTAGTCCCGTGCTGACAACTACAGAGCAGGTGAGTGGCGTTTTTGGTGACAGGCAAAGGGCAGGAGATCAGCAATGCGATCCACCGGCTCCTAGCCATTGGGCCAGGTATGCCCGGCCTACTTTGCGGCGGCCATACCCTGCTTGTGGCCCACCTCATAGCCCCCCACCTACTGCCGCCCACCCACGTAGTCACTCGTCGGACTTTTTCTGCAACTGGATAGCGGCTGTCTCTTATAAACAA
>NZ_JADGHT010000440.1 GCF_019683755.1 Thermogemmatispora sp. | reverse complement strand
GGCCATAGGGGTCCATCGCAGGTGGAGGACCATAGGGATTGACCGGCGGCCCATAAGGATGAGATGGCGGTGTGGGGGAAGAAGGCGCGCCGTAAGGATCAGGCGGCGGGGTGGGCTGCTGTGGCGCTTGCCCCTCCTGATGAGGTTCCCAACTCATTGGTCTAAGCTCCTTTCCAGCTTCTTACGAGAGATCGATCACTCCATCAGATGAATGGATACAGGCTTTTCAATGATAACATAACGTCACAGGTTGCGTCTACTACAATTGCTCATCCTCATGCTTGCCAGCACAATCATATCATGCCTATAATCAAGAGAAAAAGCCGCTCTCTCGTCCACTCATCCCTCACAAAAAAAGAGTATCCAGCCTCTTTGAGGCAGATTTATCTAGTACTGAGCCTTGGGAGTCAGTATCGGCTGGAAGAGAGACTCACATCTGTTGCTAGAAAGAAGGGGAAGAAAGGCCTATGGCCTGGGCAATTCTGACCGCTGCCTTTTTAGCCTCAGCGGTCGAATTTGTTGAAGCCTTCACTATTGTGCTCGTTGTGGGATTGACGATCAACTGGCGCAGCGCGCTAGCCGGCGTTGTGGGGGCTGGAGCCACACTGGCTCTGCTGGTAGCTGCTTTGGGTGTGGCGCTCGTCTACTGGATTCCACTCAGCCTGCTACGTCTGGTGATTGGCATCCTGCTCATTCTCTTCGGCCTCAAGTGGCTCAAGAAAGCTCTCCTACGCTACAGTGGCCTCAAGCCGCTGCACGACGAAGAAGCCATTTTTGAAGAACAGATGGCCGCCTTGCGAGCGCGCGGAGAGCGTCCACGTCCACGTCTAGAGCCATTTGGGGTAGCCCTCTCTTACAAAACAGTTCTGCTAGAGGGCTTAGAGGTAGCCTTTATCGTGATCTCCTTTGGCAGCAGCGCCATCACCCCCAACTGCAGCGCTGGCTGCGCTCTGGGCACAGCCTCCCTTGGAGCCGCGGCTGCCGGGCTACTAGTCGTCCTGATCGGGCTGCTGCTCCAGGCTCCTCTGAAGCAGGTGCCTGAGAACACGCTCAAGTTCCTGGTCGGGATCATGCTCACGACCTTTGGCACCTTCTGGGGAGGCGAGGGTCTGGGTCTCAGTTGGCCGCTGGCTGATGCCTTCCTGTTGATTCTAGCCGCCTTCTATTTGCTCTGTTCGGCCCTGCTCGTCCTCTGGCTCAAGAGCCTGGCCCGGCGGCGCGCCGCTCTCGACCTCGGCCCCACCAGCTTACCTGGAAAGGGGGGAGACTGATGCTCTCGCGACTGCTCAAGCCGCTCAAAGCCCTCTACCTGTTTCTTGTCGGCGACCCTATCATTCTGAGCGGTGTCGTCCTGCTCTTTGTCCTCCTTTTGCTCCTGCCGACGGGTATGCAGCCGCTCCATGCTGTGCTGCTGGTGGTCGCCTTACCAATAATCCTGGCCGCCTCGCTCTGGCGCGAGCTCCACTAGGGCAGGGCCGACAGCACAAGGGAGCGAGGGGAAGAAAAGCAAGGTTCTGCCAGGAGCGGATGACCTGGAGCAAGTCCCCCATCCGCCCCTGGGCAGTCCTGCACAGAGAGAGGGAAAGAAGAAAGGACACTCGCCTCGGCAACCGAGCGAAGCTGCAAGAATTAGATCCAAATGTCTGAAGTGCAGTCACCGCCAGGATAGCGCATTTCATGCGCGCGCGCTGGCCCCGCTGGCTCTTGGCCGAAGTCGACATAGAGGATCTCGTTGATCTTCATGCCGCCGTGCTCGGGATCGCAGTCGATCTGAAGCAGGTAGGAGCCACGCTTAGCCAGCTCTGGATAAAACTGATTATCCCAGCTACTATAGAGCGAGTTGGTCACATAGAGCCGGCGCCCGTCAAGGCTGAGCTGCAACATCTGCGGGCCACCGACCAGCTCATGACCCTTAACCGGCTGGGCCTTCCCGAGCAGACCACCGCACCAGACCTGGCCGGTCAGACGTGGATGGGCTGGGTCGCTAATGTCGTACTGGCGGATGTCACCGTGCAGCCAGTTCGAAAAATAGAGATAGCGGTCGTCCATCGAGACCAGCAGATCGGTGATGAGCGAAGGAACCGGGAAAGGCCAGCCTTCCAGCTCAACTGAGGGGACCTCAATAACCGGCTGCACCTGCCAGCTCCCGTTGAGGCGTTCCCAGTGCCAGATGACGCTGCTGAGAGCGGCACCAACAAAGCCATGTGTGCTGTCAGGATTGTGATGGAAACGCACCTCCAACGGGATCAGGCCCTTTTCGCCGAGGTCGACGCTCTGGACAATCTCATGGCGCTGCCAGTCCCAGAAATGGATCTGGCGCCCGTACTTGCCAGCCTGCACATCCTCCAGCTTAAAGCCATCGAAGTAGGTCTTCGGCGCCCCCCACTCGCTGCTAACCATGACATTATGGCGTGGCTGGTACCAGAAGTCGTAGTTGAAGCGCATGCCGTCGGCCTTGTGCTCCCAGCGCCCAGCAATGCGAAACTCCTCGTCCAGCAGTAGGAAGCCGCCAGGCCCATTGCCCTCAGCATCTCCCAGCATCGAGATCATGACATGACCATCGGGCAGACAGTGCACAGTGTGCGGGGCGCTGAGATTGGTCTTGGCCTTGATCTCCTCCGGCTCGATCACCTTGTGGAGCTTGGGCGCACGCTCGTCCTGTGTGTCAACAATGTAGATGCGGCTGGAGCGATTGCCCGGAATAACCAGGAAGCGCCGCGATTTATGGGCGTCGCCGTGGCAGGAGCTACAGGCGTTCCAGCCGAAGTGGTGCAGCTCGTCGCCGACGTAGGGCATCACGGTGCGGTGGATCACCTGCGAGTAGGTGGGCGAGCTGGGATCAACGTCGATGGTCGCCAGGTAGTCGGGGGCCTCCACGTCGGTCCCAACATGCAGCGCAATGGCATAAAGCACCTTCTCCCGTGGCCCCCTGATGGCTTCTTCAGGCGAGGCGTAGCCCGGCCCACAGGCAGCCCCATTATGCTCATGATGCTCATGCTCATGGTGCTGCCCAGCTACGTGCTGGTATGCGTGTTCGTGGGCGTGTTCGTGGGCATGTTCGTGGGCATGTTCGTGCCGCTGTTCTTCTGCACTCATCGTTTGCTCTCCTCTGGCTGCCTTACCTGGCCGGCGGGCAAGTCTACAGCTCGCTCGCTGCTCAACGCCAGGCCCGTCGGCGCTCCGACAACTCATTACATGATTTAGTTTATCTATAAAATCAACAATACGCAAGGGGGAAAAAGCGCCGCCACAGACAGGGCGGCGCCAGCCTACCGGCCTGCGTGGGTGTAGTCGAGCAGGGCAG
>NZ_JADGHT010000439.1 GCF_019683755.1 Thermogemmatispora sp. | reverse complement strand
AACGATTTCATCGATGACGGCTTCTTGCTCTTGCAAGTATGCCAGGACATCTTTGCGCGTCTCATACTCCTTGCCCAGGTTGTAAGGTGGAGAAGTAATGACCAAGGCAATGCTTTCTGAGGGCAGCGTCTTCAGGAAGTCCAGAGCGTCGCCTAGCGATCGGCGGGCAGAGATCCTGGCTCGCTCTCTTGCTGCCTGGTTGCGGGACGGGCCAATTGCGGGTTGCATTGCTCTCTGGGGAAACTATGGGGGAGATGTGCGTCTGTGTCAAGACCGCATTCGTGTCATACTAGAGCCGAAAGAAAGAGGCGCCGGGCAGATCCGCCAGGGACCTATCCGGCGCTCTTCAGCAGAAAAGGCCTCACGTTTTCAGCAGAGAAGATGAGTGGGCAGCGCGGAGCGCCAGGCTGACACGCCTGAGCAAACGAGGCAGACAGCCTGGCCACTCCGGCGGCCACCACGAACTTGGCTCCGGCTCAGTACGTAGCTCTTGCCTCCTTTCCTCAAAGGAAATGCTTGCCATAGGGCGAGCTGGAGAGGCGAGGTGTCCTTTGTCCTTGTCACCTCACCTCATCCCAGCTCGCCGCGCTCTAGACGACGCTGCAAGTAGCGCCATTCAATGTGAACGAAGTCGGCGCGGGATTGCTACCATTCCAGGTAGCCAGGAAGCCTGGTGAAGCGCCCAGAGTAGCGCCCGCCGGGATCTGGGCATTGTAGGAGGCATTCGTGATCGTCACCTGAGCACCTTGCTGCGTGTAGCTACCGTTCCAGAGCTGGGTGATCTGCTGACCAGCCGTGAAGCTGAAACGCAGAGTCCAGCCGTTAATAGGGCTGCTCCCGGTATTGGTGATGGTAATGCTGCCCTGGAAGCCGCCCGGCCACTGGCTGACGATGCTATAGTGGACCTGGCAGGCCGCTCCTGGTGTTGGGGTAGGAGTAGGCGAAGGCGTGCTAGTAGGAGCCGGTGTCGGTGAAGGTGTCGCCGTTGGGCTGGGCGACGGCGCCGGCGTCGGCGAAGGTGTTGGGGTGGGTGCCGGAGTACCGCCTCCAGTGCCAGCCGGAATGACATAGGTCACCAGCGAGCGCGCAGGCACGGTCGCGCTGAAGGAGCCACTGCTCACTGTCAGCGTGGCTTGAGCCGCCGTGTTGTTGTTATTGTTCGTCAGATAGGGGGTCACCGTCGCCCCGTTGGCCACATTCGTATTCTGCAGCGAGAAGGTCGCCGCTGTGCTGCTGCTCGACAGATTGATGACCACAATGGCTAGCGTGCCATTCGTGTTGCGGTAGGCCGAGACCAACAGATTGCTATCAGAGCTGCTGGCACCGATGCGCACCGCGCCGGGCCGGATGAAGCGGCTGTAGTTAGCGAAGGCCCACAGGCGCTTTGACGGCGTGATAGTCGAACCGTTGAGCTGGATCAGGCCCTGGTTATCGGTCGACACCGAAGTGCTGGCCACACCCCACCAGTAGAAGAAGGCGCTCAGGTTCGCCGAGGTCAGCCCAACGTGGATATGCTGGGCCCAAGTGAGACCCGAGGCATCGCTGCCATCGTCCCAGGCCGCGTCGAAGCTATCGAACGTCGACCACTCGGTTTCCCAGACCGGCTTACCGTTCGAGTTAAGCGGCGAAGTCGGTGCGGCGGTATAGCCGTGGCTGGAGATAATCTTGACGTAGGAATTAGCGGTCGCGTCGTTAACAATGGCGCTGGTATAGCTGGGAGCCAGATCCCACCCCTCGGCATCGCAGCAGACAATGCGCGTTGACAGGCCAGCGTTAGCCAGTGTTGGCCCCAGAATCTTAGCAAAGTCGGCGGTCTGCGTTGGGTTCATCACCATGCTGGAGTAGGAGGTGGTCAAATTCGGCTCGTTCACAAAGCCCACATCGGTGATGGTAACGCCCGCCGCCTGGTAGTCCTTAATGTACTGTACCAGGTAGTTAGCGTAAGCCTGGCGCCAATCGCCTGAGCTGCAGGTAGCACCGGGTGCGCCGCAGAGGGTACCACCGTTGCTTTCAGAGCCGTTGGTCTTCATGAAGCCGGGAGCGCTCCAGGCGTCAGCATAAATGCGGGTTACGCCGTAGTTCTGAATCACTTGCTGGGTCAGAGGCAACTGGCCCCAATCGGTCCCGATGGGCACGTACTGCGGTGTGGCCGTTGGGCTGCCAGGACTGTTCGGCTCAATCGTATGGCTGCTGTCAGAAGGGATCAAGTTGCGTAGAATGGTCAGCCCGGCCCCGGTTGTGGGACTGAACAGCAGGTCGAGCATCTGTCTCTCAAGCGTGGAGCCAGCATTGATCATGGCCTGGGCTTGGCCGAAGGCTTCAGAGACGCCAAAGCCATCAATAGTCTGATAGGTCGTCCCGCCATTGATGGTCACGCTTGAAGCCGCATAGGCCGGGCGCCCTTGAACAACAGCGCTCAGTGTCAAGGCAGTGATGAGCGCCATGAGCGCCAGGCCGGCGCACAGGTTCTTGAGTTGTTTCCTGAGCATAGCCTGTGTTCCTTTCTCCTGAGGACTCTCCTTGTTTGGTTTGTTCGGTTGTGTATAATCTCTGCCCTGGGTAGGTGCTGGATTTATGTGAACAGGCGGTGAGCCGAGTCAGGCCTGGCCGTACCTTGCCGGGCCTGTTCTACCAGACGAGCAGGCTAGCTGCTCGCCCAGATCACTGGCGGGGGCAGGTCAAGCAGGCCTGGCCCAGCTCAGTGCCCGTCACGCGCTAGTCAGGTAAGGTATTGCTGCACTGGCGTTGTCATCGCTCCCTAACGCTGGCTCACCCCCCAGCTAGACCGTATTGCAGGTCACGCCGTTCAGGGTGAAGACCGTCGGATCGGTGTGATTGCTCGTCCAGGTGCCATTAAAGCCGATTGAGACAGAGCCACCGGCGGCGATGACATCGTTGTAGCCCACGTCGCGAGCCGTTACTTGCTGACCCTGCTGGCTCCAGGTGGCGCTCCAGCCCGCCGTAACCTGCTGGTCGCCCGGGAAGGTAAAGACCAGGGTCCAGCCAACAATGGCAGCGTTGCTGATGTTGGTGATCGTGATGTTGGCGGTCATACCGCCCGTCCAGTAGCTGGCGCTATAGTGGACGGCGCAGTAGTGGCCGGGCACGGGCGTGGGCGTCGGCGTCGGAGTGACGCCGTTGGCTAGGTCCGTCAGATGGTTCAGCAAGCCCTGCCCGTAAGGTGTCGGTGTACCGTTGTAGTCGGTAATGAGCGAAGGGAAGCTCCAACAATTGTATGTGTCCCAGGCCCAGGCTAGATAGCCAATGTTGTTCTGGTCCATCCAGGCCATAGCCATATCGATGAAGCCGTGGGCACAGTCGTTCTC